>JAEWOQ010000463.1 GCA_023460875.1 Pseudomonadota bacterium
GCTCGAAGTCGCGCGCCGTAGGGTGTCCCCAAAGCTAGAAGGTGCAGTGCTTCGAAGGACAGTGCTCGAGGTCGCGCCGGGCTCGACCGTCGTGCGGAAGCCGTGATGGTCGTGGTATCCTGAAAGGATGTCGAAGGGCCTGCGTAGGAGCCAATGTAGGAGCCACTCCAGGGGCCACTCCACGGCTCGGCGCGCTGGTGAACGGAGGGCCTCGTGGGCGACGACGTCCCTGGGGCTCGGAGGTGTGGTGATCGGGGCGCTGCTCTCGAGCGCCTGCGGCTCCGAGGGCGCTTCGAAGGAGTCTGGTCCCGGCTCGGCGAGCGGCGGCTCGGCGAGCGGCGGTCGCGGCGCGGGCGGGGCTGGTTCCCTCCCGATCGGCGGCGAGCCGGTGGGGGATCTCCCCGCGGCGAGCTGCGAGGCCGAGGGCGGTTCGGAGGACGTGAGCGAGCCCGTCCTGCTCGCGACCTTGTTCGACCGTTGGCACGAGGGGTGGCTGGGTTCTCCCGCGGTGGCCGACCTGGACGGCGACGGCGAGAACGAAATCATCGTCCCGCGGGATCGCCTGCTGCTCGTCTGGCACCTCGACGGCACGCTGCTCCACCAGCACGAGCTCCCCGGTCGGATCTGGGCGCCCCCCGTCGTGGCGGATCTGCGCCCGGACATCCCGGGGCTCGAGATCGCCGTCGCGTCGCGCCAACAGATCAATGCGTGGGACGCCGCGGGCAACGAGCTGCCCGGCTTCCCCTTCGAGTGGCGCGACGAGCTGCGCGCCCTCGCGGCGGCGGACATCGACGGGGACGGCTACCTGGAGCTCGTCGGTGTGACCACCGGGAAGCTGCAGGAGAACGGCCAGACGGACATCCTCATCGCCCTCCACGCCGATGGCAGCCTGGTGAGCGGCTTTCCGCCCAACACCACGGGCGCGAGCGGCTGCGACGACGCCTGCTACGTACACTCCGGCTACGATCAGACCCTCGCCCTCGGTGACGTCGACGGCGACGGCGTCGACGACATCCTGGCCCCCCAAGACAACGCCTACGTGAGCCTGCACGACGGCACGGGCCGCGCCTTCGACGCCGCGCCCATCTTCCGAGGGAAGACCAAGTTCCCCGGCATCCGCTTTCTGCACGACTACGACCTCGCGCAGCAAGGCTGGGCGGACGACGAGGCCTCCGCGAACCAGGCGCACTTCACCAATACGGCGCCCGCCATCGTCGACGTCGACGGGGACGGCGTGGCGGAGCTCGTGATGCTCGGCTCGGTGCAGAACGCCGCGCAGACGGATCGTGAGCGCGGCGTCGCGCTGTGGGTGGTGCGCCACGACGGCACCCGCCCCGACGCCTGGCTCGAGCCGTATCACGCCTCAGGCTTCATCGACGGCCTG
The DNA here is from genome assembly GCA_023460875.1 of Pseudomonadota bacterium. Taxonomy (GTDB): domain Bacteria; phylum Myxococcota_A; class Polyangia; order Polyangiales; family Polyangiaceae; genus NIC37A-2. Next base: position 1,385 of record JAEWOQ010000463.1, read on the forward strand.
TGGGACGCGGGCGACAACATCGTCGCGGCTACCAATCAGGTCACGGTCGTGGATCTGGATCCCGAGAGCCCCGGAGTGGAGTTCGTCTTCGCCGGCTTCGACGGGAGAATCCACGCCGTCAGCGCGGCCAACGAACCCCTGTGGCAGCAACGCTTCACCGACCAACCCGGCGTCCTCACCGGGGGCCTCGTCGCGGCGGATCTCTCCAAGGATGGCCGCCCCGAGCTCGTCTTCACCACGTACTCGACCGACGCGGGCGAAGGTTCGCTCTTCATCTTGGGGGCCAACGGCGCCGTCCTCCACCAGATCCCGCTGCCCGACCGCGGCGCCATGCCCGTCCCCACCGTCGCCGACGTCGACGGGGACGGCTCCCTGGAGATCGTCGTCAGCCTCAAGGACGGCGTCGATCGCGAGCGCCAGGTGCTCGTCTACTCGGTGCCCGGCTCGGGCACGAAGTGCCTCCCCTGGCCCACTGGGAGGGGCAACCTGCGCCGGACGGGGTTCGTGGCGCTCGCGGATTAGGTTGGGTTAGCGCGGCCCCGGTGGCGCCTGCGGGGGCTGTGCGGAGACGGTGACGAACGGAAGGTAGCCGTGACCCCAATGAAATGTGTCCCTGCGCGCTTTCGTTCCGAAAGGAGCGCGAGCGCGTATTCTGCAGACGTTCGGTGGTCAGGCGGCGGAGCGGTCCGGCGTCCCGACGTGGACGCGGAGGAGGCTCTCCTCCGCGGGGACGCCCAGGCGGAGGGGGAACCCGTAGTGGCCCGTGCCGCGGTGCACGTAGAGCCGATCCGTTCCGCGCGCCCACAGGCCATGATCCGGGGCTTTCACGAAGAGGCGCATGATGGTCCAGGGCAGGCCGAGGCTCACCAAGCCGACTTGCCCACCATGGGTGTGCCCCGAGAGCACCAGATCGGCCTCACCAGGGGGCAGGTGTTTGAAGGCGGTGGGGTCGTGGAGGAGCACGAGGCGAAGAGCGTCGGGCTGACGCGGGTGAGCAGCGCACACCCGCTGGAGGTGCTCGGCGCGCTTCGACCACACGAAGTCCATGCCCAGGATCTGTACGCGCCCCGCGGGGGTCTCGATCTCTTCGACCTCGTCCACGAGCAGGCGCACCCCGTTGCTGGCGAGCGCGTCGCGCACCGTGCGCGGCGCCTCGTGATCGTGGTTGCCGAGGCAGGCGAACACGCGCCCTGAAAGATCCGCGAGGGGCGACAGGGCTGCGGTGAGCAAGCTCGGGTCCTCCTGGGACTCCATCGTGAGGAAGTCACCGGTGAGCACGATCAGATCCGGATCCTGCTCCACCGCTCGTCGGCAGATGCCGCGCAGCCGCTCGACGGACATGAAGGGGCCCAGGTGCGGGTCGGTGATCTGCACGATGCGCAGGGGGCGGCTCCCGCTGGCGCCCGTCGCCGTCCAGCGCTGCAGCGCGGGGGCGTGCTCTCCGTCCGCCACCGCCACGTCGATGACCTCGGGGCGCGTCCGCGACGACTGCAGCAGCCCGACGCCAGCGAGCACGTAGGCGATGGAGGTGAACCGCAGGTCCACGCCCAGCGGGGCCAGGAGCAGCCAAGGCAACGACAGGAGCGTGCCCGCCGAGAAGAAGGCCGCGGGGATGCTCACGAGCAGGCGGTAGGCGAGGGGGCGCATGCGCGGTCGCACCAGGGCGAGCGCGTGCACGTACACCAGGGTGTGCAGCGTCCAGAAGAGGGGCGCCACCGGCTCGAACGCAGGGGCGATCGAGAGGGCCAGCAGGGTGTGCACTCCGAGGGTCACGGCTCGGAACACGGCGTAGGCCCGCGAGCGCAGCAGCGCCGCCAACACGACGACGAGCCCCCAAGCGGCCCAGGAGAGGATCAGCGGAAGGTCCATGGGTGACGCGGCGATGCCGACCTCGTGGCCGTAGCACTCCGGGTTGGAGGCGACCACCGGGGGGCCGGAGCCTCGCGGCCGTTCGTCTCATCGAGCATCACGAAGCGCTGCGCGGAGGGCGTGTGAGCTTGCCCCGTTCCGAATGGCCCGGAGAGACCTTCGAGTGCGGACGCACGAGTGGCTCATCGAGAGGCTCGAGCGGGTAGACGACGCTGCGGAGCCGAGGCCCGCTGAGTCCTCAGGCGAATGAGGGGTCGATGGGGGTCGACGGGGCGGCGAGCCTCAGCGCACGATGAAGGAACCGCAGGGGAACTTGATCGTGAGCTCGTGGTTGCCCGTCTTGATGGCCTCGCAGGCCTCGCCGAGGAGCTCGATCTGCGTGGGAGAGTTCACCTTCCAGCCGTTGAGATCGTCGTACGCGAGCTTCTCCCCGTTCAGGCGGATGTCGCCGCTCGACGACTTGCCGGAGGCGATTTCGCCGCCGAGCTCGAGGACGCAGGAGCGAGCTCCGTCGATGATCTCCTGAAAGGCCGCCTGGAGCTCGTCCGGGCTGAAGCCAGGATACACGTTCCCGCCGCCCGCTTCGGCCACGCCCTCGAGGTGCGCCTGGAGCGAAGCGTTGCTCGGGCTGCTCACGTTGATGACGTGGACGGTGATGTCCTTGTCGTGGGCCACCCCGGCGGACGCGACCACGCCGTCCATGGCCTCCTGCTGCTTGGCGGCGGCGTTCATGCCCCTGCACTCGGCCGGAACGTGGGTACCGCTGAAGTCGGGGCACTCGCAGGTGTCTGGCTCCCCGTCCGTCGCGAGGATGACGATCTTGGGGCCAGGTTCGTCGATGGCTTCGAGATCGGCCACGGCGTCCTCCAGGGACGCTTGTGTCGGGGTGTCCTCGATGAGCTCGCTGCACTCGAAGCGATCGAGCATCGCGTCGTAGTTGTTCAGCGCGACGGGCACCTTGTCGAGGGCCGGGCAGGCGATCTCGAAGTCGTCCGATGAGTAGAGCGTGAGACCGAAGCGCACCTTGTCCTCGAGGGGCTTCACCACGCCGGCGGTCGGGTTGAAGAGCACGTTGCGCACGACGTTCCAGCGCCACGTCCCGTTGGTCTCGCAGCCCCAGGGCTCGTAGTCGGCGGGCACGGACCAGCCACCGCTAGCGGTCATGCTGCTGGATTGATCGACGAGCAGGATGACCGTCGGGATCTGGGGATCGAAGTTGACGTTCACGTCGATGCAGGAGTTTCCGTCGCCGCCGTTGCCCTCGCCGCCGGCCCCGTTCCCTTCGCCCCCGAACCCCAAGAGGGCGCTCCGGCAGCGGCCGTCGCTCGTACACTGCAGGCCCTCGCCGCACTGGTCTTGCTCGCCGCGCACACAGGCGGCCGTGCACTCGTCATCGGAGCCGCAGTGGAGGCCCGCATCACAATCCGCCGTCGAGGTGCACGGCGTGCCGCACTTCCCCGGATAGGTCTTCTCGCAGACGTTCTTGCTGGTGCAGTCGGAGCCGGTGCAGTCGCCGCTGCCGTCGACCTTCGCGCCACCTCCGCACGCCATCGCGACGCAGAGCGCGAGCGAGCTCGAGAGCACGAACCAGCGAAGGGGGCGGGACGAGGGGGCAGGTCGGGAGGTCATGGGAGGCACTTCTGCGGGCGAGGGGCGTCGCCCCGCGAAATTCGAGGATACCAGGCGCTCGGCGGCCGACGCCGAGACGTTGAGGCATGACTGACGATTCCTCCTACCTACACACACGCGGCCGGTAAGTGGTGATGTGATATTGCGTGCGCAGCGGAAAATGTCCGCTGACCGTCAGTGGAGCTGACCGTCAGTGGAGCTGAAGCGTGCAGCCGCGGCCGCGGCTCGCCATCTCGGGGGTGCGTCCGGCCAAGAGCTCGTCGAGGGCGTTGCGCAGATAGGGCGTCGCGTCTGGATTCAGGCGCACCATGTCCGAGTCGACGCCGCCCGAGTAGCGGATGAGCCCTTCGGGGGCGACCACGACGACGTGGGTGGCGTACTCGGCCCCCACGGATCTCGCCAAGCGCGCCTCCGGATCGGTCAACAGGACGAAGGGATACTCGCGTCGCCGGGCCTCCTGGGCGTCCTGCTGCGGGTCGGCGCCGCGCTCGGAGTTCACTAAGAAGAGCTGCACTCCCCGGCCGCGATAGTCCTCGAAGATCTGCTTCAGGCGAGGTTCGTGGACTGACACGCAGGGACACGACTCGGAGTAGAAGACGAAGGCAGTGAAGGCGCTCTCCCCGATCATCTGGGAGAGCTCATGGGTCCGGCCGTCGCTGCCGCGGAGCGCGAACGGCTCGAGGGGGATCCGCTCGGTCGACTGTGTCGAGGCGCAGCCGAACAGACAGGAGAGGCACAGCAGGACCAGTGGGAGGGCGCGTGTCACAGGAAGCTCCAGATCAAACCCAGGGTGGCCCCGACGCTGGACGGGAGGTTCCGTCCCAGGCCGTCGAGGGGAGGATCGATGAAGGCGGCCCCTTGGAGCCGCCAAGCGTCACTGATGGTCGAGCTCGCGGCCAGCGACACGCGCAGGCGACCGCTCGCGGTGTCCGGCACGGCCTGGCCGTCGATGCGGGCGTCTCCCTCGTGGGTATAGGTCAGGACGCCCGCCACCGCGGTCTCCTCGAAGAGCGTGTAGCCGACCGCGAAGAGCGCCATCAGGTGGGTCCCGAGCTCGCTGTCCACACCGAACACCTCTCGGCGGGTCCGCTTCGACGCGAGCCCGGTGACGTTCAGGAGGAAGTCTCCGAAGGACCGCTCGAGGGCGAGCCCCACGCTGAACTGGGTAGCGCCGGTGCCGGTGGCGTCGCTGCCCAGGGGACGCCGGGCGGACTCCGGGGGGCGGCCCGTGGCCAGGGTGACGCCGCCCAAGAGCGCGATCCCTGGCAGGTAGCGGTACTCGCGGTTGTTGATCGCGTCGTAGCGGAGGTTGAGGCTCAGGTCGCCGAGCCCACCGCCGAGCTCGGCGCCCGTCGTCGGCGAGCGCCGCCACGAGGCGTGGAGGGGGATGAGGACGCCGAGCTGTCCTCGTTCGAGCCAGCGCAGCGCCGCCACGACGTCCTGCCGCAAGTCGAGCTCCCCGACCCCTGGGGGCGTCGCGCGGAAGGTCCTCGCCGCGTCGTAGGAGCCGAGCCCGGTCGACGCGGTGACGAGCACACCGACGAGCGCCTGCTCGTGGAGCCCGAGGCGCGCCGGGGTGATGGCAGAGGCTCCGGCGCAGCAGGCCTGGGCGTGAGCCAGCGCCGGGCTCGCCAGGAGCGCCAGCGCTGCCACGAGGCCGAGCACCCACCGAGACATCGCCGAGGCGGCTTTGACCATGAGCTACTCGACCTCGAAGCGCGGGGCGAAGTAGTCCGTCAGCGGGCCCGAGACGGTCGTGCGGAGCTCCCAGAGCCCCGCCATGGTGAGCAGGACGTCGTCGAAGCGATAGCTGCCGTCGCCCAAGGGGGTCAGCGACGGCTCTTGGGAGGTGCCGTGCCCGTGGGCGGGCATGAACGGGGTCATGTCCAGCTCGAGGTCGTCGAC
>JAEWOQ010000464.1 GCA_023460875.1 Pseudomonadota bacterium
TCGCTCGCTTGGGGTATCGCGTCCTCCGCCTGTCGGCGGAGATGGTCGAGCGGGATGTCCAGGCCGCCGTGGCGCTCGTGCGCCAGGCTCTCGCGGGTGAATAGCGCCCGCGCTACTGCCTCCGCGGGCTTCGCCTTGGGCATGCTCGTACGGCACAGAAGTGCTGCTCCCGCAACTCCTCCGAGTGGGTTCACGAGCCCGACCGGAGGCTCGCCTACTTCTCAACTCCCTGCTCATCCACAAGGGCCACGCCTTCGTCGGCTACTCTGGCTCGCTAGCAGGGACCTTCCTCAGGACAAGATGGCTGCATGAGCAGATACCCTACTTCCACAAGGCCTATTCTCCCGCCATTCTCCAAAAACCTCAGTCTGTACCAGTCCGGCAGGACGCTCACTTCGCATTCGCCACCCAAGCGGGTTACCTCCAGGTGCTTACGTTGGGTAGGGCCGGTCTCCAGAACCTGACCAACGACATCTCCGAGATGCATTAGAACACTAAAACAGTAACCGGATGCCGACTTGAGCCCCTGTTCGATCTCGATGGGGTCGCATAAGACGTCCTGAGACTCATTGACATCCACAACTCGAAAACCAAACGAGCCTATGCCTGACAGAATCGGAGCTGGATCGACCGGACGCGCCTGAGATCGCTTCCCCCAACGAATGGGCTCCGTCTCCTTAGCTAAATGCTCTACCCATCTCATTGCCACCGAGCACGGATCTTGTGCGCCTGTCCCCGGCTGCTCCCTTGGCTCAACCCTGTCAGTCACCTGGCGCTTCCCACCAGGCAAGCGCCCTTCGATACCAGAACTGCCGGAGCATGATGCGACCAACCCGAGCAGCGCCAAACTTAGCCACGATACTTTTGCCATAAGCCGCTCAGCGCCTCGCAGGGGTAACTACTCGATCCGGCACACCACGCTTCTTTGCCCAATCGCTGGGCTTCCCGGTGAAAGGATCCTTGCCCTCCAAGACATTCCGTTCGAACTGGATTGATAATGGCTCCCCCCCCGATCTTCCCAGTGCTCGGGTTTCGGTGTCCCCATAAACATTCCTCCCCACGTAATGCCGTGCTTGTCCGCGATCTTTGCCACCTCCGCGAGATAGGGCTCAAACTGCTCTTCCCCGAGCCGCTGATATGGCACCACCCCTCCCTAGTAGTGATTGTGAAGTCCATCGCTAGGCGGATAGAGTGCATAAGCGGCGGCGTCGGGGGCTTCTTTTTTTCAACGTCCCCGGAGTACTTTCGCTCCGTACCCAGAGGCGTCAGCTCGAACTCAGGATAATTCTCGCTCTCCCAATCTTTTACTTCCCTAAAGAACTCGCGAAACTTCTCTCGACTCGATTCTTGCAGCCACCAGAACTGTGCTTCCGCAAGAGCAAGCGATGCCTTCCTCCGGTCGTCACGTCCTGACTCCCACTCGTCAGGTTCAGGTTCGCGTTTAGGCACCGCCCCCTGCGAAGCGGAACGCTCCTCCGCTAAATCCCTCTCCAACTCTCCGGATTCCAGCTTCTGCCTCCACCGAACTTCAGCAGCGGCGATTATTGCTGGATCGTCGAAGGGATCGTAGTTCGACCCACCCGGAAGACCTTCCTGGGACTCCGTTCCCCGCGGATCGCTATAGGCGACAGGATTCATTCTCGCGTAACCGTAGACCTGTGGACCATCCACAATCCCCAACGGGTCCGCGGCCGTCCACCTCCCCAACCACGGCGCATAGTACCGCGCCCCGTGGTAGTAGAGGTCCGTCTCCTCATCCCGCTCCTTGCCCGTGTACCGGTACCGCTTGCGGCTCACGCCCGCGCCGCTCGCCGCCGTATGAAACGCCGTGCTGCCGTACGGATGATACTCCTCGTAGCGGATGACGTTGGCCTCGTGGTCGAGTTCGAGCGCTGACGAGCCGAGGTGGTTGTCCAGCTGAAAGCGCCAGCGGGGTGAGTCGAGGGGCGCTGGGTCCAAGCTTCCTGGATCAGCCAGCTTCGTCTCGACCATCGCCACCCGGCGTTGGTCGTCCATCACGTGCAGCGTCTCTCGCTCGAGCTCGAGAGTCACGCCGCTCCTGCGGCGGTAGACCTCGACGCCGCCCAGGTAGATGCGCTCCTCGATGAGGTTGTTGTGCTCGTAGACCTTCCGCACCCGCTCTCCCGACGCGTCGTACGTGAAGTACGTGTGCTGGTTCGAGCCGCTCGATTTGATCGTGTGCTGCAGGCGATCGGCGTAGTCCCAATGCAGCTCGTCGAGGTGCGGCATGTGCGTCATCGAGCCGTGGGCGCCCCCGTCGTTGTCGACCGAGTCTTCGTACTCGTATACCGCGGTGTACTCGTTCTCCTGGTCGCCGGGCAGAGACGTGGCCACCAGCCGATTGCTGCTCTCGGCGTACTTGTAACGCCGTCTCCAGCTCGCGTTGCTGCTCGTGCCGCGCAGGTGCCGCATCTCGATGATGTTCCCGACGGGATCATACTCGATGTGCTCGCGATACGCCTCCACTCCCTGCAGGTCGTTACCGTGCGGGATGTCCCAGCGCGGCGGCTCGCCATGCGCGGGCTGCTGGCCAGGGTGCTCGCGACCCGTCGCGAAGACGAGCCGGTACAGCGCATCGTAGCGGTACTGGCCATGACCTGGCGCGGCCAAGTTCGCGAGCGTGGAGTCCCACGTCGCCGTGTCTCGCACCTCCGTGATGTTCCCCACGGCGTCGTAGGTGTACTCGAGTTTCTGCAGCAGGGCCTCGTCGCTCGTGCGCCTCGTCGTGATGGTCGTCAGCCGGAATGTTTCGGGATCGTACTCGTAGGAGATGCGGAAGCTCGTATCCCCCGTCGCGGGGTCCGCGTGCTCGCACACCACCCGCTGACCGCGCGCGTTGTATTCGATGTCCTTGACGACCAGCTGCTCGGTCGCGCCCCGCACCGATACCCGCACCTCTTCGAGCAGTCCTGCTTCGTTGTATTGCGGACGGGTGAGGTTCGGGTGGACCGAGCCCGACGCGGGCAGCAACGCTCCCGTGACGCGGTTCAGGGCATCGTATTCGTGCTCGCTCGTGAACACCTCCGCTTCCAGGAGCGACTCGGACTCGGCCTCCAGCTCGATCGCGTCCGGCGCCGTGAGGCTCGCGAGGGCGTCCCATGTCGGGGTCGTCTGGTACGCCGTCGCCAGACGGCGGCTCGCTTTCAGCAGATTCCCCTTGAAGTCGAGTCGCTCGCTCTTCAGCAGGCCTGCGCCGTCGAAGACGAGGTGCGCTTGCCCGCGCAGGTTCGCGTCCTGTGCAGGCGACGGAGACGTCGGAGCGTTGGGGTCGTCCAGCGCCTCACCGTACACGATGCGGCTCACCAGCTGC
>JAEWOQ010000465.1 GCA_023460875.1 Pseudomonadota bacterium
CTCCTCGACCAGCTGCCGCGCCCACCGGGGCGATTCTCGGAGACCCCGACGATCCGCTCCGCCGGCGGCGGAGGCGCCCCCCATGCGCGCTTGCAGCCACCTCTCCAGGACCGAGAGGCAGAGGCGCCTCGGCCGTTGATCGTCCCACTGCACTGAACCCCTTCAGCGCTCCTTTTAGCGGCCGCGGCCGCAGCCGCTTCCGTCGCAGCCGCTCCGTCGCAGCGTCCTCCCAGGAGCCCATTGAGGACAGATCCTGTCCTCAATCGACGCCGAGGCTGAGCACGCGACGGTCGATTGAGGACAGATCCTGTCCACAATCGACGCTGCCGCGAGCGACGGAGGTGACGGAGCGACGGAGCGACGGAGCGACGGAGCTCAGGACACGACGGGCCAGGACAGGGTGACCGTCGCCGCGCTCACCTCGACCCGTCCCTCGTTCCCGCGGGCGAGCTCGTGAACGGCCGCCCAGCCGAGCGCTCCCCCGTCCACGCGCCTCCCCTCCGCGTGGAGCCATGGGTCGGCCACCGACGGCCCCCCCACTTCGCCCTGCTCTTCGCCGGCCGCGCGGCGAAAGGTGAAGCGCAGCACCGAGTCGTGCACCGGTGTCAGCCCTGTGCCCTTCTGTTCGATCCTGTCGAGCTCCACCCCGAGCTCGGACGCGTCAGGCGCCTCCGCCAGAACGCTCAGACCCACGGAGAAGAGGGCGTGGCGAAGATCGTCCGCACACAGGTTGAGCCCCAGGAGGCGCTCCGACTCGTCGGGCACGCGCAGCGACCAGACGATCCGACGCGCCGCGCCGACGGCCCGCAGATCGTCCAGCACTCCGCCGAGGAACTCTGGCAGGTCGAGCGGCGCTCCCGCGGGCGGCTGCTCCACCCGCAGTGAGTCGAGCACTCCCCAGAGCAGCGCGGTGATCTCCGAGCACTTGCGCTGGATAATCTCCAAATGCCGGGCGATCTCGTCGAGGTCCGAGGAGCTCCGCGCGAGGGCTGCCCTCCCTGCGATCACCTGCAACGGGGTGCCGAGGGTGTGGGTCAGCGTCGCGGCGAGCCGCGCCACGGCTAGCTCGCGCTCACGCCAGATCAAGCGAGGAACGAACGACAAAAGGCTCGTTCCCCGGGGAGTGCTGCTCGTCGATCCGCTCGATGTCTCTGCCATGGTCACCTGCGAGTCGGAAGATGCGCGGTCCATTCATCCTACTGCGACGCACCTCATGCATGAAGCAGGCCGGACGGCCCCTCCCCGCCGCTCCCCCGGTGCCACCGGGCCTCGTTTGCCCGTTCTGGCCCTCCCCACGTGCGGGGCTAGGCTATGGCGCGGGGTCATCCTCCCCAGGAGCTGGCCGTTGAACCCTTCGACCACCCTGCTCGATCGACGTCAGCGCACGCTCAGCGAGCTGCGCAGAGGGGAACACCATGGAAGACACGAGCACGCCATTCCTAGAGCTACTCGCGAAAGGACTCCCGTTGAACCCGATCCTGTCCGCGCTCGTTGCCAACCCCGCCGTCGTGGACGCCTCCCGGCGGGCCGTGAGCGAGCTCGTCCCCGTCGTGGAGCGCTCCCTGAAGGGTGTGCGCGCGGGGAAGCTCGTCGGAGCGGCGGCTCCGGGCCTGTTGGTCACCTGTTTCGCGGCGGGGGTCGCCGTCGGGTGGATGACGGCTCCTGCGAAGGGAGCAGAGACCCGAGAGAGGGCGAAGGCCCGCCTGCGCCAGTGGAGCCGCGCCGCGAGCGATCGAGCCAAGGCGGGCACCGCGTACCTCGTGAGTCGCTTCTCGCGCCGCACCTCTGCCGGGGAGCACGTCACCGAGCGCGTCACCGAGGTCTCCGTGAGGCACGCCGAACCCGAGGCGCCCCGCTCCGGCCCCGTCGCCCATCACTGACCGCGCGCTGACCGCGCGCTGACCGCGCTAACGCCCCGAAGTCAGCTCCAGCAGGACGTCGAGGTCGAGGGGCTTCGTCATGTGGGCGTCGAAGCCGGCGGCGAAGGCGCGCTCTCGGTCCGCCCGGCTGCCGTAGCCCGTCAAGGCGACGAGCAACAGCTGATCGCCCCAGCGGCCGCGGATGGTCCTGCCCAAATCGTAGCCGTCGACAGGACCGGGGAGCCCGATGTCACAGAGAATGAGCTCCGGTCCGAAGCTCTCGATCCGGCTCAGCGCCTCCACCGCGTCCCTCGCGACACATACGCGAAAACCGACGCTCTCGAGGAGCTCCCGCAGGGTCTCCGCGCCGTCCTCGTGGTCCTCGACCAACAAGACCCGCAGGGTCCTCCTCGCTCCGGTGGCCAACCGCGCGACGCGACGCTCCGCGGGCTCCTCGAGGAGCGGTAAGGTGACGAGCATCTCCGTCCCGCAGCCTGGGCCATCGCTGCGAGCCTCGATGGATCCGCCATGCATCGTCACCAGACCGCGCACGAGCGGGAGGCCCAAGCCCAGTCCTCCCCGGCTCCGTCCGAGGGTGTGATCTGCCTGCCGGAAGGGCTCGAACGCGCTACACAGCAACTCACGTTCCATCCCGCAGCCCGTGTCGCATACGGCGAGCACCACGCGTCGGTCAGCCTCGTCGACGGCCACCCGCAGGACCACCCGGCCCGGCGGGTCCGTGAACTTCGCGGCGTTGTCGGCCAGGTTCTGGATGATCTGTGTCAATCGGATCCGGTCTCCCCTCACCCACAGCTCCCCCGCAGGCAGGTCCACCTGCAGGGTGAGGCCGCGCGCCTCCACGGCGCCGACCAGATCGTCGGCCACCCCTCGGACGAGCTCCACGAAGTCGAGCTCCGTGAAATGGAGCTGCACCTTGCCCTTGGCGATGCGAGCCACGTCCAGGAGCTCGTCGACCATACGGCGCATCTGGCGGGTCTGACGCTCCAAGACCCCAGTGATGCGTAGGGTGCTCGCGCGGTCCTCCGAACCCCTCAGCAGCTCGGCGGCGTTGGAGAGGACGGCGAGGGGATTTCGGAGCTCGTGGCTCAGGGTCGCCATGAACTCGTCGCGGCGACGCGCCTCCTGCTCGAGCCTGCGTCGGTACTCATAGCGCTCACTGACGTCGTCCAGGATGACGACCAGCTGTCGCTCGCCCATACGGTCGCCAACACCCCGATCGCCAACACCCCGATCCTCAGCGAGCCAATCAGCTGCGATCCGCTCACCAGCGAGCCGATCGCCGGCGAGCCGATCGCCAGCGAGCCGATCGCCAGCGTAGCCGGTCGGTCGATCCCCGGGCGCCAAAGGCGAGACGCTGAGGCGACACCAAGCCGTCTTCCCATCGAAGCGCAGCACCTGCTCCTCCCGATGCACGTGCGCGAGCTCGCCCCGCACGAGCCGCTGCAGCTCCTCTTCGAGGCTCGGCCAATCCTCGGGGAAGAAGACGCTCCGGATGTCCCGTGATAGGATTTGGATCGGTTCGCAGCGCAGGATCTGACAAAGCTCGTCATTCAGCCGTTGCCAGCAGAGGTCCTCGGAGATCAAGGCGATCCCCACGGGCGCGCGCTCGACCACCGTGCGCAACCGGCGCTCGCTCGCGAGCAGCGCTCGCCGCGCCTTCACCTGAGCCAGGACGTCCACGGCGAACCACATCACCCCTCGCACCTCCCCCTCCTCGGAGAACCAGGGCTGGATGACCTCATCCGCGCAGAGCTCACGGACAACCCCCGTGGCCTCGTCCCGCACCCGCCACAGGACCTCCCGCTGCACCGACGGGTACCCCGACCGATACACGGCGTCGAGGCGCGCTCGCAGAGCCCCTTGGAGGTCCGGCGGGAACCCCTCGTCGAAGGGGACGCCGCGCAGCCGCCGACCACCCAACATCCGCTCGAGGAGGCCCGTCGCGAACACGATGCCGTGCTCAGGCCCGTCGTGCACCGACACGTAAGCCGGAGCCTCTTGGAAGAGCTCCTGAAGTCCCCACAAAGACGCCCGAGCGTGCGCCAGCTCGGACCGGAGCGCTTGGATCTCGTGCTCGAGCTCCAACCTCCCGCGGCGGTCGCTCTCCGGACGGCGACCAACCCCGTCTGTGTCCAGCCCTGCCGCGACGGGGACCTCCTCTGATCCCCCCGGACCGCTGGGAAATCCCTGACTAGGCCCGTCCATCCGAGCACCTACGGCGATGACCAGGGCGAGGGAAATGCTCCCGACACCTTTCGCGCGCCGGTAGAAGGGCCGTTCGGGCAGCACGTGTCTCGACCCTGGACGATCGCTCGGCGCGGGTCGAAGCCGACCACCCGCGGCCCGTTTCGTTTGCGCGACTCGGGCGTCCGTGGTTTGCACTGGATACTGTCGAACGACGTCTTCGACACGAACTGCTCGCCGGATGGGACCGGGGCGGACACCGCCGCATGTCAGCGCGCGCGAACGCCCGCGGTCCGAGTGCAGACCCCATCACGGATCTGGTGTATGCATGAGTCCACACGCCGTGCCCGGAACGACCCCCGCGCCACAAGCCAACCTCCTGATCGTCGACGACGATCGCGATACCTGCGAGCTGCTCGAGCTCCACTTCCGTCAGGAAGACTTCACGATCCACACAGCTCACGATGTGGCATCTGCTCGGGCTGTCCTCGAGGCTCATGAGATCGACCTCCTCCTCTCTGACGTCCAACTCGGCCAAGAGAGCGGGCTCGATCTCTGCACCTGGCTGACCGAGAACCGCCCCGCGACGCCCGCCGTGATGCTCACCGCCTTCGGGAGCATGGAGACCGCCGTCGGTGCCATCCGTGCGGGTGCTCACGATTTTATTACCAAGCCTGTCGACCTTCAAATCCTCGACTACACGGTCAAGCGGGCCCTCGAGCACACCCAGCTGCGCAAAGAGGTGCGCCGCTTGCGCCAGGCCACTGGGCCGACCACTCAGGACATCGGCATCCTCGGGGAGAGCGACGCTGTCCGCCGCCTCACCCAGCTCATCGAGCGTGTCGCCGACGGAGACGCGACCGTGCTCATCAACGGCGAGAGCGGCACGGGCAAGGAGCTCGTCGCGCGCGCCTTGCACCGGCTGAGCCGCCGCAAGGACGGCCCGTTCGTGGCCCTGAACTGCGCCGCCCTGCCGCCCGGTGTGCTGGAGAGCGAGCTCTTCGGCCACGAGCGCGGAGCGTTCACGGACGCGCGCCGCGCTCACGACGGACTCCTGCGGGAGGCGAGCGGCGGCACGCTGTTTCTGGATGAGATCGGCGAGATGTCCCAGGACGTCCAGGTCAAGCTCCTGCGTGCCCTGCAGGAGCGGCGCGTGCGTCCCCTCGGGAGCGCCCAGGAGGTCTCATTCGACGCGCGCATCGTCTGCGCCACCAACCGCGACCTGGAGACCGAGGTCGAGGAGGGCCGCTTCCGGGAGGACTTCTACTACCGCATCAACGTCGTCACGATGCGCACTCCTCCCCTGCGCGCCCGTGACAACGACGTGCTCCTGCTCGCTCAGCATTTCATCCGCTCCATCGCCGAGCGCACCGGCAAGCCCGTCAAGGGCCTGTCCACCGCCGTGGCCCAGCGCCTGTTGGAGTACGACTGGCCCGGCAACGTGCGCCAGCTCCAGAACGTGATGGAGCGGGCGATGGCCCTCGCCCGCTTCGACCAGATCACGGTGGAGGACCTGCCCGAGCGCATCCAGAAGTACCGCAGCAGCGATCTGGTGGTCGCTGGGAGCAATCCGGAGATGCTCATCACCCTCGACGAGCTCGAGCAACGTTACATCGAGCGGGTCCTCGCGACGGTCGCGGGCAACAAGACCCAAGCTGCCAAGATCCTCGGGCTCGATCGGCGCACGCTGTACCGCAAGCTCGAGCGACGCGAGGCGAGCTCGTCTCGCTGAACACCTCGAGGGACGTCGTTCGTAGCGACGACCGCTCGCGTCGTCGTCGTCACCGAGCAGGGCCCACTAATCCACGCGCACGACGCGCACGCCGGACACCCCGCGCCCGTCGGACCGCACATCGAGGAAGTGGCGCCCCAGCGCGTCGAACCGCTCGGGGATGGCGCCGCCGCCGCCGCTGATGTGCGCGGGGATCCCTGCGTTGTCGAAGCGGTAGTAGGAGTGGATGTGCCCGTAGAGCGTCAGATCCACGCCCCCGCGGGCGAGCCGCCCCAGGAGCTTCGTGGCTTCGTTGCGGCTCGCGAACGCGCCGTTGCGCACGCCGGTCGGATCCAGCGGCGGGATGTGCATGGCCACGACGTGCGTCTGCTGCAGCCCGAGCTGAAGCCACTCGTTCAGCCAATCGTATACGCGCGGGTCGATGGTCGCGCTCGCGGAGTCGAGCAAGGTGAAGCGCACGTCCCGGTAGACGAAGCTGAAGCTGCCCCGGCCGAAGTAGTCGTAGTAGGGCACCCCCGAAGCTCCGAGCTCGTGATTGCCGAGGGTCGTGTAGTACGGCAGGGCGAGGGCCTCGAGCTCCTCCTGGAAACGCTCGAGCTCCTCCCGGGAGCCCTGCTCCGTGAGATCGCCCGCCCCGAGGACGAACGACAGGTGCGTCTCCTCGTTGACGCGTCGATACACATCGCCGACGCGATCGATCGCCTCCTGGATGTCGCTGAGCACACCGAAGTGGAAGGCGCCCGGTGTGTCCGCGAGGGGCTCGGACACGCGCAAGGTCAACGGAGAAGTGCTCGCGACCACGCGGAAACGGCACTCCGTCACCAGCGTCGCCGGGAGCTCGCTCCACTGGGCTTCGCCCGCGAGGATGGTCAGGGTCCCCTCGGGCATGCAGTTCCTCACGGAGAGCTCCACCTCCCGAGGCAGCTCTGCTGCCAGCTCCGGCGCGCCGGCTGCCTCTCCCGAGGCCGGCTCGAAGGTCAACTCGAGCTCGATGGACGGCGCGCTCGCCCACAGCCGCACGAGCCCGCCCTCCAGCTCACGCACGGCCGCGAGCCCGTCGCGCACCTCGACGCGGAGCCCGGGGCTCTCGGCGCGCCCGACCGCCTCATCCCGGACCGTGCGATCCTCCGCGGGCCGCAGACAGCTCGGCACCAGACCGACGATCACGCCCGCGGTGGCCCCACACACCAGGAGCCCACCGGCGCGCCGCCGGCTGCCCCACCTTGCTCGGCGCCTCATGGGGTTCGACCTCCGAAGCGGAACACCCCTGACAGGCCCACCACCGTGGCGGAGCCCACTTGGGCCTCAGCCCGCGCTCCGAGGTGCTCTGTAAAGTAGTAGAGCGCGTCGAGCCCGAAATGACCCAACACGCCGCTGATGAGCCCCGGCAGGAGGAGGCCCGCCGCGAAGTCGTCGTGCCGGTGATCGTAGTAGGCGCGCACGTAGCCTCCCGTCGGACGTCGATCGCCCAGGAACATCCCGAAACCGAAGCCGCCGAGGAGGAGCGTGAAGCTCTTCGAGCCGTGGGCGCCGGGGCCGAAGTCGTACAGCTGGTTGGCCGCCCCCACCTCGAAATCCATGAAGGCACCGGCCAGGAACGGATCGTAGGTGGCGAGATCCCAACGGGCCCGCAGCGAGCTCTCGAAGGTCGTGAGCTGGAACTCGTCCCGTGGGAAGCGGTGGTTCGTCACGGCGACCTCCGCCTCCAGAAAGTTGCCATCCGTGCGGGCGCTGCCCGGGCGGGGCCCGAAGAAGCGGTAGGCCAGCTCCGTCCGGAAGCGCTGGTTGGCGTCGTTCGGTGAGGACCACAGAGACGGCGAGAGACGCCAGCGGTCCAGGCGCGCGTGCAGGCGATTCACCACGAAATGTCGGTAATCGAACTGCGGATCGAAGACGTGTCGGTAGCCGATCTCGGCCTCGAGGCGCGGCGCCCAGCCCGGATCGAACCCGAGCCCGCCCGTAGGGGCGAGCACCGAGTACATGTCCGCCAACGCCGACGAGCTGAACAGACCAGCGCCCACCATCGTCACCGCAGCGGCGGGCCCGACGAAATCCCGCGCGGCCCCCGTCCCCGCGAGCACGGAGCCGCCCGCGGCCAGCAGCGCGAGCCCCACCCCCTCGAGGAGCAGCAGGCGCAGCGCCGTGTCCTTGCGCCCCAGCACGAAGCTGCCGGAGCCATGGATCACCAAGCCGGGCACGATCGCCGCGCCGAACGCCAACGCGCGCTCCCCGCTGCTCGGGTTCACGGAGGGGCCGCCCCTCGATGTCCCGAAGGCGTCATACGCGACGGAGCTCGTCCCCAGCTGGGCGAACGCGACGTCGTCCAGCAGCCAGGCTCGCCCTACAGGGGCCGCGAAAGGAGCGTCGAGCGCCTCCGCGCCGCGAGCCGGGCCGGGGCTCAGCAGGAGCAGGGCGCACAACCCCCCGACGGCTACACCACGCCGATCCGTCCGGCGCGGTGTCCCACGCTCTCGTCGCTCTCGTTCCAGCCCCATGTCGTGAACGTCGCGGCGACTGGCCCGCCAACGCCGTCCTCTTTCATCACGGCTCGCGCACCTTCGTCAACGGCGCGGCCCCTCAGACGAAGCTCTGGTGATAGTCCCTGTCCTCCACGGCGACCGCGTGAGCAGCGACTCGCAGCGGCTCCGCGCAGTCGAGCATGACCGCGAGCTCGTCCGTGGCCCCCGGGCGCCCCGCTCGGCGCCCTCGCTCCGCCTCGTCCGCGCTCGACTCGTACTTCCCCGAGTGCGGTCCGTGAGCGATCCCAGCGGGGTGCAAGGACAGGCTGGCCTCCCCGACCCCGCGCCGGGAGCCAAACTCGCCCCGCGCATAAAAGATCACCTCGTCGACGTCGACGGAGCTGTGGGGATAGGGACAGGGGATCGCTCCGGCGCCGAAATCGAGCAAGCGCGGCACGAAGCTGCAGACGAGGGCGCCCCGCGTCGCGAAGGTGCCGTGGATGGTCGGCGGTAAGTGGACGCGCCCCACCTTGGGCTGAAAGTCGTGGATCGAGAACGCCCACGGGTACAGGGCGCCGTCCCACCCCACCACGTCCAGGGGCGAGTGGGCGAGCTCGAACCCATGCAGGCGCCGGTCCCGCTGTACCACGAGGGTGCGCAGCCCCTCGTCTCGAGGCCCAACGAAGCGCGGCCCCCGAAAATCGCGATGACCGTAGGGCGCGTCCATACGGAGCTGGCCCACGGGGTTCCTGTATTGACTCGGCACCTCGACGGGCGCGGCGCACTCCACGAGCAGCCACAGCTGTTCTCCGGCACAGATCTCGAGCCGATGGATGATGCCCCGCGGGATGCACAAATAGTCCCCCGCGGTGAACTCGAGCTCCCCCAACACCGAGTGCAGCACCCCGCCCCCTCGGTGCACGAAATAGAGCTCGTCGGCGTCCCCGTTCACGCTGTAAGCGTCGAGGGAGGCGCTCGGGCGCAGGAGCGACACCACGACGTCGCGGTTGAAGAGCAGCGGCCGGCGCGCGCGGAGCGGATCGCCCGCGCTCCGTACTCGAGCGCCAAGAAAGTGACGGCGAAGCAGGGGAGCGCTCGCCTCTGCAGGGATGAGGGCGAGCGCGTCGCGCTGCTCCGCCTCCTCCCAGCCGAGGGGCGCGAGGGAGGTCGGCAGCGCCGTGTGCGGGCGGTGCTCATGGTAGAGGATGGTGAACGGGCCATCGAAGCCGCGCCGGGTGATGCACTCCTCGTGGCGGAGCGCCCCCCCTGGATCTCGCAGCTGGGTGTGCGCCTTGGCCGGCAGGGTGCCCGCCCAACGTCGCTCGATCACCGCTCGCCCTTCGTCGCGCCGCGCTGCCCTCGCTCGATGCTCTCGAACAGCGCGCGGAAGTTGCCGGCGCCGAAGCCTTGGTCGCCCTTGCGCTGGATGAGCTCGTAGAAGAAGGGCCCCGCCTCCGCGTCACGATAGAGCCCCGCGGAGTCCTTCAGGAAGATCTGGAGGAGGTAGGAGTCACGGCCATCGCCGTCTACGAGCACGCCGAGCTCTCGCAGCTCGTCGATGGGCTCCTCGAGCTCGACGCCCAGCGCCGCGAGCCGCCGCGGTAGCAGCTCGTAGTAGGCCGCCGGCGTCGGCATGAACTCCACGCCGCGCGCGCGGAGCCCGCGCACGCAATCCAGGATATCGCTCACGTGCAAGGCCACGTGCTGCACCCCATCCCCACGGTTCTCCTCGTGGAACACGTTGATCTGTGAGTCCTTGAAATGCGGCCGATAAGGCTCATTGTTCGCGAACTTCACCCCCGAGCGTGGGTCCCACATCACCACTGAGCGCAACCCCGAGCCGCTCTCGCCGGGCTCTCCGTGCACGTCGTCCGTATGGAACTGGACGTCCCAGAACCGCTCGAAGCCGAGGACGTGCTCGAGCCACAGTAACGCCGGGCTCATGGTGGCGAAGTTCGAGGTGACGTGATCGAAGCGCCCGACCCCGAACCCGTTCTTGCCGCCCCGCGGCGCCTCGTAGGGCGCGAACCCAGGGAACAGCGGCGCGTCCCCGCGACGCTCCTGGAAGCGAAAGGTCGTGTCGCCGAAGGGCGTGGTGATGACGAACGTCTTGATGAGCCCGCCTGGTGTCTCGAAGACCTGCACCGCCTGCACGGGGGTCCCCCCGCGTCCATCGAGCAGCGCGAAGGCGCGCTCGGCGTCCTCCACCCGGAACACGATGCTGCCCACGCCGTCCGGGTGAAGCCGCAGGTAGCGCCAGGCGCGGCCCCCCTCACCCTCCGGCGTCGAACACACCACCACGCACTCTCCAGCGCGGAACGCGACGGATCGCTGGCGTCCCCCCTCGCGCAAGCCGGGCGAGCTCTCCCCCAGCTCCTCGAAATCGAGGCGCTCCACGTAGAAGCGGCGCGCGCGCTCCAGATCACGGACGTAGTAGTGCACCGCCTCGATCCCCAAGATGCCGAGATCGGACCCCCGCGGCTCCGGCCTCGCCCGTTCCACTGCGTCCTTGGCCATCTATCGATGATCGCACCCCCAGCGCCCCTCCTCAAGCGGCGCGCGCCGCGGGCGTCAAACGGCGACGACCTGCTGCTCGATGGCGCCGAAGACGCTGCGCCCCGCGGCGTCCAGCACCTCGATGCGCACCCGATCTCCTGGCTGCAGGAAGGGTGTGACAGCGGCGCCCGTCTCGAGGAGCTCGCGGGTGCGGCGCTCCGCCAGACAGGAGACGCCGCGGCGAGGGTCACTGTTCGACACCGTTCCTCCGCCGAGGATCGTCCCGGCGGTCAGGTCACGTGTCCGCGTGACGTGCTCGATCAGCTCAAAGA
This sequence comes from Pseudomonadota bacterium, assembly GCA_023460875.1. Lineage (GTDB taxonomy): Bacteria > Myxococcota_A > Polyangia > Polyangiales > Polyangiaceae > NIC37A-2. Next base: position 11,084 of record JAEWOQ010000465.1, read on the forward strand.
ACGAGAAGTGCATCTCCGCGCCTGCGTCCGGCTCGCCGCACCAGGCGCCGTTCACGAAGGAGCGCAGCGGGAGATGGACGCGGCCATCCCGCCACGCCTCGCCTAGCTCGTCGGGCGTGACGGCGAAGGGCGCGAAGGCCGTGGCCGGCTTCGACACGAAGAACCCGAAGCCCTTCGCGAGCTCCTGCGGCACCAAGTTGCGGAGCGTCACGTCGTTGACGAGCACCAGGAGCCGTACCTGCGCCGCCGCGCTCGCCGCCCGGGTGCCGCGCTCCGTGTCGCCGAGGATCACCGCCAGCTCCGCCTCATAGTCCAGACCCCAGTCGGGATCCGCGAGGGGGAGCTCGTCCCGCGGCCCCAGGAGCTGACCCGAGCCGCCCTGGTAGACGAGCGGATCCGTGAGCAGCTCCGGCGGCAACTCGGCCCCGCGAGCGCGACGCACGAGCACCATGTGGTTCAGGTACGCGGACCCGTCGATCCACTCGTAGGCGCGCGGCAACGGAGAAGCCCACTCCTCCCCCGCGCACGGTCGATCGGCGACTCGGCCTTCGTCGAGCTCGCGGGCCCGGCGTCGCAGCAGGGGCTCGGCGCGCGACCAGTCATCCAGAGCCCCTTGCAGGTGCGGGGCGATGTCCCGGGCGGAGCTCCAGCGCTGCCCGTCGGGAGAGATCACGACGAGCTCTCCGTCGCGAGTGCCGTCCCTGCGCGTCGCGAGCCGCAGATGCCCCCCTTGGCCCTTCAGCCGCCGAGGGAGAGGCTCTCGTCGAGGAGAGCCGCGAACCCGCTGGGGCGCTCGCCGCGATGAGCTTCGATGAACTCGACGACGTTGGTGGAGATCAGCGGTCGGGTCACGACCTCTGCCCGCACCTCGCCGAGCCGCACCCGCTCCAGCTCTTCCCGAGCGTTCGGCGGCGGCGCCAGGTGCTCTCCGTAGCTGCCCGCGGAGGGGAGCTCGGCTTCGAGGAACGAAGCGTCCGCGGCGCGCTCCCGCAGCGGCTCGTTCAGGGGCTCGTCCAGCTCGAAGTCGGCGCGCGGCCCCTCCTCGAGCGGCACCGTCTGTCCGAGCTGCTCCGTCGTCGGCACCTCGAGCTGGGCGGCTTCCCTCCTCCGCCCGAGGTCGGCCGCGGCGACTGGCTCAGGGCCAGACTCGGGGGGGATGGTCTTCGGCTCGAGGCGATCGGCGGCGCCCGCCAACGCCTCGTCCATGCTCGCAGCGACGCGTCGACTGGACGCCGGCTTCTCGTCGGGCTCTCCCGGTCCCGCTTCCAATCCCTGGACGCCCGCGAGCACGGGCTCATCGAGCTCCAGCAGCGGCGCGTCGTCGAGGAGCTCCGCCCGGCCGAGCTCCTCGTCGGCTTCGACACCGGGGCTCGTGGCGAGGCGCGTGGCGGACACGTGACGACGCTGGGGTCGTGGAGCGGCCGCGTTGCGGCGCACTCGCTGGAGCAATCCCTCGAGCTTGGTCAACGTCTCGGTGTTCACGCGTCACCTCGCCCGCGGTGGAGTCGTTCCAGGACCTCGCTCCAGGAAGCCCCCTGGTCGAGCCAAGCCCGCGCCTGCTCTCCGGCGCGCTGGTTTAGGACGGCGAAGCGGAGAGGCTCGCCCCCCATGGCCACCGCCACGACCTCACGCCCGAGCGCTCGGAGCAGCGCCCCCTCGAGGAGAGATCCCACGAGCTCTTCGGCGCCCGGGGGTGCTCCCGCCACAGCGACCACCAGCGCCTTGCCCCAGCGCTCGAAGCTCAGGTTGCCGAGCCCCAAGAGGGCCAGCTCACCCCCGAGGTGCTCTACCCAGACCTCCGCCCCGGCGTCCTTCGCCGAGTCGCCCAGGCGCCGCTGCACTCGCCGGCCCACCTCGCTGCCGAGGCCCTGCCCGAAATCGCGGCGCACGTCAGGTCCCGCGCCTGCCCAGAGGCGGAGCAGCGCGTCGGCGGGAACGTTGAGGCGGCCAATGCCCTCCTCGTCGCGGAGCTGACCTTGCGCGAGGTCGAACACCACGGCGCGGGTTGGATCGAAGCGGGGTATCATGGTGCAGGAGGATGAACGGCGACGCCGCGGTCAGTATAGGGCCTTGTCGGAGTTCACTGTCAAATTGCTGGAAGCCGTGATCAGCCGTCCGCCCGGCGCGCCCCAGGTCGTGAGACGCCCTCGACGGCCCACCGCGCGCTGGGTGATCGGGGGCCTCATGCTCTGCTCCTGGGCGGCGGCGCAGGGCGCTCCCTCGACGACTCCCCGGCGTGAGCCGTCCTTCCTTCTCGGTGGGCCACCTCCCCGGCTCGAGCCGGAAGTCCCCACGGATCCCGCCCTGCCCGCGGGAGCTCTACGGTGGGAGGTGCCGCGTCCATCCGGGACGACCCGGCTGTGCTCACGTCGCCTCCCCGTGTGCGCTCATGTCCCACTCACCCTGACCCACCTCGACGCCGAACCGCCGGCGCTGGCCGGAGCAGCGCTGGAGGCCTTGGAGCTCGCCTACGAGCGCCTGATCCGACTCGAAGGGCTGCCCGCACCTCGAGAAGACGGAGGGCGCGGTGGCGGCAGCGAGCTCGATTGGTACGTCGGGCTCGACCAGCGACACCCCCGCCCCGCGCCGCCCGAGTTCCTCGGGGCCGCTGACGAGGCGGACGTCGACGTGTGGCTCGAGCCCCGCGCGAGCCGCGGCTTCGATCGGGCCGCCGCCTTCTGCGTCGGGGGCGCCGCGCAACTCTCACGATCCGCTCACCTTTGCGTCGCTGAGGCCAGCGACGCCGCCCGGGCTCCCGCCCAATCGCCCCACGTGCGCCGCGCCTACGCAGCGCACCTCTGGTGGCGCCTGGGCATCCCGGAGCCGAGGGACGAGCTCGCCCTCGCCCGCCTCCAAGCGGAGCCAGAACGCGGCGTGCTGTGGCGCATGCGCGACGAGCGCTCCGAGGGCGCGGCGCTCTGGTTCGAGCACTTGGCCCGGCTCGGGGACGGCGCGGCGCCCCCTTCGCTGCGCTCCAAGGCGCCCACCGCCGCCCTCCAGCTCGCCGCGACCCGCCCGCCCGCCGGTGCGCTCCGCTGGCACGGGGCACCGGACGTGCTCGACGTCTTGCGCAGCAGCCTCGGGTATTCCCGGGAGCGGGTGGCGCGCCATTGGGACGCCTTCGCCCGGAGCCGGTTCGGCGTGGGACGCGGCGCCCTCGACGGCGGCTGGCTCCTTTGGGCGGGCGAGGCGAGCCGCGTGGAGCCTGCCTGGCGGCTGCGCTCGTCCACCTTGCCCCGAAACCTCGCGCTGCCGCGACCGCTGACGCCCACGGGCTCCTCGTACCTCCTCCTCGAGCTCGATCGTCCCTTGCCGTCCATCGCGATGCGCGGCACCTGCGAGGCCCCCGTGTCCTACGTCTGGTCGGTGACGCGCTACGACGCCGCCTGGGGGCGGCTGTCGACCCTCCTGGTCCCCTTTCGAGAACGCCATCCCGTGGTCGAGCAGCGCATCACCGAGCTCGACGGCGCGGCCCACCTCCTGGTCACCGTGACGAACCTGGGGGGCGTCGATCTCGCGCACCCCTTCGATCCCGATCACGAGCCCTTCGAGCCCCATGGCTGCTCGGTCTACTTCGCCGCCCTCTGAGCGACGCCCGCGCGACGACGCGCTAGGATGCGGCGCGTGACGCGCCCGCCCCGCTCGGGGTCACCCCATCGGGGTCACCCCATCAACTCGGTCGCCGAACCAGCTCGCGCGGGCCTGCCCTGGGTGTGGGGGTCGCGGCGGCGCTCGCCTGCCTGACTCCCCGCGAGGCCGCGGCGGACGTGGACGCGGGGCGCCTGTTCGACATGCTCTCCCGCGACCGCTCCGGCCTGGAGGCGGCGCGCGCTCTCGGGCTCTCCGACGACTCCCTCGGCATCACCGCGGAGCTGCCTCCCGGCGTGAGCGCGCGGGAGCGAGGACTCACGCCGGTCGCGGGCCGCCTCGCCGTCGCCCGCGGCACCCTTGCTAGCCTGCAGCAGATCATCGCCCAGAATCCCGACGTCCGCTTCCGTTGGTCTCCTCCCCTACGACCTCAGCTCGACCACGTCGCTCGGTGGACGAGCAGCGGAGCCGCCCGCGAGTCCACCGGACTCACGGGCGCAGGCGTGGTGGTGGGCGTGATCGACACGGGAGTGGACACCAAGCACCCAGCCCTCCGCCACCCGGACGGGAGCACCCGAGTGCGCTGGTTGATCGACTTCGCCGAGCAACCCCAAGGCCGCCATCAGGAGCTCGAAGCCGCCTTTGGATGCACCGGCGACAACCCCTGCGCCGTGCTGTCGGCGGCGGACATCGACGAGCGCCTGCTCAACGCGCTCGAAGGAGACGAGCCCACGGACGTGGTCGGTCATGGCACCCACGTCGCGTCCATCGCCGCGGGCAATGGTGAGCCGGACGGGACCTACCTCGGCACGGCGCCGGAGGCAGATCTGATCGTCGCGCAGGTGGGCACCGGACCCGCCGGAGCCATCTTCGACGTCAACATCCTCATGTCGGCGCGGTTCGTCTTCGACCGCGCGCAGGCGCTTGGCCGCCCAGCGGTCGTCAACGTGAGCCTCGGCTCCAACTTCGGCGGCCACGACGGCACCTCGGCGCTGGAGGTCGGTCTCGCGACGCTCCTCGATCGACCAGGACGCGCCATCGTCGTGGCCTCGGGCAACAGCGCGGGGCAATACCCCGGGCTCAGCGAGGCGCTGCCTAGCCCTTTTGGGATTCACGCGGAGGTCCACGTGGCCCCCGCCGGGACGACCCGCGTGCCCCTCGTGAGCCCCGCCCTGACGAGCCGCCCGACGCGGGGCGCCATCTTCACCTGGGTCGCCTCCGCCCCCGGCGACGATCTCCGCATCGGCTTCGCCAACGGACGGGGCGGCAGCACCCCGCTCCTCGCCCGTGGGCGCGCCGCCGCCTTCCGGGCCCGGGAGCTCGGTGACCAGGACGACTACACCGTGTCGATCGTCAACGGTGTGGCCGACAACGCCCACGGGGTCGCGCTCCCCCAACACGGCGCGATCGTGATCGTCGCCGGTGAGTGGCGCGCCGGTCGCACCTTCGCCTTGCACCTCGAGGGCAACGGCACCGCGCGCATCTGGGTGGACGGCTCCGGCGATCTCGAGCCAGGACGCGGCCTCGGGCCGCTGCTCCCCGCGTCTCGTAAAGCGGGCACGATCTCCATCCCCGCCTCTCACCCGACGCTCATCGCCGTGGGCGCCACCACCAACCGCACCTCCTGGGTGGATCACTCGGGAGCGCCGATCGATCAGCCGGCGCATGGCGCGCTCACGGACGCCCCCGGCGACACGACGGCCTACTTCAGCGCCGCTGGCCCCACGGGCACCGGCGCCCTCAAGCCCGACGTCGTCGCACCGGGCGTGAACATCGTCGCCGCCATGTCGGCCGAGGCCGATCCGAGGAGCTCGGGCAACGTGCTGAGCCAGTTCCGGGGCTCCGGGCCCTGTCCTGGAGGCGGGGCGTGCTTGGTGGTGAGCGATCACTATGCGCTGGCCTCCGGCACTTCGATGGCCGCGCCCGTGGTGACCGGCGCCGTCGCCCTGCTGCTGCAGCGGGAGCCAGATCTCGCCAACGACCAGATACGCGCGCTGCTCCAGGCAGGCTCTCGCCCCCTCGAAGGGGCCGTCTTCGCTCCAGAGCAGGTCGGCGCAGGGGCGCTCGACGTGGTGGGCGCGCTGCTGGCGCAGGACGCGGCCCAGAGCGCGGCCCAGGGCGCGGCCCAGGGCGCGGCGACGTTACCCAGCGTGGCCCGCATCGAAGTGGCCCAGAGCTTCGTGTACCCGGACGTGAACCTGCCGCTCAGGGCCTTGGTCGTGCTCCGGGACGACGCGGGGCGACCTGCGGGCGGCTTCGCGGCGCACCGCCTCACCGCCCACGCGCCTGGCGCCGCGCACGTGGCCCTCGAGCCCGTCACCCCCGGCCTCTGGCGTCTCGACTTGGCGATGCCCGCGGGCTCTGGGGGCAGCTCCGTCGAGCTCACTGTGGCCTTCGACGGTGAACCGATCGGCTCCCGCGCGCTCCCGGTCGCCGTGGATCCCCAGGTGGCCGACTCCGGCTTCCGCGCGAGCGGCGGCTGCGCCGTCGGAGCCAGCAACATTGGAACCAGCGCCATCGGCTCGGCGGGCGCTCGCTGGCTCCTGCTGAGCGTCGGCCTGACGCTCCCTCTGCTGCGACGCCGCCACCACCCCTGAGCCCGCCGCGTCGCGCAGGGGCCCGCCAGGTCCTCAGACGGGAGGCACCATGTGCTTCTTGCGTGGCCGCTCCTCCGTCTTGTCCCGAGCCCGCTCCAGCCGACGTCCGACTTCTTCCCGGAGCTCGGCGAAGGGCACGACCGCGTCCACCACGAGCTCGCTCGCCAGCTTCTCGAGATCGACGTCCCGGCGGTACTCGTCCCGGAGCTGCTCGACGTAGGCGGCGCGCTCCTCTCCCTCAGGGACTTGCTGGATCCTGTTGTAGTACACCGCGTTCACCGCGGCGCTCGGCCCCATGACGGCGATGGACGCCGTGGGGAGCGCGATGCAAGCGTCGGGCTCGAAGGCAGGTCCCCCCATGGCGTAGAGCCCGGCGCCATAGGCCTTGCGCACGATGACGCACACCTTCGGCACCGTGGCCTCGCTCACCGCGGAGATCATCTTCGCCCCCGCGCGGATGATCCCCTGACGCTCCACCTTGGTGCCGATCATGAAGCCCGGCACGTCGGCGAGGTACACGAGGGGGATGCCGAAGGCATCGCAGAGCCAAATGAAGCGCGCCGCCTTGTCCGCGCTGTCCACGAACAGCACCCCCCCGAGGTGCTTCGGCTGGTTCGCGACGATCCCGACGACGCGCCCATCGATGCGAGCCAAGCCCGTGATGAGCTCCTTGGCGAAGCGCTTCTTGATCTCCAGGAAGCTGCCCGCGTCCACCAGGTGGTCGATCACCTGCTTCATGTCGAAGGGCTTGTTCTCGTCGCGGACGATGATCTCCTCGAGGGACAGAGGGCCAGGAGCGGGGGGCACGGGCTCCAGCGCTGGCGGCGCGCCCTCGTAGTTGTCCGGCATCAAAGCCAGGTAGGCCTGCGCCCAGTCGATGGCCTCTTCCTCCGTCTTGACGAGGACGTCGCCGCAGCCGGAGACCGAGGTGTGCATCTTGGCGCCGCCCATCTCTTCGAGGGTCACGCGCTCGCCGATCACCATCTCCGCCATGCGTGGCGAGCCGAGGTACATGCTCGCGTTGCCGTCGACCATGACGACCACGTCACAGAAAGCGGGGATGTAAGCGCCCCCCGCGGCTGACGGCCCGAACAGCAGGCACACCTGGGGCACCAGCCCCGACAGCTGCACTTGGTTGTAGAAAATGCGCCCCGCGCCGCGCCGCCCGGGGAACATCTCCACCTGATCCGTGATGCGGGCCCCCGCGCTGTCAACGAGGTAGAAGAGCGGGCAGCGCAGCTTCTTCGCGCGCTCCTGAGTGCGCAGGATCTTCTCGACGGTGCGCGCGCCCCAGGAGCCGGCCTTCACCGTGGAGTCGTTGGCCACGACGCACACCACGCGCCCACCCACGGTGCCGCTGCCCGTGATCACGCCGTCGGCAGGGAGCCCCTCGGCGCGGCTGTTGGCGAGGAGAGCGTCCTCCACGAAGGAGCCGGCGTCGAGCAAGCGCGCGAGGCGCTCGCGGGCGAAGAGCTTGCCACGCTCCGCGTTCTTCTGGTGGTAGCTGGGGCCGCCGCCCGCCCGCGTCCGCTCGTTCAGCTCCCGTAGCTTCAAGTCGTCCATCCTCGTCCGCTCCTTCTCGCGTGAGCGCGGTCAGCTCGGCCAGGGCCGTGCTCCGCGCGGAAATGCAGCTCAGCCCTCGCCCAGGAGCTGCTCGATCAGCGCCTGCAGGTCCTCGAGCCGCGATTCCGACAAACCCACCATCACGTCCCGCACGATACCGCGGCGGTCCACGACGAACAGCGTCGGCAGCTGGTTCGCTGAGAACGCGGCGCTCGTCTTACCGGTGACATCGCTCACCACCGGATAGGTCATGCCCTGCTCGCGGGCGGTGCGGTCCGCGGTGGTCACCGGATCGGTGGTGATCCCAACGAGGACGGCTCCTTGGGGACGGTACTGCCGATGCCACTGGTTCAGGACGGGCACCAGGTAGCGGCACACCGGGCAGGTGCGCGCCCAAAACTCGACGACGACCACCTTGCCCTCGAGCTGCTTCCACCCCCAGGTCCCAGCCCCTTGCACCGTCGCCAGCGCGCCCAGCTCCGGCGCTCGCAGGCCCACGAAGTGCAGGCGCATGCGATCCTCCGCGTCCGGCAGGCGGGCGAGCTGCACGGGCAAGAGCCGCTGGCGCCCGTCCCGCTCCAAGAGCACGGCGACGCGGGCGCTCGGCGCGCTCCGCGCCACGGTCTCCTGCACCTGACGGGGCTCTTGGACGGACTGCCCGTCGAGAGCGATGAGGACGTCCCCCGGCTCGACCCCCGCAGCCGCTGCGGGAGAGCCGCGAAACACCCGCTCCACGCGGACCCCCGCCGCCCCCCGCCCCAGGGCCTTCAGCTCGACTCCGAGCCAGGGCGTCTCCCCGGCGGGATGGAGCAGCTCGGGGAGCGGGGGCCCGTCGACGGCGCGCCCTGGGATGGCCTGATCTACGTCTGGAGCCCGCTCCCCGGTGGTGGTTGGAGAGGCGCTCGACCGGCCCGCTGGCCGCTCTACCTGCGAGGTCGAGGTGCTGGGAGCGCCTTGCGCCGGCCCTCCAGGTGCGCCACAGGAAGAACAGAGGAGGGGCACGACGACCGCAAACCTCCAGGACGCCCGGAGGAAGCCTCCGCGGACCCACTGGAGGCGCCCAGCAGGGGTCACCTTCACGCGGGGGCGGTCCCAGGCCACGCCATCGATCATGATCGCCAGGTACCACGCACGTCCGCTGCGGTCAGCTCGCGAGCTGGGCGGTGCCCTCTTGCTCCTGGTCACGGTCGCGACGGCGTGCGGTCCTCCCGGAGAACCCCGAACTCCCCCAGAGGAATTGCCGCCCCCAGAGCCGAGCGTGCCTCAGACGGAGGCTCCGTCCGGAGCGACCCGGGGACCTCCAGAGTCGACGACCCAGGAGCCCGCGCGCCGGCCTGCCGACGCCCCGTAGCCGACACCCCGTTGGAGGGGGGGCCGAGGGGGCTCGCCTCGACCGGCCTCGATCCGCGCCCGGGAATACTCGAGGCGGCTGGCTCGTTCTCTGAACGTGCCCAGCCCGCATGCCGGCAGCGAGCAACGAAGCAGCAGACAAGCAAGAGCCCGACGGAGGGCGTCGGGCTCTTGCAATCTTGCCGAGCGAGCCGCCGACGAGGGCCGTTCGCTCCTATGAACCGTCGACTAGTCTAAGAAGAGGATGACCCGGAGCTGGGTCAAGCCAAGCAACCCGCCAAGGTGAAGTTAAGGGCTCGGAGGTGCGCCGCCCCCCCGCGCCAACCGGTGAACCGTCTGGCACGAAGGAGCGGGGACCAAAGTCAGCGTCAGGAGAAGCAGAGGACGAGCAGCCGTCGCGTGGTGATAGCAGTTTGACGGCAGGGCTCGTGAGCGCGACGGACCAGAGGGGATGCATCGAGGCACCGCAGCAACGTCCGCGGCTCGGGCTCACCGGGGCCGCCAGCCAACGCGACGGCCCTCCGGGAACCAAGCTCGTAAATCTCTAGGGAGGTGAAAGAGGTCTCTACGGAGGCGAAGCGAGAAGCCGGTAAGTCAGAAAGGGCTGCCACCCCGAGGGGTGGAGCGAAAAGATCAAGCCAAGCGCGCGGAGCCCGCTCCTGGAGCTCCGAAAGCGTGAAGAAAGCGAAAGAAAGCCAAGGAGGCGACCTACACCGTGTCGCCGACGAGTCCTGGATGTGCACGTCGCATGCCAAAGCTCATCGCTGGGGCGTTTCGTGACCGATCCTGCGCTTCCATCCCGGAGGCCTCCTCCTCCGGCTCCCTGCCGCTCGGGGGAGAGCATGACAGCCCTGTCATAGCCTCCAGCCCTCCCGTAGTTCTTGCACATCGTGGCCCACGCCCGTCCCCCATCGATGAGGGGGTCAGATGTAGCCCTCCAGCAGTTTTCTTTCCCCAGCAGAACGAAACGCGCAGCGGCGCTCAAGCAGTCAGCGCCCTGTGCAGCTCCTCGTCCATCTGTTCGGTGGGCGCCGGACAGCCCGTATACAGCTCGAACTGCCGGGTCGCCTGGTGCAAGAGCATGCGTCCGCCGTGCACCGTCGGACACCCCAGGGTAACGGCCGTCCGGATCAGCTCGGTCTGAATCGGCTTGTAGACGATGTCCATGACAGTGAGATCGTGCCTCAGCTGGGAGGGCTCGATCGGGCTCGTCGGGTCGACGTCGGCCATCCCCCGGCTGGAAGCGTTGACTACGGCATCGAAGGAGTCGAGCCGCGCGCTCAGGCTCGAATCGCCCGCGGCCTGGGCCCCCACGTCCTCGGCCAGGGCCTGGGCGCGACGTGGATCTCGGTTGGCGATGGTCAAGTGCGCTCCAGCCGAGACGAAGGCGAAGGCGACCGCGCGGGCTGCCCCGCCTGCGCCCAAGACGAGCACACGGCATCCAGCCAAGGGGCAGACCTCCTCGAAGGCCCTGCGGGCGCCCCAGGCGTCGGTGTTGTACCCGATGAGGCGGCCGCCCTCGTTGACCACCGTGTTCACCGCGCCGATGCGACGGGCCAGGGGGTCGACCTCATCGAGGTAGGGCAAGACCTCGAGCTTGAAGGGCATCGAGACGCCGCAGCCGCGAATGCCCAGAGACCGCATGGCCGCCAGGGCTGCCCCTATGTCGTCCACCTGGAACGGTTGGTAACGATAGTCGAGCCCCAAGGAGCGATAACCAGCTTCGTGCATCGCTCGCCCGAGGCCGACGGGGTAGCGGGAGAGCGAACCGCACAGCACGGGTACCCCGGGAACCGCTGCAGGCACGCCGAGCGACGGCGCCCCTGACGCCGGCGCAGCGGGGGCCGGGACAGGCGGGACAGCGGGAGGGCTCGGTGCGGGGTCGCTCATGGGGCTCAGCCTACCGTGCCTTCGACCCCCTGGCGGCCCCCGCCGCCCCCGAAACCTTCCGCGGCACCTGTCGCAGGGGGGTGGACTTTCCCGGCGGCGATGGTAAGAAACCGGCCCCTCAGCGCCCGTAGCTCAGCTGGATAGAGCGTCGGTCTACGGAACCGAAAGTCGGAAGTTCGAATCTTTCCGGGCGCGCAAACGAAACCCTCGGCTCCCACCAGCCGAGGGTTTCGCGCGTTCTAGGGTGCCGCTCGCTGGGGCGCGCTCGTCGGCGCTCAGCTCCCCAGCCCGGCGTCGTCGGTCACACGGGTGGTCACTGCACCCGACCTTGGGTTCTCCACGGGGCCGCCTTCGGGGGTGGCGCTCGAGCCCTCCGCCTCCTCCGCTCCATCACCGGGACGCATCGCCCTGCCCAGGCCGCCGAGCAGCCCCTCCACGCTGGACGTCTCGAGCCCGACCTCCTTGAGCAAGGCGTCCACCAGGGGCAAGTTCATGCGGTAGCCGAGGGCCGCTTGCACGACCTGGTTCGGCAAGGTGGCCCCGCCGCCGTTCTGGCTCCCGGTCGCGCTGCTTCCGCCGTCTCCGAGCCCGCCGAAACCGTTCGCCTGGATGATGCGGATCGAGTCGATCTTCTCCATGGGCTTCACGCTGGCCGCGACCACCTCGGGCGCCAGCTGAGCGATCAGCTTGCGGAGCTCGAAGCGGATGATCTCCGCGGAGAGGATGTTCTTCGCCTCGTTGATGGCCTTCTCGCCATAGGCTTGAACCTCGAGGCGTTTCTGATCCGCCTCCGCCACGAGCCGGATCCGCTCGGCCTGAGCGCGCGCCTCGGTGAGCTCTGCGTCGGCGCGATCCTTGGCTGCCTCGCGCTCCGCCGTCGCGCGCACGGTCACGTCGATGGCCTTCTGCTCGGCCTCCTCACGAGCCTTGATGAGCTGGACCTCCTTGAGGCGGGTGGCCACGGCCGTCTCCCGCACCGTCACCACCTCTTCCTCCTGCTTCACCATGAGGGCCCGCGCCACGGCGGCCTCGGCCTCGGCCTTCGACTTCTCCTCGCTCTTGCGGGCGACCGCGATGGCCGCCGCCTGCTTGCTGATCTCGAGCGTCTGGTCGGAGTGGATGCGGGCTTCTTCGACCTGTTGTCCCGCCTGGATCTCCTGCTCGCGCACGGCGCGGTTGGCGCCGATGTTCGACTCTTGCACCTGCTGCTCGGAGACGATGCGCGCGTGCTCGGCCTCCCGACGGCGATTGGCTTGCTCCTTGGCGATCTCCGCCTCCTGCTGAGCGCGGGCCACCTCGACCTCCTGACGCTGGCTCATGCGCGCGAACTCCTCGTCACGCTTGATGTGGAGGCTCTGCTTCTCCGCGTGGAGGTTCTTCGTCTCGATGAGGATGCGGGTCTCCTGCTCGATGCGGTTCCGCTCCTCCTTCTTCGCCTCCGTGATCTGGGTGAGCTTGGCCAGACCTTGGGCGTCGAAGGCGTTGTCCTCCTTGAAGAACTGCCGCGCCGTCTGATCGAGGGCCGTCAAGGAGACGGACTCGAGCTCGAGCCCGTTCTTGAGCAGGTCCTCGCTGACCGATTGCTGCACGGACTGGACGAAGTCCGAGCGCTGCTCGTGCAGCTGCTCCATGCTGAGGCCCGCCGCCACCGAGCGCAGGGCGTCGACGAACTTGCCCTGCAACAGCTCCTTCAAGTGTTGGGTCTCGAGGGTCCGGTTGCCCAGGGTCTGCGCCGCCTTGGCGATGGACTCGTTGCTGGTCTTCACCCGCACGTAGAACTCAGCGGTCACGTCCACGCGCATGCGGTCAGCGGTGATGAGCCCCTCTTCGTTCTTGCGATCCACCTGCAAGCGCAGCGTCCGCATGTTGACGGGGATGATCTCGTGGAAGACCGGGAGCTTGATGGCCCCGCCGTCCAAGATCACCTTCTCGCCGCCCATGCCGGTCCGCACGAACGCGATCTCCTTCGTCGCGCGGTGATAGAAGCGCGCCGCGAGCAGCACGAACACCAACAGGAGGACCAAGAAGCCCCCCACGAACACGCCGACGAGCGCCGGCCCACTGGGAACGACGACGCCCCCAACCTCCACGATCTGTGCATCCATTTGCTGATCACTCCTCCAAAAGCAGCGCCGTCGGCCCACGCACGACGCTGAACACGCTACCCTGTCTACCCACGATGACGACCTCGTCGCCCCCGCGGAAGGTCTCCCCTGCAGTGTCGGCCACCGCTTGTACGTAGTGGCGTCGTCCGTGCTCGTCCTCGAGCCTCACCTCCGCGCTCCTCTCGTGCGTCATCGTCCCGATGGTGACGACCGCGAGCTTACCAACGAAGGAGTTTTCGGAGACGGCGTAGCTCTCATCCATGGGGACGACCTTCGCGAGCAACTCGTTCGCGACGCGCAACAGCGGCAGCGTGAGGACGAAAGCCACAGAGCCGGCGAGCCACGCCGGCCACGGGGAGCCGGCGATCGCCGCCACTCCCCACTGCAGCCCATAGCCGGCGCTGGCGTACCCGAAGAGGAAAAACAGAAGCGAGAACGCCGCGGGCACCTTGCCGAGCCCCAAGACGGACAACAGCGCCTCTCCAAAGGTCGGGACATGGCCGACGTCGAACGAGAGCTCTGTGCTCAACCAATCGTCCAACCCCGACAATGCCTGCAGGCCGAGGAAGAAGGACACGATCTGCAGCGCGCTCAGGAGCCCGAAGAGGCCAGCCACGATGGCGAAGGGGACGTTCTCTGGAGCGAGGAAATAGTCGAGCACGGGTCTCCGTCTGACAGCGAATCCGGTCGGGGCGATCGCGCCCGTCGCCCCCACGGTGCGCCGCGGACGCAGGGACCGGGCGGTTCTGGGAGGCTTGGGGACGACTGAGGTGTGTACTCGAGGGGTCGGCTGCGGGATTGGTCCGTAGGGAGTTCGATGACGACCCGCACACGCAGGTCAGCTTCGTAAGCGAAGCAAGCTAGTGGCGTCGCCTCGACTCAGTCAACAGCGACCATCAGGGAGCCTGATTTCGCGGGGGCGGGCGAGGTTCACGGAGGCGCACGGGCGGCGTGTCCGCGGGCGGCGCGCGGGAAAGCTCGCGCTACTTCTCACCGGCGGCGCGCAGGCGCCGAAAGAAGGTCTGGAGGCGCTCCACCGCGTCGGCCGCGAGCACCCCGCCCTGGACCTCGAAGCGATGGTTGAGCCGGGGGTCTCGACCGATGGAGAAGAGAGAGTCCACCGCGCCCGCCTTCGGGTCCGTGGCTCCGTAGACGACCCGAGCGACCCGCGCGTTGACGAGGGCACCCGCGCACATGGCGCAGGGCTCGAGGGTCACGTAGACGGTGGCGCCCTCGATGCGCCAGTGTTTGATGCGCTGCGCCGCGGCTCGGAGCGCTTCGACTTCCGCGTGCGCGGTGGGATCGCCGTCCAGCTCCCGCCGGTTCCGACCGCGAGACAGCTCCTGCCCCCGCGCGTCCACGATCACACAGCCGACGGGGACGTCGCCGTGCTCCGCAGCCCGATCCGCCTCTGCGAGGGCTCGCTGCATCCACTCGAGATCGTAACCAGCTGTGTTCAATGACGACGGGCTCATGACGACGGGCTCATGACGACGGGCTCATGATGACGGGCTCATGATGAGCTCATGGCAAAGGCGGGAGCCCGGGCGCGCCGTCCGTCGCGGACGCCGTCGAGCTCGGCGCTGGGACACGGGGAGTCGGCGTGCTCGGAGCACCGCGTACGGGAGCACCGCGTACGGGGGCACCGCGTACCGGAGCACCGCGTACGGGAGCACCGCGTACCGGGGCACCGCGTGCCGGGGCAGGAGCAGCGGCGCCTGTCGGAGTAGAGCGCGGCGTCGGGATGCTGCTCCCGTCGACCGGCGGCGCCGTACGCGTGGCGGGCCCGTCGACGTCGAACTCGAGCTCCTGGTCGCTGAACTCGTCGGACGCGGGCTCACCGTCTCGGGTGTACGGCACCCCGAAGCGGAGCTCCTCCGCCAAGCCGAGCTCGAGCTCGGCGTCCGTGATGCGCCCCCGCTCCCGGGCGATGCGGAGCAGCTGGCGGACGTACGCGGCGCGGCCGGCGTTGAGGCGCCCCTCCGCGTCGAAGAACTGGCGGGTGGGGCTCGGCAAAATGGAGACGAGGAAGAACGACTGAGCGAGGGTGAGCTGATCGGGGGTCGTCGAGAAATAGTGCTGCGCAGCTTGGCGGATCCCGTACACGCCAGGCCCGAGCTCGACGATGTTGAAGTACAGCTCGAGCAGCTCCCGCTTGCTGAGTCGCTGCTCGAGCAGCATCGTCAGCACGGCCTCCTGGAGCTTCCTCGACAGCTGCTTCTCCCGCGAGAGATAGAGGTTCTTGGCCAGCTGCATCGACACCGTGCTCGCGCCTCGCACGAAGCGCCCCGCGCGGACGTTCATCTGGATCGAAGACTCGATGGCGCGGGAGTCGAAGCCGTCGTGACGGAAGAAGCGTCCGTCCTCGCAGACGAGGACCGCGGACTCGAGATAGGGCACCATCAGATCGATGGGCGTCCAGGCGATCGTGCCAGGCCCCGTCTCGTGCAAAAGCGCAGAGTTCTCGGGGCCCACGACCTCATGCTGGAACGGGCCACTGAAGCGCGCGGGGGCGAGGCTCGGGGGCACGCCGGTGATACGGCAAGCGTTCTTCAGGTCCCAGCGCACCTTCATGTCCGCGGGCTTGCGGGAGTCGAAGACCACGCCGACGTCGAGGGCGAGGGTCCCGTCCATGCGGGTCTGCTCCACCCGGTCGAGGAGCCCCCGGGGCGCGGAGTCGAGCAGCGTCTGGCAAGCGATCAGTGGAGTGCCACCTCGCAGGTCCACGGCGACGTGGTCCGCGCCGCGCTCGAGGGCTCCCTCGAGCCGGAACGCTGCCTCCCCCACCTGCAGCTCCGCCTCCTCGAGCGCGTAACGCGTGCCGCCCAGATCCACCTGGACCCTGCCCGAGAGGCGTGTGCTCCGCACGCTGACCGGCCGCGGTGCGAGGCGATCGTTCTGCACCGTGAGGTGGGCGAGCCGGGCATCGGCGCGCAGCTTCAGCTGCGGTCCGGGTTCGGGATCATCCGTCGCGGCGGCGTCGGCGCTCGCGTCCGTGAGCTCCACCTCGAGCACCCCGCCCACCTCCGCCTGCCCGACGCCCACGAGCCCGAAGTCGCCCTCACGCACGCCGAGGGTCGCGAGGCTCACCGGGCCGCCCTCCACCGCGAGGCGGAGCCCCTTGCCGCTGCGGGGAACCGTGGCGCTCACGGCGAGGGGCGTGCCCTTGGTCTCTCCTTGGGGCGTCAGGGCGACCGCGAGGGCCTCTGCGCCCCGCTCCACCGTCAAGGTGCTCGGCCCCAAGTGCAGCCGCTGCTCCCCACGCTCGAGCTCGAGCCACAGGGCGTTCACGCGCGCCTGCTCGGGCAAGCGCTCGGTCAGATCGCCCACCAGGCGCCCCAGCAGCCTCTGCCAGCGCGCGCCCCGATCGGGATCCACCGCCGGGAGACGAGCCGTCAGACCCCCGGCCTCCTCGGCGGGGGTCGGCGCTGCGTCTGCCCGCGCCTCCGCCGCCCTCCGCGCTGCGTCGCTGCCGTCTACATCATCGGGGGCCCGCGCCTGCGCGGTGGTCGCCCCCGCGTCGTCCCCTCCCAGGCTCGCCTTCACCCTCGCCTCGGCGATGCTGGCCTCGATCAGCCGCTCTACCCCTCCCTCGCGACGCCACAGCGCCTTGAGGCCCGCCAGCTCGACCGTGCCCCGCGGGTGCCGAAGGGCGACGTGATCCAGCCCGATCTGCTGGAGCTCCTGGGCACGCTCGAACTGGAGCCCTGCCCAGCGCTGCTCGTCTCCGGGCTCGATGGCGTTCCTCCAGACCAGGCCGACCCCCGCGGCGCGGTAGCGGGGTCCAGCGCTCGAGCGCGCTCCCTCGTTGGCCCCAGCGCTCCCTCGCCACTTCTTGCGCCAACCCTCGAGCTGCTCGGCGACGAGATCCACGGAGCCGTCGACCTCTACCGTGCCGTCGGTCACCTCCAGCTCCCGGAGCCCCAAGCCTCCGTCGATCCCCACCGCGACCGTCACGAAGCGCGCCCGCATCGCCGGCACGCCGATGGGCTGCAGGCTCACGTCGTGGAGCGTCGCCCTCATCCAGCCGAGGCTCACCCGCGCCGCGTCCAGCTCCACACCGCGCTTGGCCGCCTCGGCGATGGCGCGGCTCTTGAGCAACGGTCCGAGCCCGAGGAAGAGGGCCAGGCACGCGAGGACCGCTCCCCCGCCGATCCCGACGACCCACCAGCGCCGCCGCCCGAATCGGAGACGCGACGACGTGATCGTGGGAGCCACCTCCGCTCCGGACCCGGCGCGCTGGGCTCCTCGGGAGCGCCGATCGCGGAGGCTCAGCGCCCACGAGCGCGGCCACTTCCACTGCATCACGACGGGCAGCCTAGCCACGACTCCCTCCCCGGTGCCAGCCCGCGCCCTGCGGGTCCCAGGAGCTAGCCTCGACGAGGGGAGCCGATCCTGGGAAGCCCGCGGCGGTCTCGACCAGCTCCGGCGGTGAGGATCCGCGACTTGCCCGCAGCCCCGTGGTACCTTTGTAAGAGGTGAAGCGCTCACCCTGCTTGACGTGTCTTCTGATCATGGTAAGAGCCCGTCCCCATCGCGCCGGTGGTGCCCACCGGTGACGGAGCGCCAGCTCAGGGCCATTAGCTCAATTGGTAGAGCAGCGGACTCTTAATCCGTTGGCTGAAGGTTCAAGTCCTTCATGGCCCACTGAAATCATCGAGCCTGCGTGAGCGGCCTACAGGCCCCTGCATCCTCGATCCTCTCGCCCCTCGGTTCCGTCGTGGGCGAGCGGGCCCTCGTGGGGTCACCAGAACGGCAGCGCAAATCAGCAGCGCCGCGCCAGCGTGCTCGTCGCTGTGGCAGCGCGCGCGTGCGGAGGCCGTGGCAACCCCCTCTTTCATCGGAGGACGCCGGCAGACCCTCGAGCAGCGCCTTGTTGCCCCGGGGAAAAATTCAACGCGCAAGATTTGCGCAACGGTCGGATGGGCCGCTAGACTCCAGCTGTCTCGGAGCGGCTGGCCTCGAGGGCGGACTTGGAGACGAGTAGGTCGACGTTCGGGCTCTCCGCGAGCCCGGGGCCGGAAGCGCCCCGGACTCGGAGCCCAGGACGGGAAGCTGGAAGGTGAAGCGGATCGTGCAGGGGGAGCAGCCGGCCACACGTGTGCTCTTGATCGAAGACTCCGAAGACGACGCCGAACTGGTCGTGCTCGAGCTGGAACGAGCTGGCCTCACCGTGGACGCGCGGCGAGTCGACCGGGAGCCCGACCTCCGGGCGGCCCTGAGCGACCAGACCTGGGACGTCGTGATCTCCGACTTCGCGATGCCGAGCTTCGACGGCCTGCGGGCCTTCCAGCTGGTCAACACCCTGGCCGCGGACGTCCCCTTCATCTTCGTCTCGGGAGCCATCGGTGAGGAGCGCGCCGTCGAGGCGATGCGCGCGGGCGCCCGCGACTACATCCTCAAAGACAACCTGAAGCGCCTCGCCGTCGCGGTCCGGCGCGAGCTCGAGGAGGCCGCCGTCCGGCGCCAAAGGATCTACGCCGAGGCGCGCGCGCTCCGGGAGGCCAGGCGCCTCGCCGCCGCCGTGGAGGCGAGCGGCGCAGGGGTCTACGACTACCACATCCCCGCCACCGCGGGCGCCCACTACAGCGAGCGTTGGGCCGAGATCCTGGGCTTTCGCCTCGAAGAGCTGCCGCCTGTCCACGAGCTCCCCAACTGGTTCGCGCGCCGTGTCCACCCGGAAGACCGCGCGGAGTTCGCGCTCGCTCGAAGCGAGCTCCTGGCAGGAAGCCAGCCGCGGCTCGTCGTCGAGGTCCGGGTCGCCCGCAAGGACGGCAGCTGGATCGCCGTCACCCTCCTCGGCACGGTCGCGGAGCGTGGATCGGACGGAGCCGCCACTCACGTCGTCGGGGTCATGCTCGATCTCACTGAGCGCCGCCGCCTCGAAGATCAGCTCCGCCAAGCCCAGAAGATGGAGGCCGTAGGACGCCTCGCGGGGGGCGTCGCTCACGACTTCAACAATCTCCTCACGGTCATCTACACCTTCGGCGGCTTCGTGCTCGGCGCCCTGGAGCCCGACAGCGCGATCCACGCGGACATGCAGGAGGTCATCAAGGCGGCCCAGCGCGCCGCAGGCTTGACAGGGCAGCTGCTCGCCTTCTCGCGCCGCCAGACGATCGAGCCCAAGCTCGTGAACGTCGACGACTCGATCCTCGAGGTCGAGAAGTTGCTCCGCCGCGTCATCGGCGAAGACATCGCCATCGCCCTTCAGCTCCAAGGTCAGCTCGGCAAGGTGCGGATCGACCCGGGCGCCTTCGAGCAGGTCCTGTTGAACCTCGCGATCAACGCCCGCGACGCCATGCCTGGCGGTGGCTCGCTGACCGTCACCACCTCGACCCGGACCGTCGACTCCGCTCAGCAGACGCTCTCCGGGGACGAGATCGCGCCGGGCGCTTACGTCGAGGTCGCCGTCTCGGACACGGGCTTCGGCATGACCCCAAAGGTCCTGGAGCAGGTCTTCGAGCCCTTCTTCACCACGAAACCCCCCGGCAAGGGCACCGGTCTAGGTCTCCCCACCTGCGACGGGATCATCCGCCAGGCGAGGGGGTACATGACCGCGGAGTCCGACCCGGATCGCGGCACGACGGTGCGCGTGCTCCTCCCCCGCACCGCCCACGAGACGGAGCCGGCTCCGCGCCGGTCCGCGCCCCCGACACTCCGAGGGACCGAGACCCTCCTGGTCGT
Organism: Pseudomonadota bacterium; assembly: GCA_023460875.1. Classification (GTDB taxonomy): domain Bacteria; phylum Myxococcota_A; class Polyangia; order Polyangiales; family Polyangiaceae; genus NIC37A-2. Next base: position 30,861 of record JAEWOQ010000465.1, read on the forward strand.
CGAGGACGACGACCAGGTCCGGAAGCTCAGCGTCCGGATCCTCTCCCGCTATGGGTACCGCGTCTTGGAGGCAGCGCAGGGGTCCGAGGCGCTCGAGATCGCCAAGACCACCGCGGGTCCCATCCACCTGCTCGTCACGGACATCGTCATGCCCGGGGTCAACGGCAGGCGCTTGGCGACCGAGGTCCTCGCGCTTCGCCCCGGGATCGGGGTCCTGTACGTCTCCGGTCACGGCGCGGATGTCCTCGCAGACGGGGCCTTCGAGGACAGCAGCTCCGACGCGAGGGAGAAGTGGCTCCAGAAGCCCTTCACACCACAGAGCTTGGGGCGCTCCGTGCGCGAGCTCCTCGACCACAGCTGATCTCCCCGCCGCGCAGGTGACCACGATGCCGAACCTCCCCGATGGCCCCGTAGACTTCTGGCGCGTGTACGACGAGCACTACGACGAGGTCTTCGACGCCGTGCTCCAGGCGGCCGCTGCCCACCCGGAGTTTGGGCCCGTCGTGAGCTCCGCCGATCCAGAGGCTGTTCAACGGGAGCGCCGCGCCCGCCGTGGCGAGCTCCGCGAGGTCTTTCAAGGCGATCCCAGGCGCCACGAAGCGCGCCTGCGCCAGGAGGGGATCACCTATGCCTCCTCGGGGGTCAGCCTCCCTGGTTGGTACGATCTCGCCGCGGCGTTCACCGCACCGCTGGTGCCGTTGATCCTCCAAACCTATCAGCACGACGCTCCGCGCCTCAACGCGGCGCTCATCGCGCTGCACGAGCACCTCGGTTGGGTCCTGTCCACCGTCGGAGAGGGCTACCTGCTAGGTACGGAGCGCCTCCGCAAGGGCGAGCGCATGTTTCGAGGCCTCCTGGAGTCCGCCCCCGACGCCATCGTGATCACGGATCAGGCCGGCCGTATCCGCCTCGTCAACGCCCAGGCCGAGCGGCTCTTCGGGTACACGCGCGACGAGCTGATCGGCGAGCTCGTCGAGCTCTTGATCCCCGAGCGCTTCCGGTCGGGCCACATGGCGCACCGCACCGAGTACACCGCCGAACCGCGCACACGGGCCATGGGCTCTGGGCTCGAGCTCCACGGGAGACGCAAGGACGGCAGCGAGTTTCCCCTCGAGATCAGCTTGAGCCCCCTGCGCACCGACGACGACGGCCTCCTCGTCTCGAGCGCCATCCGCGACATCAGCGAGCGCAAGACGGCGGAGCGCGCGAAGAGCGAAGCCGCGCGGCGGATCGAAGAGCTCGCGGACGCCTTGACGCGTCGGGCGACGGAGCTGGAGGTCGTGAACCGGGAGCTCGAGTCGTTCTCCTACTCCGTCTCCCACGACCTGCGGACGCCCCTGCGCGCCCTCGACGGGTTCAGCCAGATCCTGCTGGCGAAGTACCTCGACCGTCCCCTCGACGAGAAGGGCCGCGACTACCTACAGCGCATCCGCCGCGCCTCCCAGCGCATGGGGCGCCTCATCGACGATCTGCTCACCCTGTCGCGCCTCTCGAGGGTCGAGATGAAGCGCCGCCCCTTCGACCTCGGAAAGCTCGCGACGACCGTCGCGAACGAGCTCGCCGAAGAGCAGCCTGAGCGCCAGGTCGTCTTCACGATCGCGCCTAAGCTGCGCGCCGAGGTCGATCCCCAGCTGTTCGAGGTCGCCCTGCGCAACCTCATCGGGAACGCCTGGAAGTTCACGTCGAAGCGCCCCGAGGCCCACATCGAGGTCGGGCTCTGTGACGTGGACGGCGAACAGACGTACTTCGTCCGGGACGACGGCGCCGGCTTCGACATGGCTTACGCGGGGCAGCTGTTCGGAGCGTTCCAGCGCCTGCACTCGAGCAACGACTTCGAGGGGACCGGCGTCGGCCTCGCCACCGTGCAGCGCGTGATCGTCCGACATGGCGGGCGCGTCTGGGCGGAGGCCGCTCCCGATCGCGGCGCGACCTTCTACTTCACCCTCCCGGGGAGCGCCCCCGCGGACGATCTCCCCCCACAGGAGAGGAACTAACGCATGTCTGGACTCGAGACCAAGAAGATCGTCCTCCTCGTCGAGGACAACCCCGATGACGAAGAGCTCACACGCATGGCCTTCGACTCGAGCCGGCTCCTGAATGAGCTCGTGGTCGTCCGGGACGGCGCAGAGGCCCTCGACTTCCTCTTCATCAGGGGAACTCACGCGGATCGTGATCCGGAGATCGTCCCCCAGGTCATCCTGCTCGATCTCAACCTGCCCAAGATCAGCGGCCTGGATGTCCTCCGCGCGCTCCGCGACGATCCTCGGACCAGCATGATCCCCGTCGTCGTGCTCACGTCCTCCAAAGAAGAGGAGGACGTCGTCCGGAGCTACCAGCTCGGCGCCAACGCCTATGTCCGCAAGCCGGTGGACTTCGCCGAGTTCAGCGAGGCAGCGACCCAGCTCGGCGTGTTCTGGCTCCTGCTCAATCACCCCCCGCCGTCCGCGGCGGCGGTCTAGACCGTAGTCGGACCAGCAATCCCGGCCACCACGCAGCATTCGTCGCAGTAGCAGCTGCCCAAGTGGCGGCGCAGGAGTTGTCGGCGCCCTCGCGGGCGGCTGTTCGGCGACCGCGCCCTCCGGCCGTCCCCTCCCATCCACATCGGCGCCCTCCAGTAGTACCCTCCTCCCCCCGATGGAGCCGCCCCTCGAGAACGCAACCGAGTTCGCCGCGCACCCCCAGCTGTACCTGGCGAAAGACGGGGAGCGCCTGCTCTGCATGGTGAAGGCCACCTTCGAGCTCACGCCAGGCGATCCGGAGCCCACGCTCGCGCCAGAGGAGCGCATGCGGCCTCTCCGCTTCGCCGACCTCCCCTGGGGCAAGCCCGACGAGAGCAGCATCCTCTATCCCAGCGATGTCTGCCTGGTGAAGCCCGCCACGGATGTGGTGGTCATCGCCACCGCCTGCGCCCCGAACGGCAAGGCCGCCCCGACGTTCGACACCTTCGCGCGGGTGGGCCCCGTGCAGAAGGTAGTCCGGGTGTTCGGGCTCCGGCTCTGGGAGAGCCGGGGGGCAGGGCTCACTCCGCCCCGCCCAGTCGAGTCCGTCGAGCTGCGCTACGACAACGCTTGGGGAGGCACCGACGACGGCGATCCGGCTCGCTTCGTCGAGGAGCCCCGAAACCCCGTGGGGAAGGGCGTGGTGAGCGACCCTGCGCGGCTCACTCACCAGATCGCGCCCTGCCTCGAGGATCCCGAACACCCCGTTCGCTCCGCGTCGACGCGCCCCCCGCCCGCAGGGTTCGGCGCCATCGGGCGCCACTGGGTGCCGCGACGCGACTACATCGGCACTTACGACGACGCCTGGAAGCAGCTGCGCTGTCCCCTGCCTCCCCTCGACGAGGACGACCGGATCCATCAGTGCGCCTCCCCGGGCCTGATCGCGGATCCCCCTCTGCGCGGCGGCGAGGACTGCGCGTTCCTCAACATGCACCCCAGCGGCCCCTTCACCTTCCGCTTGCCCCGGGTGCGACTGCAGATCGAATTTCGGGCGCGAGGGCGCGCCCCGGAGCTCTTCGAGCCCTACGTGGACACGGTGTTCGTCGACCTGTGGGAGACGAGCCCCGACAAGCCGCCCGCCGTCGAGCTGGTCTGGCGCGCCTCCGTGAAGGCACCTCGCAAGATGAACCAATCCCTCACCATCGTCCGGGAGCTCCGCGGGAAATGATCATCGCCGGCGTCGGTGCGCGCACACCGCTGGGTCTGACCTCCACGCAAACCGGGTTCCTCGGGCGCGCCGGGATGGTGTCGCTTCAAGAAGCCCCCCTGCCCGACGGCGAAGGGCGACCGTTCACGATGGGTCTGGTCTCCGTGGTGCCCAGGGAGCTGCGCGGCACGGAGCGCGTGGAGGCCCTCACAGGGCCCGCGCTGGAGGAGCTGTTCTCCGAGCTGGGACAGCGCCTCGCCGGAGCTCGGCTCCGACTGCACCTGCTCGCGGACGAACCCATGGGAGCGTTCTCGGTCGACACGGCGAGCCTCGAGCTCGCGCTGCGCCGGCAAGCGCGGGCGCTCCATGGGACCGACGCGGCGGTGGAGATCCACGCCGCGGGGACCGGCGGCGGCGCGGCGGTCCTCACCACCATCCAGCAGCGACTGGAGCAGGGAGCCTGCGACGCGGTCTTGTTCGGTGGCGCCCACACGGACGCGGATCCATCCCGTATCGAGGCTCTTACGGCGAGCGACCGCATTTTCTCCCCCGACAATCGCGACGGCATCATTCCGGGAGAGGGCGCGGCCTTCGTCCTCCTCACCCTCCCCGCCACAGCGCGCGCCCTCGGTTTGCCGGTGCGCGCGGTGATCCAGGCATTTTCCGCTGGCTTCGAGGCCGCGCGCCCCGACAACGATCACCCAGCCTTCGAGGCCAAAGGGCTCACGCTCGCGGTCCGTCGAGCGTTGAACGAAGCCAACGCGCAGGCTGGCTGGCTCATGAGCGATCTGAGCTCCGAGCTCTTTCGGCTTCACGAGTATCAGGCCGTGAGCGCGCGCAGCCAGGATCTCCTGTGTGCGCCGCAGGTCATGGAAGCACCGGCGCAGCGCATCGGGGATCAAGGCGCGGCGAGCTTGCCGCTGCACCTCGCCCTCGCCGTCGAAGCGTGGCGTCGTGGTTACGCCCCCTTCCCGCGCCTCCTCACCACCACCGGCAGCGACTCGGGGGCGCGGACGGCAGTAGTGGTCGCACAGCCCACATGATAACTTCTGCCGACCTTTAGCTTGAGTCGGCCATGGCACGCACAGCACCAGCACCCAACATGATCGCGATCCCAGGGATGAACCCTGGGAGCTTCGTCGCCGGCGGCGGTGGGGACGGCGGCGGCGGCAGCGGCGGTCGCGGCGGCGGCAAGGGCAGGGATCAAAAGGGGAACGGCAGCAGCGGCGAGGAAGAGCCCGGGGACGGCGGTCAGAGCGGCGATGACTGCGGCACAGGGGCTCCCGGGGGCTGCACGGACTGCGGCTCCAGCATCTCCCGCGGCGACCCGGTCAACGTGGTCAGCGGAGAGGTCTTCACCAACGCCGTCGTCGACCTGGCGCTGCCGGGCTTCTTCGACCTGGAGCTCCGCCGCAGCTACTCGTCAGGCTACCGGGATCGAGACTGCGGGCTCGGCTGGGGCTGGGCGCACAGCCTGGCCTGGGAGATCCAGGTGGGGCGCCGCGAGCTCCTGGTGCGCAACGGTCTGCGCGAAGAGGCGACGTTCCCGCGCCTCGAAGAGCCGGGCCACCGGGCGGCCTCGGGGGGCTGGGCCATCATGCGCACCTCCCAGGGCTTCACGTTCCGGCCCGGCAACGAGTTCTTTCATTTCTTCGAGCCCGACCCCCGCGTGGACGGCCGCTTCCGCTTGGCCAGCGTCTCCTTCCGGGAGCGCGGCGAGCTGCGGCTCCTCTACGACGACAGCGGCCGGCTGAGCACCGTCGTCGACACGGCGGGCCGCGAGGTCCGCTTCGGCTACGGCGCCAGCGGCCGCATCGAGACCCTGTCCGTGCCGTCGCCGGAGGGCATCGGCATCACGTTCGCTCGTTACTCCTACGACGCGGCGGGCAACCTGGTCCGGGTCGAGGACGCGGACGGCTGGGTCACCGAGTACACCTACGACGAGCGGCACCGCTTGGTCCGTCAGCGCCTCGGCACCGGGCTCACGTTCTTCTACCGGTACGACCGCTCCGATCGCTGCGTGGAGACCTGGGGTGAGTACCCCGGGATGACGGATCCTGCGCTCGCCGCCGACTTGCCCGAGACCCTACGCGATGGGCAGACGCGCGCGCGGGGCATCCACCACGTCGTCATCGAGTACGACGAGGAGGGCGGCAGCACCGCCTACGACTCCGTGCGCTTCCAGCGCTATTTCTCGGAAGAGAACGGCACCATCTCGAAGGCGGTCAACGGGTCTGGAGGCGTGACCACGCGCCGCCTCGACGAGGAGGGCCGGGTGGTCGAGAAGATCGATCCCCTCGGTCGCGCTCGCAAGTACGACCACGACGTCCTCGGCAACGTCACCCGGGAGGTCTACGGCGATCTCGTCACGGACGTGGACCGCGACGGCGAGGGACGCCCCTTGCGAGCTCGAGATGCCCTCGGCGGCGTGGTGGAGTTCGCCCGGAACCCCGCGGGCGAGCTCGAGACCGTGATCGATCAGGTCGGCAGCACCTGGCACCGGATCTTGGGGCCCCGCGGCGTGGTCCTGGAGCTCATCGATCCCAATGGGGGCCGCTACCAGTATCAGTACGACGCCCACGGCAACTGCATCTACCGCGTCGAGCCAGACGGTACGCGCTACGACATCACCTACGACTACTGGGGACGGCGCCTGCGCGAGATCGACCACCACGGCGCTGAGGCCCGCTGGGAGTACTCTCCCATGGGGCGCGTCATCGCCGAGGTCGATCCGTTGGGTCGCCGAAAATCGGTCCAGTACGACGCCCTCGGAGGCGAGGTGAGCATCACCACCCCCGACGGCCTCACCACGCGCATCGAGCGGGGCGGCTATGGCTGGCCCACCCGCGTCATCGCGCCCGACGGCACAGAGCAGCGCTGCCTCTACAATCGTGAGGGCTGGCCCGTCGAGCTCCAAAACGAGCGCGGTGAACGTCAGACGAGCGAGCGCACCCTCGACGGCTTGATCAGCCGTCAGCACACCTTCGACGGGCGCGTGCGGGAGGTGGGCTACGATCTGAAGAGCAACCAGGCCTGGTTCGACGAAGGCGAGGGCAAGTTCGAGTTTGAACGCAACGAGCTCGATCAACCGACGCGCATCGTCGCGCCCGACGGCACCGAGCGTCTCCTCGAGTACAACGCGCGGGGCGAGATGGTCGGCGCCGTGGAGCCCGACGTGCGCGTGGCGTGGACTCGGGACGGCGCGGGCCGCATCGTCGAGGAGACCCTGGACATCGAGGGGCATGGCTACACCCTCCAGAGCCGCTTCGACGGGCTCGGGCGGCGCCTCGGTTACGTGAGCAGCCTGGGCATCGAGATCGCCCTGCGGCGCGATCTGATGGGGCGACCGCTGGAGTACCGCAGCGAAGGCGCGGTGGCGCTGCGCTACCAGTGGGGCCCCACGGCGGACCCGAGCGCGATGGAGCTCGCTGGGGGTGGGCGCGTCGACGAGGACTACGACGCCGGGCGTCGCCTGCGTCGTCGCGCGGTCGTCCCCGTCGGGGGCACCGCGTCCTCGCCGGAGCCGGACTGGGTTGGGCGGCGCCGCGACGTCTCCGTCGAGAAGCTCTTCGAGTACAGCGACGTCAACGAGCTCGTGCGCCGCTCGGATCTCCGCGGGACGACGGAGTACGAGTACGACCCGCGCCGGCACCTGAAGGCCAAGCGCGAGAACGGCGTCACCGAAGAGTGGAAGGTCGACGTCACCGAGAACTACTACGAGGCGGGCCCCGACGCGCCGGCGCGCGCCTACGGGCCAGGCAACCGCCTCGAGCGCCACGGGGACGACGAGCTCGTCTACGATCGACTCGGCCGCGTCATCGAGCGCAGGTCGATGGTGGACGGCGCCCAGCGGATCTGGAGGTATGGGTGGAGCCCCTTCGGGTTGCTCGCCTGGGTGGAGACTCCCGAGGACGTCCGGGTCGAGCTCGTGCACGACTCCTTCGCGCGACGGGTCGTCAAGCGGGTGCTCCGCCGCGGCCGTGAAGGTTGGGAGCTCGAGCGGCACGTGCACTTCGTCTGGGACGCTGCCTCCCTCCTCGCAGAGGTGGACGTCACCAGCGGCACGCCCCGGGTCCTCCGCTCCTACCTCTACGAGGAGAACTGGCGCGGGTTGCCTCTCGCGCAGCGGGACCATGACGCGAGCGGGGCGCCTGGCCCCTGGATTTACCTGATCGGCGATCAGAACGGGACGCCGGAGGAGCTCGTGGACGGCGCCGGCCAGGTCGTCGGCCGACTCGAGCGCACCACCTTCGGGGCCGCCGTCGCCACTCCCGACTCACGAGTCACTACCCAGTTCCGCTTCCCAGGTCAGTACTGTGACGACGAGACCGGGCTCCACTTCAATCGCTACCGCTACTACGATCCCTCCACAGGGCATTACCTGAGCCCTGATCCGACGGACATCGCCGGCGGATTCAATCAGTACGGCTACCTGCCCAACCCCATCGGGTGGTTCGATCTGATGGGTTGGACCCACGGCATGACCGTGGAGTCGGTGTCGGGGATCACAGGGATATCGGAGGGCGACTTCTTCAACTCTGGTTACTCTGGTTTGATCAACGATGAGGGGGACTGTCCGTCAGACCTCAAGAGCCAGGCGAAGGCACACTCGGAGCGCAAGTTCGATCATGTCTTGAGAGACTTGCACTCGGAGAACAACGTCAAGCGCAACGCGCGGGTCACCCTCAATGGGCAGTTACCCCCATGTCGCAATTGCCACCGCACCATGCAGAAGCTCGCCGACGACACCGGCGTCGCGATCACCTACAAGTATGGCAATGAATCCGTTACCTATCAGGGCGGAGCCAACGGCCGGCCAGGTCGGACGACCTTCTCGGACAGCGAGTTCGGCGACGCCTACAGGATGAGCGCCATCTCCGAGAACGCATCGGGCTACACCTACGCATTCAACGACTGGAACGCAGCAGGGAGGGCGTACACCGCCAGACGCACATGACTTGGAAAACTCTTGAAACCGCCTCGGGGCCCGCCACCCGCGTCCCGCAACAGGTCAAGGCCATCATCTCTGGGGACGCCCAGAAACGCGCGCAGGGCGTCCACGCCCTCCTC
>JAEWOQ010000466.1 GCA_023460875.1 Pseudomonadota bacterium
GTCCTCTACACGTCCGGCAGCACCGGTGAGCCCCGCGCTTGGGTGAAGCGAGCGCGGCAGGTGCTCGGCGAGGCGCAGGTGCTGGCGGCGCAGCTGCGCGTGCGCAGGGACGAGCGCATTCTACCGACGGTCCCTCCGCAGCACATCTACGGGCTGCTCTTCGGGGTGCTGCTGCCCCTCGCGGCGGGCGCGAGCTTCGAGCGCGCGACGCCGCTCCATGCCGAGACGATCCACGCCTACGCCGAGCGGGGACGGGCGAGCTGGCTCGTGAGCGTCCCGGCGCACCTCGAGGTGCTGGAGCGGCTCGCGCGCGGGGCGAACGTGGGATCGGAGCGCTCGCCGGAGCGCTCGCCCCTCGGGGAGGCCTGGCGGGTGCGGTCGGTGGTCTCGTCGGGGGCGCCCCTGCGGGAGGAGATCGCCCGCGGGCTGCGCGCGCTCGGCCTCGAGGTCATCGACGTGCTCGGTTCGACGGAGACGGGCGGCGTCGCGCTGCGGCGAGCGGGCGTCGAGGTGACGTGGGCTCCCCTGCGCGGTGTGCGGGTGCGGACAGACGCGGGCGGGCGGCTGTTGGTGCGGTCGCCCTTCTTGGACGAACCCGACGTGGAGCACGTGGCGGGGGATCGGGGGCGCGTCGAGGCAGGCGGGCGCTTCCGCCACCTCGGTCGAACCGACGACGTGGTCAAGGTCGGGGGCAAGCGGGTGTCCTTGGGCGAGGTGGAGGCGGAGGCGCTCGGGCTCTCCGGGGTCCGGGAGGCCTGCGCGCTGCGCCACGAGGTGGGGGGGCTGCGGGGCGAGGAGATCTGGCTGGTGGTGGTCGCGCCCGAGCGCGAACCCGGGCAGCTGCGGCGAGGGCTGCGGGCGCAGCTGGATCCAGTGCTGGTGCCGCGGCGGATCCGCGTGGTGTCCGCGCTCCCCCGGGACGAGCGCGGGAAGGTGCGGAGGGAGGCGCTGCGCGCGCTCTTTGCCCCTGAGGAGCCGTCGGGCGCGGGATCCGTCGCGGCGTCGCCCAGCGTGGCCGGCGATGTCCTCGGCGATGTCCTCGGCGACGTCCTCGGCGACGTCTTCGGCGAGGTGGAGCTCCTGAGCCTCACCAAGGAGCCGGAGCGCGCGACGGCGGAGCTGCGTATCCCGGAGGTGTGGAGCCGCTTCGAGGGACATTTCCCCTCGGAGCCGGTGCTCCCCGCGGTCGCCCAGCTGAGCGACCTCGTGCTGCCCTGCGTCCGCGGCGCCTGGCCGGACCTGGAGCGCCTGACCCGCTTGGGGCGCCTCAAGTTCCTGGCGCCGTTGCGGCCTGGCGCGCGGCTGACGGTGGCCCTAGACCGCAGCCTGGCTAGAGTGCGTTTCGAGCTTCGTGGCACCGCTGGGATCGTGGCGCGGGGTACCTTGTGGTTCGACGAGGGTTCGGAGCCCTCCGAGGAGTAGCCGATGTCCGCTAAACAACCCCAGCCTCCCCGTGTCGTCCTCCCCGAGGTGGTCGTCGGCGCGGCGCCGGTGACCATCGAGCAGGTCGCCGCCGTGGCGCGGGGGCTGGCCGCCGTGCTAGTCAGCCACGCGCCGGCGTTCTTGGAGCGCTTGCGGGCGGGGCGCGCGGGCCTGGTGCGGCACCTGGCGGCGGAGGGGGTCGTTTACGGGGTGACGACTGGCTTCGGCGACTCCTGCGAGACGGACGTCCGCGGTGACGCGATCGCCGACCTGCCCCGGAACCTGATGCGTTTTCACGGCTGCGGGGTGGGGGAGCCCTTCACCGAAGAGCAGACGGCGGCGATCGTCCTGACGCGGCTGGCGTCCCTGGCGCGCGGTTACTCCGCGGTGCGCATCGAGGTGCTCGACGCCCTGGCGCGGCTCCTCACCGAGCGGGTGCTCCCGGTGGTGCCCAGCCAGGGATCGGTGGGGGCGAGCGGCGATCTGACCCCGCTGTCCTACGTCGCGGCCGCGCTCTGCGGCGAGCGGGAGGTGCGCTGGCGAGGTCGCACCCTGCCGGCGGCGCAGGCGCTCGCGGAGCTCGGCTTGGAGCCCTTGTCCCTCGAGCCCAAGGAGAGCCTCGCCTTGATGAACGGCACGAGCGCCATGACCGGCGTCGCCTGTCTGGCGCTGGTGCGGGCGCAGCGGCTCGCGCGCTGGGCGGCTGCCCTGACGGCGCTGACGAGCGACGTGCTCCGCGGGGAGCCGCGACACTTCGACGCGCGGCTGTTCGCGGCCAAGCCGCACCCGGGGCAGGCCCTGTGCGCGCGCTGGATCCGGGAGGACGTCGAGCTCGAGAGCCGGCGGGAGGTGAACGCTCAGCGGGTGCAGGATCGCTACTCCGTGCGCTGCGCGCCGCACGTGGTGGGCGTGCTCCTCGACGTCTTGCCCGAGGCCCGCCGCTTCGTGCACACGGAGCTGAACGGCGCCAACGACAACCCCCTCGTGGACCCGGAGACGGGCGACGTGCTGCACGGCGGCAATTTCTACGGGGGGCACGTGTGCCACGCGATGGACGCCGTGAAGATCCAGGTGGCGAACGTGGCTGACCTGCTCGATCGCCAGCTCGCGCTCTTGTGTCACCCCGGCACGAACCACGGGCTGCCGGCGAACCTCGTGGGGGCCCCTGCGGGGGAGGAAGCGGCGCACCACGGGTTCAAGGCCATGCAGATCACCGCGTCGGCGCTGACCGCGGAGGCCCTGAAGGCGACGATGCCGGCGAGCGTGTTCAGCCGCAGCACGGAGAACCACAACCAAGACAAAGTGAGCATGGGCACCATCGCGGCCCGCGACTGCGTGCGCGTCCTCGAGCTCACCGAGACCGTCGCCGCCATCCACACGCTGGCCTGCGCGCAGGCGGTCGATCTCCGGGAAGGGCGGGGCTGCTACCGCCGTAGTCGTTCGTTGCACGAGCAGGTGCGTCGGATCGTCCCCATGAATCGGGAGGACAGGGCGATGGACGAGGACATTCACCAGGTGCTCGATTCGTACCGCTCCGAGCACCTCGACGTCGGCTCCTGGGAGCTCGACTTCCCTACGCTCGACTTCTCGGGGCTCGACTTCTCGGGGCTCGACGCCTCGGGGCTCGACGTCCGCGGGCAGGGATTCCCCGACGGAGGCGGGCCCGGAGGGGAGGCCGGGGAGCAGGCGGGGGAGCGGGCGGGAGAAGAGGCGGAGGTGTCGTGAAGGACGGACGAAGGACGACGGGCAGAGCTTCGAAATCGCGTGTGCGCGCGGCTGCGCTCACCGTGGCGGTGGTGGTTGGCAGCTCCGGAGGTGCGTTGCTCCTGGGGGAGCCGGCGGTCGCCGCGCCGTTGGATGGGCTGGACGCGGTGCCGGTGGACTCTGCCCCCCGCGTGGTGCGGACCCTCGACGAGCTGCTCGAAGCCTTTCGAAAGAGCCCCGGTCTCTCTGCCCGATTCGAGGAGCACAAACACATCGCCCTGTTGGAGGCTCCTCTGAAGAGCAGCGGCGCGCTCTATTTCCTGCCCGAGGACAAGCTCGCGCGCCACGTCGAGCGGCCCAAGCGCTCGGTGCTCCTGCTCTCGGGGAAGCGGCTCCGCATCGCCGACGAGACGGGATCGCGCGAGCTCGATCTCGCCAAGATGCCGGCGCTGGCCGCCCTGGTGCAGTCCTTCAGTCAGGTGCTGCGGGGGGATCGCGCGGCCCTCGACGAGCACTACCGGGTCGACTTCCGTCCGGCCGCGTCCCCGGCGCCGGCGAAGGGCGAGGGGCAGAGCGGATCCTGGCAGCTGCGCCTCACCCCCAAGACCAAGCCCTTGAACGAGATGGTGAGCGTCATCGAGCTCACGGGGGTCGGTGCGACGATCGCCTCCTTGACGGTGAGCGAGCCCAACGGGGATCGCAGCGTGACCAAGTTCTCGGACGTGGACAGCTCGCGACGTTTCAGCGAAGCGGAGCGCGAGCGGCTGTTCTCCTTGCCTTGATGGCCCTCCCTGCCTCGATGGACGAGCGCGGTGGGGGCTGGCGCGCTCCTGGTCGGAGGCGGGGCCTTCCCGACCGCGGCCATCGGTGCGAAACCTCTGCGCCGTGTCCCGCCGTCTGCGACTCCTGGTGGCCGCCTCGTTGGCCCTCGCCCTCGTGGCGATCGTCGCGACGTCCTGGCGGGTGAACACGTCCATCGTCGCGTTCTTGCCCGCCGGCGACGACCAGGAGCTCTTCGAGATTTCACGAGCGCTGACCGACTCCACCCTGACGCGCCGCATGGTGCTGTCGTTGGGTGTCGAGGCTCGATCCACTGAGGGGGGGCAAGGGGACGCCGACGAGACGCGGGCGGCGCTGGCTCGGGCAGCGGCGCGGCTGGCGGCCGAGCTCGAGGCCTCTCCCCGAGTGACGAAGGTGCGCCGCGGCGTGGAAGAGGAGGCGGAGCGCGCCCTCTTCGAGACGTACTTCCCGCGGCGTTACCATTTCTGGTCCTTGGCGCCGGAGCGGGAGATCCCGGAGGAGACGTCGGGCGCGGCCTTGACGGAGCAGGCGCGCGCGCTGAAGGACGCCCTGGCGGGGCCGGAGGGGCCCTTCGTGCGGGGGCTCGCGCCCCGGGATCCCTTGCAGCGGTTCCGCTCCCTGTTGGGTGAGCTGGACGAGCGCCGGCCCGGGGAGCTGGAGGTGGTGGACGGTCAGCTGTTCTCGAGGGACGGCCAGGCCATTTTGTTCCTGGAGCTGGCGGACTCGCCCTTCGACGGTGCCCGCCAGCGGGAGCTCCTCGATCACCTCGGGGCGGCCGTGGCGGCGTTGCCTCCCATCGGCGGCGCGGCCGTCACCCTCGAGGCCAGCGGCGTGAACCGCTTCGCCGTCGCCTCCGAGGAGGTCGTGCGCCGGGATCTCGGCCGCATCTCGACCTTCTCGCTCGGCGGCCTGCTGCTGCTCTTCGTGGTCTTGTTCGGCAAACCCACGCGGCTGGTGTTCTTCTTCGCGCCCCTGGTCGCGGGGATGCTCGTGGCGACGTCCGTGTCCCTGATCGTGTTCGGGGAGCTCCACGCGCTGAGCCTCGCCTTCGGGAGCGCCCTCATCGGGGTGGCTATCGATTATCCGGTGCACCTGCTGACGCACCACGATCTGGGCATGCCCGGGAGCCCGCCGGAGTCGACCCTGCGCCAGATGCGCCCCAGCCTGCTGCTCGCTGGAGCGACGACCAGCGCCGGGCTGGTCGGGATCGGCGTGGCGGGGTTTCCGGGGCTCCGGGAGATGGCCGTGTTCGCGGGCGCGGGCATCGTCGGCGCCCTGGGGGCGACGTTCTTGCTGGCGGGCACGTTGAGCCCAGCGGGCGGCGCCA
>JAEWOQ010000467.1 GCA_023460875.1 Pseudomonadota bacterium
GGCTCAGGCGGCGAGCGGAGCCGCCGCGCCGCGCGCGCCGAGGCGTGACCGCGCACCGAGGCGTGACCGCGCGCTCACCGCCACCACGAGCCCCGACATGGACAAGCGCATCCGCGCGACGTGGACGAGGCCGAGCTCATCCAGGCGGTTCAGCTCGATGGCGACCACCTTGAACCGGAGGTCCAGGTGCTCGGCGAGGCGTTTGACGTTCGCGGCCCGGTCGGCCTGCGCCAGGTCGAAGAGGGCGACGAGGAGGCGGAGCTGGAGTCGAGTCAGTGTCATGCCGATAGCTGTACGGCAGACACTGAAAAGCTGTCCAGTTTCTTGCGATCAGTAAGGCTGATCATCCGTGTAAGTAGCCCTCGTGATTGGACTTCATGAAGTGCGCGGAGATCCCTCGACACGCTGTTGGGGGCCGTCCAGCAGATCGAGCAGGTCCCGGGCGAGCGCGGGGGCCGTCTGCTCGTGCTTGAAGTAAACGTAGCTGTCCTCGACCCCGAGCCGCCGGATCCGCTCAGCCCAGCTCTCCAGCTCGCCTGGCTCATAACCGGACCTCCGGAGGCGCAGGTAGGCGAACGGCGCCGTACGCTCCAAGGGGGGGCTGCGCTCGGCGTCGTCCAAATCGCCCCCGACGAGGGCGCAGCCATGGTGGCTCAAGGCCTCCAGCACCTCGTCCGAGAACCAGCTGGGGTGCCGAAACTCGAAGGCCGCCCGCAGCTCCGTGGGCAGGACGTCGAGGAAATCCCGCAGCAACGCCGGATCTGCTTGGTGGGTTGGCGGCAGCTGGAACAGCACGGGGCCGCCGCGGTCTCCCAGGGCGCCGAGCACCCCCAGGAAAGGCTCGAGCTGAGCGGCGGCCGGGCTGAGCTTGGCGAAGTGGGTGATGGCTCGCGGAGCCTTCACCGCGAACGAAAATCCCGCGGGCACGGTGTCGCGCCAGCTCGCGAGTGCGGACGCCCGAGGCAGGCGGTAGAAGGTATTGTTCAGCTCGACGCTAGGCAGGCGCTCCGCGTAGTAGGCGAGCATACGCGCGTTCGCGAGCTTCTCCGGGTAGAAGACCCCCTTCCACTGAGCATAGCTGAACCCGCTGGTCCCGACGTAGGCCGTCACCCCTCGAGCATACTCCCGCCGCGTCAGCGCGTCGGCGTGGGGGCCGCAGCCCCTCACCTTTACCGCCGATTGGGCCACCGTCACGACGGATCGGCCAACCGTCACGGCGGTTCGGTGGAATAGAGCGGGAGAGTCGGCTGCTGAAGGGCCCGCGGGCGCGCTCCGCCGCTCCGCCACTCCGCCGCTCCGCCGCTCCGCCGCTCCGCCGCTCTGCCGACCCACCTCACCGATGCTCGCACCCCCCGCCATCGCCGATTGTCAGTGGGCGAACCGCCGCGCTATACGGCGACCCGCACGCGGCGTAGCCCGCATGGCTCCTCGCCACGACGCCCCTCCCCCAGGATCCCTCGTTCGGGGAGACGGCGATCGGTGCCGATGGGAGTAAGCGGGGGCGCCCCGCAGAACTGGAGATCTTCCCATGCAGGATGTTCGTGCCCTGAATGACGTCGTTGCGCAGCACAGCGCGTTCATCGATGACCTCACCGCAGAAATCGGCAAGGTCGTCGTGGGCCAGACCTACATGATCGAGCGCATCCTCATCGGCCTGCTCACGGGTGGGCACGTGCTGCTGGAGGGGGTGCCCGGCCTAGCCAAGACCCTCACGGTGCGCACGATCTGCGACGCGATCCAGGCGAACTTCGCCCGGATCCAGTTCACGCCGGACCTGCTGCCCGCGGATGTCATCGGCACCACGATTTACAACCAGAAGACCGGCGAGTTCACGAGCAAGCTCGGCCCCGTCTTCGCGAACTTGGTGCTCGCCGACGAGATCAACCGCGCCCCCGCCAAGGTGCAGAGCGCCCTGCTCGAGGCCATGCAGGAACGCCAGGTCACGATCGGCGACACCACCTACCCGCTCCCGAGTCCCTTCATCGTGATGGCGACCCAGAACCCCATCGAGCAGGAGGGCACCTACCCCCTGCCGGAGGCGCAGATGGACCGCTTCATGCTCATGATCAAGGTGGGGTATCCCAGCCGGGAAGAGGAGCGCAAGGTCATGGACCGCATGACGGGGACGACCAGCGCCCGCGCGAACCCCACGTCGTCTCCCGAGCAGCTCCTGGAGGCGGGCCGGGTGGTGCGGGACATCTACGTCGACGACCGGGTCAAGGACTACATCGTGGACGTGGTGTTCGCGACGCGGGAGCCCCAGGCCAAAGGCATGGAGGAGCTGGGTCCGCTCATCGAGTACGGCGCGAGCCCTCGAGCCAGCATCGCCTTGAACCTCGCCGCCCGAGCCCACGCCTTCCTGCGCCATCGAGGCTACGTCACCCCAGAAGACGTGAAGGCGGTGGGGCCGGACGTGCTCCGACACCGCGTGGTGCTGACCTACGAGGCGGAGGCGGAAGAGGTGACCGCAGAGGACATCGTGCGCCGCGTGTTCGAGGTCGTCGAGGTTCCTTGATGAGGCCCTGGTGATACCGAAGGAGCTCCTCGCGGCCCTGCGCAAGATCCAGATCACCACCAACCGGCTCGCCAACGAGCAGCAGCTGGCTGGGAATTATACGTCTGTGATCAAGGGGCAGGGCCTCGCCTTCAGCGAGGTGCGGCACTACCAACACGGCGACGACGTCCGCACCATCGACTGGAACGTCAGCGCGCGCATGAATGAACCCTACGTGAAGGTGTTCATCGAGGAGCGCGAGATGACCGTGATGCTCCTCGTCGATTTGTCGCACAGCCAGAGATTCGGCACCCGCGGCATGACGAAGAGCCGCCTCGCGGCCGAGGTCTCGGCCCTGTGCGCGTTCTCGGCGATCCGCCACGGGGATCGGGTCGGCCTGGTGCTGGGCACCGATCACGTCGAGAAGATCGTGCCCCCCAAGAAGGGACAAAAGCACGGCATGCGGGTGCTGCGCGAGATCCTCGGCTCGGAGCCCACGCGCGGCGGGACGGACCTGAGCGCCACCCTAGAGACGCTCCTGCACGTGGCGCGGCGCCGCAGCGTGGCTTTCCTGGTGAGCGATTTTTTCACGGAGGGCTTCGAGCGCACGTTGGCTCTCGCCGCCGCGAAGCACGACCTCATCCCCATCCTGCTCGTCGACCCGCGGGACGAGGAGCTCCCCGACGTCGGGCTCGCCAGCTTCGAGGACTTCGAGACGGGGCAGACCGTCGTGGTGGACACCTCCGAGCGCTCCGTCCGAGAACACTACGCGCAGAGCATGCGCCAGGCGCGAGCCGCTCACGTGCGCACCTTCCGCAAGCTCGGGCTCGACCACTGCGTCGTGCGCACGGATCAACCCTACGTGGGCCCTCTGCGCTCCTTGTTCGCGCAGCGCGCGCGGCGGGCTCACCGATGAACGTCCGCGCGCGCTCACTCTGGCTCGGCGTCGCCGCGGCGACCCTCGGAGCGTCGACTCCAGCGAGCGCGGCGCCGGGGAGTTCGGCGCGAGCGGCAAGCTGCGTCGAGCGTCTGCCCTCCGGCCGCAGCCGCCCCCCGGTAGAGGAGCGCTTCCCGGAACGGGGCACGGCAGGTCACGTGGCGGAGCTCGTCGTCGCGATCGAGCACCTGCCCGGAGAGCGCGTGCTCCCGGGCGATCTGCGCGTCGAGGCGAGCAGCCTCGACGCGCAGCGGCTCGAGCGCGCGCACTTCATCCTCCCCGACGCGCGCAGCGCGCCTCCCCGGCTGGAGCGCGAGGAGGGGGACCAGCCGCGCACCACACTGACGGTCCCCCTCGTGCCTCTCCCGCCGGACGCAGGGCGTCATGAGCTGGTCCTGCCCTCGATCCCCATCGCCATGGCGCGAGCCAGCGGTGAGGTGTTCGTGCTCTGCACGCAGGAGCACACCATCACCGTCGAGGATCCGCTCACCAACCACCCCGACGCGCCGCCAGAGCCGAACCCTGAGCCACGGCGGCAGCTCGAGGTCTGGGCCACCGCCAAGGAGGCCTTCTTGTTCGGCGCCGCTGCGCTGGTGTTGGCGGCCCTGCTCGCCTGGCTCTTCACCTGGTGGCGCAGGAGACCTCGCGCGACGCCAGCCCCCCCGCCGCCGCGCGTGCCCTGGGAGGTCGCCGAGGAGGCGCTCTACGACCTCGAGCGCGCCGGCTTGGTAGCGGCGGGGCGCTTCGATGAGCACTTCGAGCGGGTCGCAGACGTGATCCGCGAGTACCTGGGGCGCCGCTACGGGTTCGACGGGCTCGAGTGCACCTCGCGAGAGACCCTGCGCGTGCTGCGGGCGATCACCCCGCCCATCGCGTACCTCCCGCAGATCAAGAGCTTCCTCCAGCAAGCGGACCTAGTGAAGTTCGCGCGCCTCACCCCCAGCGCCGAAGAGTGCGCCGACTTCCTCGAGCGCGCGCGCACCATCGTCCAACGGACGATCCCTTCCTACGATCCCTCTGCCAGGTCCTCCGACGGCGCTGCCAACACCTCACCGACGTCTCACGAGGCCTCGGAGACGCCGGAGCCCCCGGAGGAGGGAGGACGGCGATGAGCCCGCCGACGCGCGACGTTCGTCGCAGGGAGCAACCGGCTCCTCGAAGAAGCCAGCTGGCGAGGGTGCTCGTCGTCTCGTTCACGGCCCTGCTCGCCCTGGCGGCGGGCATCACCTACCCGTGGCTCGCCCGCGGCGCTGACTGGCTGGTCGCCAAGTGGCAGCACCCGTGGGCCTTGCTCGGCCTCCTGCTCGTGCCCTGGGTCTTCTGGAGGGCGACGTGGGGTGTGGACCGGCGCTCGGCGCACCTGCGCCTCGGCACCCTCGCCCCCTTCGGGCGCGGGCCTCAGGGTTGGCGCGCGCGCCTGCGGGACGTGCCAGGGACGCTGCGTAGCGTCGGGCTCGTGCTCTGCATCATGGCCCTGGCGCGACCCGTCAGCAGCGTGCGCCCGTCGGTGGCCGAAGAGGAGGGCATCGATCTCGTGGTGGCCCTGGACCTCTCCGGATCGATGGAGGCGGTCATCGACAACCTGCCACCGGAGCTCGAGAAGTATTTGGGCGAGCGGCTGCGGGGTGTGCTGCCCGCGCGCGTCGACGCCGCGAAGGCCGTGCTGCGTGATTTCATCGCGCGGCGCAAGTCGGACCGCATCGGCATCGTGGTGTTCGCCAAGGACGCCTTCGTCTTGTCGCCCCCCACCCTCGACTACCAGCTGCTCGACTCCCTGGTCAGCCGCATGCAGCTCGAGGTGATCGATCCTCACGGCACCGCGATCGGGGACGCCCTCGGCGTGTCCGCCGCCCGGCTCCGGCGCAGCAGCGCCACGAGCAAGGCCGTGATCCTCCTCACGGATGGCGACAACCAGGGTGGACGGCTGTCGCCGGAGCACGGCGCTCACCTGGTCACGACCGTGAACGCCAAGGTCTACACCGTGCAGATCGGCGAAGGGGACGACGCCCGTGTGTTCCGCGGCTTCGACCTGCTCGGGCAGCCGCGCTACGAGTCCCGTGGCTACCCGACGAATCCGGAGCTCCTGAAGCGCCTCGCGGAGGACAGCGGCGGCAAGAGCTACGTGGCCAGCGACGCCGCCGAGCTCCAGGCCAGCCTCCATGACGTGCTCAATCGACTGGAGAAGACCCGCTTCGAAGCAGCGCAAGCGACCTTCGAAGACCTGTATCGGTTCTTGCTGTTGCCGGGCGTTCTCCTCATCGCCCTCGACGCGTTGCTGGGTGCCCTGGTGCTGAGGAGGTTCCCGTGAGATTCGCCGAAGCGAGCTGGCTGTGGGGGATGGTCCTCGCGCTCGTCGTGGCGCTCGCCCTCACCTGGGGTGGCTGGAGCCACCAGCGCGCCGTGCGTCGCTTCGGCGATCCGGTGCTAGTGACAGGCTTGAAGACCGCCAAGACGGGGACGCGCCGCGCGATCCGCGCGGTGCTCCTCGTCCTCGCCCTGTGCCTGGTGTTCGTCGCTGCGGCGCAGCCCCAATACGGGCGAGGCACGCGCCTGATCCCGGCGACGAACCTCGACGTGGTGCTCGTGCTCGATTTCTCGAAGAGCATGTACGCTCGGGACGTCACGCCTTCGCGCAGCGCTCGAGCCAAGGTGGAGATGTCTCAGCTCATCCGAGAGCTCGGCGGCGCGCGCTTCGGTGGCGTGGCCTTCGCTGGCACGCCGATGAGCTTTCCCCTCACCAGCGACGGCGCGGCTGTGGCCCAGTTCTTCCGCGGCCTCGAGCCCAACGACATGCCCGTGGGCGGCACTGCGATCGCTCGGGCGCTCGACGCCGCGCGGCAGCTGCTCGAACGGGACCCGAAGAGCAAGAAGCACGAGCGCGTCGCCGTGCTGGTGACGGATGGCGAAGACCTGGAGGGAGATCCGGTCGCCCTCGCCGAGGCCATGGCTCGGGACCGCATCACCGTCCACGTGGTGCAAATCGGCGGGCGGAGCCCTGAGCCGATCCCCGAGGTGGACGAGCACGGCCAGCTGCGCGGCTTGCGTCAGGACAGCTCGGGGCAGCTGCTGACGACGGCTCTGACGGCGGAGGGCGAGGCGCAGCTGGCCCAGATCGCGGCCAAGGGCGGCGGTAAGCTGGTCCGGGCCGAGAAGGGCACCACCGGGGTCGAGGAGGTGGCGCGAGAGCTCCGCCGGATGATGACCGAAGAGCTCAGCGAGCAGGTCGAGACCATCTACGCGGACGTGTACGCGTACCCGCTGGGCCTCGCCCTCGTCTTGATCCTGATCGAGACGATGATCGGGACCGCCCCCAATCGCAAGCCCGCCCTCCCCTCTGCGCCGCCGCGGCGCGCGCGGCGCCGGAAGCGCGCGAGCTCGCTCGCCTCCACGACCACCGCCGCGCTGCTCGCGTCTTCACTGCTCGGCTGTGAGCGGATCGAGAGCACCCTCGACGCAATCTTCGAGCGCTACTCTCCCACCGTCGACGAAGCCATCGAGACCCTGCACGACGGGCGACCGGCGGCGGCCCTCACCCTCCTGACCGAATACCTGGAGACCGGCGCCTGCGAAGCGGGGGTCATCGGCACGCCCGAGCGTTCGGCGCGGCTCCCCGACGCCGCTTTCGATCTGGGGCTCGCCTTGTTCGAGGTGAGCGACACGACGCCGAGTGCGCGGCCCGATCCCGACAGCGGCCCCACACCTCCGGAACTCCCGCCAGGGATGACGGGAGCTGCGCCGGAGGGCCCCACGCCCGCGCAGCGGGAGCACATCGACTGCGCCTTGCGGGTGCTCGGCCCGATCGCCCTGAACACCTCCCTTCCCCTCGCGCTCCGGGCCCGGGCTCACTACCTGACGGGCAACCTCGAGCTGCTACGGAAAGAACATCGAGCCGCCATCGCCGCCTACGACGCCGCGCTGCGGCTGATCCCGGGCCTGCCCGAGCCCGGCCCCGACGAACCCGCCATCGACGACATCGGGCGCCGCGCCGCCCACAACCGAGCCGTCGCCCTACGGCGCCTCGCCGAAGAGCCGCCGGAAGATCAGAAGAGCGACAACGATCCGGAGGCAGGCGAACAAGACGAACAGGATCCCCCCGAGG
>JAEWOQ010000468.1 GCA_023460875.1 Pseudomonadota bacterium
GGATCCCCCCGAGCCGGACATCCACGTGCGCTGAGCGCGGCGAGCACGGCGCGGGTGGCTTCCTCGAAGGGCCTCCCGCGCCGGCGCTGGTCGAGAGCCGCGTCATCGAGTCCCAAGCTCCTCTGAGTGAGCCGCACCACGCAGAGCGGACCGGGGTCGACGAGGAACTCGCAAGAGAAAAGTCACCACCTTTCGGGTGGTGACTTTTTTCGTGGAACCTCGTGGAACCTGCGCGCCCGAAAGGATTCGAACCTTTGACCTTCGGCTCCGGAGGCCGGGGCGCACGTGCCACGGGCCTCGAAAACGGGCGGTTTTCGCATTCTGCGGACCGCGCGGAACCGGTGGAAACCGGCAGGAACGGGGCGATGGGGCAAAAATGGATGCCGAAAATCCGGGTCGGGTCAGAGGCTCGTCGGGCGGCAGCCGCTGCGGCGCTCTCCGCCTATCTGAAGGTGCTCGCGGAGCGGATGGTGGCTGAGCTCCTCGAAGAGGAGGGCGAGCGGTAGGGCGGACGCGAGTTGGCTGCGCCTGCTCCAGACACAGGGCCCGTCTCGCCTGCCGCTGCGGCTGGAGGCCGGGTTGAGCGGCGGGGCCGTAGGGTGATTTTCATCCGGGAGCTGGCCCCACGCGCGGGGCCCCCACGGGCTACCTCGCGCACCTTCACGTCGCCTGCTTCAAGACTTGGCTGGATGACCTTCTGCCGCTCTCCTGAAACCGGGGACTCCCCCTAGCGTCGAGGGCCGGGGCTCCATGCCATTTGTGACCCGCGACGAGTTCTACGCGCAGGTTTGGGCAGAGCCGATGAGGGCGGTCGCCAAGCCGTACTTTGTGTCGTTCAGCTACCTTGCTCGAGTCTGCAACAGTCTTCGCGACCTCCTTGGAGG
The DNA here is from genome assembly GCA_023460875.1 of Pseudomonadota bacterium. GTDB lineage: Bacteria > Myxococcota_A > Polyangia > Polyangiales > Polyangiaceae > NIC37A-2. Next base: position 885 of record JAEWOQ010000468.1, read on the forward strand.
GCCCGGCGCGGGGCAAGCATTAAGCGTGCCTCCCGATCCTTCCGACGAGTATGCTTTGTCCTCCCGGCAGGAATTCCCAGTAGATTGACTCGGTCTCGCCCTCCGGCCCGCTCTTCATGTGAAGCCGCCATCGAAGATGCAGACGTTCCATCGAACTTGGAACGATCCCCTCGATCTGGGTATCTCCGTGCTTGGCTCCCTTTCCGTTATGGCCGCGTCGCAGAAGCATCTCCCGTAGGCGATGATCTACGTTCGCACGTCCTCCATCGGAGACTAGGTCGTGCAGCGCCGCTAGGACGCGGTACCAATAATCGCCATCCTCGTCGGTGTCGATCTGCAAATTACGCGCGAGCACCAGCGTGCTCGGGAAGTCACGACTGGCGCGCTCCACCGCGCCCCGGGCATCGGTGGGCAGAAGGTCCTGCTGCGTTGCGTTGCGTGAACGAAGAGCGTTGCGAAGGGTTCTGTTCTCTTCCGATTTTTCCCGAAACTGGGCCCACGCGTTTTCCTCGTTCTTTCGCGCCGTGTCCAAGGCGTCCGCGCTTGCGTCCAACTGCTTGTGCAGTTCGGTCATTTCGTTCTGGAGCCTGAGAAGCGCTGGAGAAGAAGCGCCGTTTGCCATATTCGAAAGGCGCGCAAGTTCTTCAATGTCACGCTTGCGTTCAATGCTGCGGAAGTCTGTCCATTTGTCGTACTTGCGATGTACCGCTGCCCAGGCAAGGAGGCCCAGCAATTCTTCGTCAGCACCTCGAAGTCGACCGTCTTCGTCAGGAAGCCACAGTTTGTGCGAGAATGGAGACGCTGTGCTCGACATGACGTCGAATCCCGGCCAGTAAACTCTGACGGCGCCGTTGTATACGGTCCAGAGCTTAGCGTCCTGCCGGCCGCCTAGTAGCTCCGTCAGTGCCCGCGTTAGCTCTAGGCTGCTGTATTTGGGTAGAACGGTGACTTCTCCCAGCCCCAGGAGCAGGCGCTGAAGACTATTCGGATCGAGTAATGGTTTCTCGGTATACGGGTCCGTCGTCACGACAACCAAAGGGAGTTGTCGTTCTTCCGATTGAGCCCAGGTTAACAGCTTTCGCTCTTGGCCCCGCTCGACCGTGTGCGGTGTCGCGGTGACGCGACACCCGGCGGAAAGATTGAGTCGCTCTGAGAGGCGAGCGACAATCGCGGGCGGACGGAGGCGGCGCGCGAGGGGAACGGCTCGGTGCATGTCCAGTTCAACCCCCATAGCAACACACGCCGTGGTGGAGCGTTCGCTGCAGCTGGCCGCGATATCGACAACCCAGGAAACCGGCTCTGCTCCATCCGCGCGGTGGTAGCGGAGCGCCCACTGCTCTTCGTTCTCCACTATGTCATGGCGCACAGAGATGCTGGAGTTAGGGCTCAGGGGAACGTCCCCTTGGTTCTCGATTGTTCCTTCCGGTGGGTTCTCGCCCTTGGCGGTCAACCAGTCTCTGACGACCTGTTGAACTTGCTCCACGGTAGCGGGTCCTTGCTCGGAACTGACCAGAAACTGCGCGCGGTATTTGTGGATCATTGGTCCCCTAGAGCCAGAGGCGGGATTCGTGGACTTCTCGCAGTTGTACTCCGACAGAGCCCGTCGAGCCAAATCGTGCGCTCATCAAGTGTCGGCATGGGCGCGGTGAGTGTCAAGGTTGTCCCCGCCGTAGCTCTCGCTCCCGTTCCTTGATCCGCTTCTTGTCCGAGGGGGCTGCGCGCGGCTTGGGAGCCTCGACCGATGTTGCAAGCTCTTCCTCGAAGCGCTTCAAGTCGGCTTCCTGAAGCCCTCGCGCCGCAGGACCTCGCCACGCCCGCGCTCACCCGCAGCCGCTGCGGTCAGCACCACCCGCAGCTTCTCGGTCCCCGACCATGTCTTCCGCGATGGCAACTTCTTCTGCTCCGTCGTCATCGCCCACAGCTTCGCTTCCCGAAGTCACTTCGACAACATGGGCTGCTCCCCGCATTGCTCCGGCAGTCGGTTCGCGTTCATCGCCGGTGGTCCCGTCATCTTCCGAACCATCTCCGCTTTGAAACTCTCGCTGTAATCCACGGCCTCGCTGGCCCTCTCGTCCCGAACTGGTCAACTCAGCTCAAGCGGCAACTCTCCTGACACAGGGGGGCGGACCCTGGCGGACCCTCAGTGAGACGGAACTCAAGGCCCTTGAGCCTCGGGCGAGGCGCGACCTTCCTTTCGGGCTCTCCAGCGGACTCGCGACCCGCACCTTCCCCAGACCTGCCACTCGGCAGAGCAACGGGGCCGGACGCCGAGTGGCTGGGCGGCGGAATGACGGCGCATCTTGGTCCTGGCGCTGGACTGTCGTCGGAGGCTCCTCGCGGAAATCGAGGAGGCGCCCATGCTGCGGCGGTCAAGCTTGGAGACGTGTTCCGTCCCCCAATCCGCTCCGGCGAAACCGCAGCCAACGCGTGGCCGTGCAGGAGATCGGCGAGGTAGTCAGGGTTGTCGGGCACCAGGACATCGCCAGCGCCGCGGGCAAAGCAGTCCTCGGACGTTCCTCCCCGGGACCTCACCCAGTTTCGTGCGTCAGCGTAGCCGCGGACGGCTCACTGGCGCGCAGGGCGCCTGCGCCGAGCAGAGCGGAGGGGCTGCCGCGTCAGGTGCGCTCGGCCGAGGACCGTCTTGATCCCTCTTGCCTCGCATCTCTTGAGCATCTCGGCATCGATCCCGGCCAGCTGCTCCTGGAGAATGGCAAGCTCTTGATTCGCTTCTGTGGCGCGGGCCTTGAGGTCAGTTCGCGCTGCCACGAGGGACTGGTAAGCCGGCGACTTCGCCAAAGCTTGCTCGAGTCGCACATTGGTCACGTCGGCCAGGTGCACCAGCAGCCGCGCCCGGACGGCCTGCATCTCCAGGTTGCAGACCTGGATCTGTTCTTGGATCCTCTGGAGCTCCGCTCCCCAGTAGTCCTTCCACGTGGTGAGCTCAGCCCGTAGGCGACCAAGCGCTCGGGATGCTCGAGGCAGCGTGAAACTATGTGGGCCGACGCAACCGCTCCGAGGATGCGATTGCGCCCGCCCTGATACCACTGGTTGGTGCGTTTCGCGCCAACCCGAACGATCGATCTCCTGTGTCACCTCCTTGTTGACGCTTGGGGTAGCAGCCGGTTCCTGTAGGGGGACCGCCTGGACTCCGAGGCGTATGTGGGTGGATGACAGCGGTGCGGGCTTTCCATCCTGGGTCAGCTTGCGGCGGGACTCGGGGATGAAAAGGGCGACCGTGCCATCCGGGTTTATCGTGAAGCGAAGGCCAAGGAAGACGAACCCGCGATCCAGGGGTCCGATGGACGTCTTGTCGACGTTGAGGTCGAGGCTGAGGCTGTCGAGGTGCGCGTTGATCTCGGCCAGGACTGCTTGTGGGCAGGTCTGCGATCCATCGACAAGGACGAGGAGGTCGTCGAGGTATCGGACGAGGAGGACGTCCTCGCGGTGCTCGAAAGCCGCATCCAGATCGGCGAGGTAGAGGTTCGCCAGCGCGGGGGATAGGGGCGCGCCTTGCGGGATGCCGCGCCCAGGAGATGGCGCCCAGCATCGGAGCTGCTCCCTGAGCAGACTCGTCACGAGCCCGGTGCCAACAAGGCCGTCGAGCATGCCGAGCAGCTTGTCGTGGACGATCTGATCGAAGAACTGCCGAATGTCGAGGCGCAGCACGTAGGTTTGCTGTGGCGCGTCTGCCGATATCGCGTGGACAGACTCCTCGATGGCCCTCACGAGCCCGAATCCTTGGCGCGCCCCGTAGGTGTACGGTCCGAGGCGGGACTCGATGGCGCCTTCCAAGACGGCGCCGAGAGCGTGCTGCACGACCCGGTCCACCGCCGTGGGGATACCTATCGTTCGGCGACCATTCTGGATCGTGACCCTGCGGAGGCGGCTGGGCTCGTACTGCCCGGTCCGCACCTGGCGGTGGACAACGCCAGCGAGCTCGTCGAGACCGCTGGAGGCGAGCTCGCTGAGCCTACGTCCATCGACGCCAGGGGTGTTCCAGCCCTTCGCCTGGGAGACTCGCTCGGCCGCGTATTGAAACGCGATCACGTCGAGGAGTAGGTCCGCGAGTTCATCCGAGCGCCGCGGAAGCGGGAGCGCTTCGGCGGCGCGGAGCGCCTGCGTCCAGTGCAGGCGAGGCCGGGGATCGCAGGGCTGCAGTCGGGGTCTCACGGAGAGGGAGCATGGGCAAGGGAGTTCGGGCGATCCACGGGCACCGGACGGGATGAGAGGTGTCCGCCGGGGCGCGGGCTTGCTCGCCCGGAGCGGCGGACAGGTTGGGACGTGTCCGCCGTGGCTGTCCGCCGGGCGAGCTTGCGGGGAAGCTCAGGAAGGCCTGTGGCTAGGAACCTCGAAAGGACAACGAGATGAGCAAAGAGAACGCGAAGGCAGAGACGATACGGATCGGGAGCCATGAGGTGCACCCCATGGCGGCGATGTTCCCGGCGCCATCGGAACGCGAGCACCGCGCCATGGTCGAGGACATGAAGTCGAGCGGGTTCGACCCGAACCATCCGATCATCAGGCAGGACGGTGTGGTCATCGACGGGGTGACGCGGCTGCGAGCGGCGATAGAGGCGGGAGTGGAACCTGTCTTCACGACCCTCGGGTCAGGTGAAGACGCTCTGCTCGCGGTTTACCGAGGCAACTGCGCGCGGCGGGTAGGGGGAGGCGGGCCGCGAGCGGCTGCTGCGGTCCTGATCGCTGAGGAGCGGGGCCAGCTGGGAGCGCCACATGGCGCTGGGAAGCTCGCCGCGAAGCTCGCGGCGGAGTACGGGGTCAGCACGCGCTCCTTCGAACGGGCGCTCGCCGTGCTGCACCAGTACGGTCGAGACCAGCTGCGGCAAGTCGTGCAAGGGCGAGCAAAGCTCACGGACTTTGCGCCGCTTGCCCGCTCGGGACCCCGGATCAAGGGGCGAAACCCGGGGACCATCGCCCCGAAAGAAGCGCACGAGATGGTGCGGCAACTGTTCGTGCGACTGCCCCAGGCAGATTCAGGGGGCGAGGAGTGGGTCGAGCTCTATTGGGAGCTGAAGCGTACATTGAGTCGTGCGTGGAGGCTGTTGCCGGAGAAAGTCAGGCGTCGCCTGATCCGTCGCCTCCTGTTGTCTCCGTAAACGGTCGCCAGTTCGTTGGTGCGGCGCCCTCGCTTCGGTGAACGCTGACCCGGTTACGTTCCTGGGGAGCAGCGAGGGTTCTGTTACGAAAGTCGGGTGCGAGCGGACACCTCCGAAGGTGTCCGGAGCCGCTCGCGGTTCGGGCGCGCCAGGAGCAAAGCTCGGGGCACCTGCACTGTCGCAGGCAACTTCCGGAGAAGACAATGAGAGTTCCGAGAGAGTACCTGGAGGAGATCGGAGGGCACCGTGTGCACCCAGCTGCGAACATGTTCCCGCTGATGCTCCCGCACCTATATCGAGCGCTTGTTAGCGTCATGAAGGGAGGGGGCTTCGACCCCGCCCATCCCATCTTGGTTAGTTCTGACGGCTCCGTCGTGGATGGGCGCGCGCGCTTGAGCGCTGCCATCGAAGCAGGGGTCGAACCAAAGTTTGTCGTCATCGGGGACGACGACGACCCTTTCGCCGCCGCCTTCCGCGGGAACTATCTTCGTCGAGGATGTCTGCCTGAGGGAGCTTCCGCCCTGATTTGTGCTCGCGTGTGCGTCGAACTGGGTTTTCTCTACCCCGGAATCGCGGCCACCGATCCGCAGTGGACCAGCCTGGCGTCGAAGTTTGGGATAGCAACGCGTACGTTCCGGCGCGCGGTCGAAGTTCTCCGGCTGGGTGATGAAGCCTACCTGAGGGTTGTCTACGGAGGCGCGTCTCTGCAGGACGTGCTTGCGAGTGCGGAGTCGGGGCGAGGCTTGTGGGTGGTGTGCCGCTGAGAAGAATTTGGACCCCGACGGGGCTCAGCGCAGATGCCAGCGGCGGTGCGTTGAGCCGCCATCGCGAGACGGAGCGAGCATCAGAATGCGCGGCCGCGCATGGCGGAGCGATCCGAAGCCGGTGGACGTGCTCAAAGCGAAACGTGGGATCTGCGTAAGCGACCTGCAGGGGCCGCTCCTGCAGGTCGTAGGCGGCGCGAAATACGCATCTAGGTGACCTCGCTGGCGGCCGAGGTGGGTCTGAAAAATAGGGGGCCAGCAGGGGATAAGAACTCTGGGCAAGCACGCCCCTCACAAGGAGCAAACGTAGATGAAACTTCCGAACTCCCTCGCCCTCCAGACAGGCCGCGCGTACCTCGCACGGGTGATCCGAAACGAGTCCACCAAACGTGGCGTGGCGGGCGCCGCCGCCGG
>JAEWOQ010000469.1 GCA_023460875.1 Pseudomonadota bacterium
GTGGAGGAGCGCCCCTCCTCCACCAGCGTGCGCGCCCACACGGAGGCTTCCTCGACCGTGCGGAACACCCGGTGGGGCCACTCGGGGGCGCGGAGCCAGAAGATGGCCGTGAGCATGCCCCGTTGCATGGCCGACTCCGCGACGAAGGCGAAGGCCTTCAAGTACTTGCGGCTGATCTCCGCCCCCGAGGCGATGTAGTCGGCCTGCATCTGGCGCTGCTTCGCCGTGAAGCCGCGGGACTCATCGGCGATGATGATGAGCCCGTAGGGCTCCCGTCGGGCGCGGAGCTCTCCCAGCTCGTCGAGGTACTGCCGCACCTCGTCGTCGGTCACGCTGGGGGGCAGACGCACCCGCACCAGGGGCCAGCGGCTGCTGTCCACGAGGATGCTGCTCACGGGGCGCTCCTCTCCGGGAGAGCCCGGCCGAACGTCTGAAAGGAGGAATCTGAGGGCGTGTTGGAGGCGCACATGGGCATCCTTTCCAGAGTAGCGAAGGGCACCGCGGGGACGCAACGGGGCCGGAGACGCTCGGCCGCCTCGCTCTCCAGCGCCTCGGCGTGGGCAGACGCTGCCTGGACGCCCGTCGTCTCGGTGAGCGGTGAAGTGAGCGGGGGCGGCGTGGAGGCCGAGTGTTCGGACGGTGACGTCGCAGGCTGGGCCCGGGAGGCGTGGAGTGGAGGCGCGTGCCGTTCGTCCCCGGCGACCCGGTCGGGCCGATGACCAGAACCCGGCCGGTCAAGGAGGGGATCATGACAAGCCGATTCGTATCCTGGCCGATCTCTGTGATTGTCTCGATCCTCGCGGCCTGCGGGTCCGGCGAAGAGGAGACGAAGGATCCCGTAGCGCCCAGCTGCACCGGCGCGGACACGGGGAGGTTCTGCGTGACTCCCGTGGAGGAGGCGGGCTACCAGCGCTCCCCCGACGGTTCCTCCTGCAACGCCCTGGTGGGGGTCGTCCGAGACTTCCGGCGGGGCGACCAGGAGGGAGGACACCCAGACTTCGAAATGTTCTGGGGGGACGGTGAGCTCGGTCTGGTGGAGCCCGTGCTCGGTCTAGAGGGCAAGCCGACCCTCGCGGTCGGCGAGCCACGGACCGTCCACTCGAGCGACAGCTTCGCCCAATGGTACGAAGACGTCGACGGGGTGAACGAGACCTTCGGCCTCACCCTCGAGCTCGAGACGGGGGAGGTGGAGCTCCGCTTCGGGAGCACCGAGTTCTTCCCGGTGGACGACCTCGGGTTCGGCAACGAGGGCATGTATCACAACTACGGGTTCACGACGGAGCTGCACGCGACCTTCCGCTACGATGGGCGGCCGGACGCCGCCTTCACGTTCATCGGGGACGACGACTTGTGGGTGTACATCAACGGGCGCCTCGCGATCGACCTGGGCGGAGTCCACGCGCCGATGACCGCGACCTTCCTCCTCGCCGAGCGCGCCGCCGAGTTCGACCTGGTCGAGGGCGAGGAGTACCCCATCGACCTCTTCCACGCGGAGCGCCGCGCGACGATGTCGTCCTTCGTGGTGCACACGAACCTCGAGTTCCTGCGCTGCGGAGGCCGCTGACGCGCCCGTAGCGGGCGTACGACTAGGTCGAGCTGTACACCGATAGTTAGGAGCGGGGCGTCGCAGGACGTCGTCGACGCCCGAAACCGCGCTCGGTCCCGAGCTCGGCGCGGTACCGCTCGAAGCAGCGCGCGCCCGCTCGCAGACGCAGGAGCGCCCCTTCGGCGATGAGGGGAGCGCAGGCCGGGTCGGCGGCGACCAGCGGGCGCAGCACCTCGCGGTTCCAGGCGATGGAGTGACGCACGTCGAGGGTGGCGTGGAGGGCGAAGTAGCGGCGCGCTTCACCGTTCACGCCGAGGCGCTTCAGGCCCGCGTTCACGTGCTCGGCGCGGCCGGGAGCGGTCAGCTCGATGACGCCGAGCGCGCCGATGGCCTGGTACGTGTAATGGCGGTTCATGGCCAGCGCCAACATCAGGTTCGCCAGGGCGAGGCTCTCCCAGACCACCTCGCCGCGGGCGTCGAGCTCCAGGGTCGCCGCCAGGTGCTCGAGCATCGGGCCGTGCATGCCTCCCGCGTGCCCTTGCCCCATCTCGTCCCAGTAGTTGCGCGCCAGCTCGAGCTTCGGGCGCACGGGCAGCTTGAGCTGCGTGAGCGCGACGAGATCCTCGAAGCCCGCCTCGCCGGCGATCTCCTGCTCCAGAAACCAGCGCATGTCCGCGAGCGTCGCCGCGCGCGCGAGCCAAGGAAAGAGCGGATCGTTTTGTCCGGGGCCGTGATCCAAGAGCGCCTCGAACCAGGCGACGAAGGCGTCGGGCTCCGAGGGGATCGTCGCGAGCTGGCCGCGGAGGGCGGTGCGCTCGGCCTCCACGAAGCTGCCTTCCACGAGCCGCATCTGATATTCGCGACGCAGGCGATCCTCCCAGCCTCCTGGGGTCCCCGTCGGCTGCAGGCGCAGGCGGTTGAAGTCGTTCAGCGCGCGATGCAACGCCTCGGGCGTCGCTCCTGCACCCCAAGCATCCCCCCGTCGCCCCTGCGACTGCTTCGTATTGCGAAGCGTGCGGGCGCTTCGTGCGTTCATGGTCACGATGTGAGCACCTTGGATCAGGGGAGCTGGGCGTGCAACGCGACGGCGGCCAATCGATCGACGGAAGCGTAGGTCGGCCGTTCGAGCTCTTCCCCGAAGACGTCCGGATCCAGCTCCGTGTAGTCGTAGCGGGCTCTCGCGGCCTCCAGCAGCGACCGCACGGCGCCGTAGAGCTGGTCCTCTCCGGCGACCACGGCGACCCCTGTGTAGAGCAGCAGTCGCCCACCGGGCGCGAGGCGTTCGAGGGCTTCTCGCACGATACGAACGGCGAGCCCTTCGCCGTAGGCGCCGCCGCCTTCCCGATAGACGCGCGCGGCGTCGTCGCGCAGGTACGGAGGGTTCGAGACGACCAGATCCACCTCGCCCTCGACCTTCGACAGCACGTCGCTCTGCACGATCTCGGCGTCGATCTCCGCGAGGGCGGCGTTCACGCGGGCGAACCAGAGAGCGCGTTGGTTGACGTCCGAGAGCACGATCCGCGTCGCGACGCCCTGTCCGCCGATCCCCTGTCCCCCAACGCCCGGCCCACCGAGGAGGAGCCCTCCGACACCGCTCCCGCAGCCGACGTCGACGACGCGCCGGGGACGGCCCGCGGCGCGCTCGAGCAAGGCGCAGAAGCGGTACGTGTCGGGGCCGAAGAAGACCGCGTCGGCGTCCGTCGTCGGGAA
>JAEWOQ010000470.1 GCA_023460875.1 Pseudomonadota bacterium
TCTCCGGAGGGGGCCAGGCCGCTGGAACCAACTGGGGCCAGGAGCGCCTGGGAGCTCGTCTGTGTGGACGCCTCCGTCAGGCCGCTGCTCGAGACCCACAGGGCGGCCAGACAAGCCACCCTCCGCACCGCCCGTCCCGTCTCGCGCCTCATCCGCTTTGCATGCCGGGACGAACCGAGAAACGCAAGGGCGCTCGGCGCCGTCGTCCCGCCCGATCGCCCGCCGCAACGGGCCTCGGGCGACGCCGCTCGGGCTGCCCCGAGCAGCGGTCGGGAGCGCTCGTCGATGGGTCATCTTCGTCGCCTTCGTCGTCTCGTCGGGCTTGTCGATTGGACGAGTGGTGGCATGCTCCGGGCGCCATGAGCACAGACGACTTCGCATCCATGTTCGAGTCGGCCTCCAGCGCCGGAGACTCCCGCGCGCGTCGACGCTTGAGCGCCGGCGAGGTCGTCGAGGGACGCGTGATCGCCATCAGCGGCGGCTCTGTCTTTCTGGACGTGGGTGTGCAAGCGGATGGTCAGATCGATCTCGTCGAGTTCGTCGATCGCCCGATCCAGGTCGGCGATCAGGTGCAAGCGACGGTGATGAACCCCCGCGCCGATGGCCCGCTCCTCACCTTGTCCCTCGGCCGCGGGGGCGGAGCGGTGGACCTCGCGACCTTGCAGTTGGCTCGCGAGTCCGGCACGCCGGTCAACGGTCTAGTGACGAAGGCGGTGAAGGGCGGCCTCTCCGTGGAGATCGGATCCACGCGCGCCTTCTGCCCCGCTTCGCAGATCGAGCGAGGCTACGTCGAGAACCTCGAGGGCTACGTAGGTCAGCACATCGACTTCAAGGTGACGGAGATCAAGGAAGAGGGGCGCAACGTGATCGTGTCGCGGCGCGCTCTGCTCGAAGATCAGCGTCGCGTGGCCGAGCAGCAGCTGCTGTCCAACCTCGAGGTCGGCATGACCGTCGCCGGGACGGTGAAGGCAGCGCTGCGGCACGGCGCGGTGATCGATCTCGGCGGAGCCGAGGGCTTCGTGCACATCTCCGAGCTGGCGCGTCAGCGCATAGAGCGCGTCGAGGACGTGCTGCAGGTCGGTGAGAACGTCGAAGCGCAGGTGGTCTCCGTGGAGCAGACCGACAAAGGCCTCTCGATCCGCCTGTCCGTGAAGTCTCTGCTCCCCGCGGATGCCTCGCCGGCGCCCGAGAAGGACGAGATCCTGGAGGGAGAGGTGGTACGGCACGTCTCCGGGGGGCTCATCGTGGGCACGCCCAAGGGCGAGGGCATGGTCCCCGTGCGGGAGCTGGATCTCCCCCCCGGCGCAGATCACCGCCGCGCCTATCCCGTGGGGCGCAAGCTCGAGGTCGTGCTCGTGGCGCGGGATCCCGCCAGCGGGCGCCTGCGCTTCAGCGTGGGCCAGGTGGCAGGGGTCCAAGAGCGGCGCAACTATCGGGAGTTCTCGAAGCAGCCGGGCCAACAGAGCGGCTCGCTGGGGAGCCTCGGCGACCTCCTGGCGGGTAAGCGCGGGGGCGTGACGCCGACGAAGCCAGCGAAGCCGACGGTGCGGCGGCGCTGAGCGCGGGCAGCACAGCGCCGGCAGCACAGCGGCGCGGCGGCGCTGAGCGCGGTCAGCACAGCGGCGGCGCAGCGGAACAACAGAGCTCAACCAGCCCCGTTGTTCCGGCTGCGCTGGGCCTGGCTCACGGTGATCGCGGTCATGTGCACGATCGCGTCCACGCTGGCGCCTTGTTGGAGCACGTTCACGGGCTTGTTCATGCCGAGCAGCATGGGCCCGATGACGTCGGCGCCGCCCGCCGTCGCGAGCAGCTTGTAGGCCGCGTTGCCCGCGTCGAGGTTCGGGAAGATGAGCACGTTGGCGGGCCCGCGCAGATCACTGAAGGGATAGCGTTGGCGCTCCCGCGGATCCATCGCGACGTTGGCCTGCATCTCGCCGTCGACCATCAGCTCCGGGCAGCTCTGCTTCACCAGCGCGGTCGCCTCTGCGACCTTCCGCGACGCGGGGTGCGGCGCGTCCCCGAAGTTGGAGAAGCTGAGCATGGCGACACGCGGCTCGAGCCCGAGCTCCTGCACGCGCTCCGCGGCGAGCCGGGCGATCTCCGCCAAGGTCTGGGCGTCGGGGTCGATGTTGATCGTCGTGTCGGCCAAGAAGGTGACGCGCGTCTTGGTGATCACCATGTACATGCCGCAGGCTTTGCGGACGTCGGGCCGCGTGCCGATGATGCGCAGCGCCGGTCGGATCGTGGCAGGATAGTCCTGGCGCGCGCCCGCCACGATGCCTTCGGCGTCGCCGAGCTCCACCATCATCATGCCGAAGCTGGTGCGGAAGCGCTGCAGCTCGCGGACGCTCTCCTCCTGGGTGACCCCCTTGCGACAGCGTCGCTCCCAGTAGTGGTGTGCGTAGGACTCGAGCTTCGCATCGCGCCTCGGATCCACCAGCTCGACCCCTTCGAGGCTGATGCCAGCGGCGCGGGCGCGGCTCAGGATGCGCTCGGGAGTGCCCAGCAAGATCGGCTGCGCCACCCTGGCGTCGACCACACGCCGCGCGGCGCGGATGAGGTTCTCGTGGTCGCCCTCCGGGTACACGATGCGACACGGGCTCGACTTGGCCGCCTCGGTGATGTTCCACAGGACGCGACGGGCAGGAGACAGCTGCCGGTAGAGGCGGTTTCGATAGTCCTCGACGTCGATCGAGTCCCGCGCCACGCCGGAGCGCAAGGCCGCCTCCGCTACCGCTGGGGCGACCCAGAACAGGACGCGGCTGTCGAAGGGCTTGGGGATGATGTACTCGGGCCCGAACTTCAGGCGCTTTTGCCCGTAGGCGCGGAGCACGTCCTCGGTGACCTCGGCGCGGGCCAGCCCGGCGATGGCGTGGGCGGCCGCGAGCTTCATCTCCTCATTGATGGACCTGGCTCGCACGTCCAGCGCGCCCCGGAAGATGTACGGGAAGCCGAGCACGTTGTTGACCTGGTTGGGGAAGTCACTGCGCCCGGTGGCGACGATGGCGTCGGGTCGCGCCGCGACGGCGTCCGGATAGGGGAT
>JAEWOQ010000471.1 GCA_023460875.1 Pseudomonadota bacterium
TCATCCTCGTCGTCGAGGTCGTCCTCGTCGTCCTGGGGCCAGCCCGCGGGCTCCTTCCGCTTCAGGACCCACACGAGCCCGACCACACCGAGGAGGAAGGCGGGGATGGACAGGTACTGCCCCATGGTGAGGGGGGACGTCTCGTCGAGCCCCGTCTGGAACTCCTTGAAGAACTCGACGGTGAAGCGCCCGAGGAAGTAGAGCACGAAGAAGACGGCGATCAGCGCCCCGCGGGGGCGCTTCTCCTTGCCGAGCCACCGATCGGCGAGGAAGAGCCCCGCCATCACGATCAGGCCGAGGGCCACCTCGAAGAGCTGCGTCGGATAGCGCAGGGGAGCCTCGAGGGCGTTCACGTCGTAGCGGGGGAAGCGCACGCCCCAGCTCTGATCGGCGACCTCACGCCCGACGATCTCGGAGTTGAGGAAGTTCCCCATACGCACGAGGGTCGCGCCCAGCGCCGCGGAGAACGCGAAGCGATCCGCTCCTTCGAGGAAGGGGATGCCTCTGCGTTTGGTGAACAGCCACATCGCCACGATGAGACCCACGACGGCGCCGTGGCTGGCGAGCCCGCCCGTCCAGATCTGAAAGACCCAGAAGGGATCCGCGATGGCCTTGTCGAGGTCGTAGAAGATGACGTGCCCGAGGCGGGCGCCGACCAGCACGCCGAGGACGCCGTAGACGATGAAGTCGCCGGCCGCTTCCTCCGGCCCTCCGCCGCGGCGGATCTGCCAGTTGAGGAGGGCGTAGCCGCCCAAGAACACCCCCACGAACAGCAAGCTGTACCAGCGGATGCCGATGGGGTCCGGCAGGAACCGAGACGCGACCGCCAGGACGGCGCCCATCATCAGGCCGAACAGCGCCACGTCGCCCTGACGCTTGGCCAGGCCGCTGATGAGCATGACGAGAGCGATCCCGCCCACGACGAGGAGCAGGGGACCGCGGGGAATCTCGAAGGCGATGGGACTGGCGTCCCAGGTGAACGAAGGCAGCACGGGGGCGCTCTTAACACGGCCTGAAGCGCGCGTGGAATCGGCGACCCCCGGGCGGGCTCACGGCAGCCGGATCCCGAGCGCCCGGAGCTGTTTTTCCGCCTCTGGCGCCCATCCGCGGTTCGCCAGGGGGGAGGCGGGGCTCGGATGGAGGATCGAGCCGAGGGAGACGTCCGTCCCCGCGAGGGCTCGCTCGGCCTGCTTGTGGGCGAAGCCGCCGACGCCGATCACCCAGCGCGGCTCGAGCTCGGTGACCACCCGACGCAGGGCCGCGTCGCACAGGGCCAGCAGGGGCTCGCGCTCCGCCGCGGGGAGCTTGTCTGGAGTGACGTTGCGCCCGCCCTCGTCGACGAAGAACAGCGGGCAATAGTTCACCACGAAGAACCGCGAGAAGAAGCGCTCGGGCGTCCCGAAGCGCTCTCGCGCCCAGCCCCAGAGCCGCGAGCCGCTCACCTCGCTGCGCGGGCAGTCGAACCCGAGCACGGGGCGCTTGGGGTGGCAGGGCCCCGAGCCGTCGACCGGCCCTTCGATCCCGAGCCAATCTCTCACGAGGGTCACGTCCCCGAAGGGGACGCCGGTCTGCGCCATCCCGAAGGGCCCTGGGTTCATGCCGAGCAGCACCACCTCCTTGGGCCCGCCGCCCCAGCGCTCCAGGTAGCGCTCGTGGGGGCGCCGCGCGTAGCGCAGAGGGTTGTAAACATGGGCCACCGGCTCGGCGAACTGGAGCAGGTCGATCTTGCGCCCGAGGCTCCTGCTGATGGTGACGAGGGACATGGGTCTCTCGCTACCCGCAAGCCATCCGTCAGGCAACGACCGGCCCGGGCCGACGGAGGGCGCTCCTGGCCAGGGCGCTCCTGGCCAGGGCGCTCCTGGCCAGGGCACGGTGGCTCGCCTACAGTAACGGCACGCTCGGGGCGTGGACCGAGCCGCACGACGGCGCGGCCCACTGAGAAGTACCCGTTGAACCTGATCCGGATCATGCCGGCGGAGGGAAGCGAGTGGCAGCGGTCGCTCCTCCCCACGCCGCCAGGGGAGTCGAACGATGAGCTACGACCTGCCACTCAAGGGAGCCTTCAATCCATCTAGTCGAGGGGAAGGGACGAACCCCGGATCCTTCTCGAATCGGGCGGACGTGGGAGGGTCGCGCACCTTCTCGTCGCCGGACACGCCGGGGATGCCGCAGCCGAGCGACAAGACGGCGTGGGATTTCATGCCCGCGGGGTGGCGTCAGTCCGACGGGCGCTGGATCGCCCCGGAGGGCTTCACTCCGGTGACGCAGCTCGAGCACGCCCGCCTCGGCGTCGTCACGCCGGAGATGCGGCGGGTGGCCGAGCGGGAGCCGCACCTCACCGCCGAGCAGGTGCGCGACGAGGTCGCGGCGGGGCGCATGATCGTCCCCGCCAACAAAGTGCACCTCGGCTTTCAGCTCGACCCGATGTGCATCGGGCGCGCCGGCAAGACGAAGGTCAACGCCAACATGGGCGCCTCCCCCGTCTCCTCGGGGACCGCGGAGGAGGTCGAGAAGCTCCGCTGGGCCGAGCGCTGGGGCGCCGACACGGTGATGGATCTGTCCACTGGCGGTGACCTGGACGCCTGCCGCGAGGCCATCATCAAGAACTCCCGCGTGCCGATCGGGACGGTGCCGATTTACTCGATGATCTTGGGCCGCAGGATCGAGGATCTGACGGACAAGATCATCATGGAGACCCTGCTGCACCAGGCCAAGCAGGGGGTGGATTACTTCACCATCCACGCGGGCGTGCTGCGGGAGCACCTCCCCTACGTGAAGGAGCGTCTCATCGGGATCGTCAGCCGCGGTGGCTCCTTGCTCGCCAAATGGATGCTGGTGCACGGCAAGGAGAACCCGATGTACACGCACTTCGACGAGATCTGCGACATCATGCGGGAGTACGACGTCTCCTTCTCCTTGGGCGATGGACTGCGCCCAGGTGGGTTGGCGGACGCGAGCGACCGGGCCCAGCTGGGAGAGCTCCAGGTGCTCGGGGAGCTCACGGAGAAGGCGTGGCGCAAGGGCTGTCAGGTGATGGTGGAGGGCCCCGGCCACGTCCCCTTCGATCAGATCGAGTACAACATGAAGCTGCAGCGCCAGCTGTGTCACGGCGCGCCCTTCTACGTGCTCGGCCCGCTCGTGACGGACGTGTTCCCCGGTTACGATCACATCACGAGCTGCATCGGCGCGACCGCCGCCGGCTATCACGGCGCGAGCATGCTCTGCTACGTGACGCCGAAGGAGCACCTCGGGCTCCCGAAGAAGGACGACGTCAAGCAGGGCTGCATCGCCTACAAGATCGCCGCCCACGCGTCGGACGTGGCCCTCGGGATCCCCGGAACGCGCGACTGGGACGACGAGCTGACCAAGGCGCGCGCGGCGCTGAACTGGGAGAAGCACTTCGAGCTGTCCTTCGATCCGGACACGGCGCGGGCCTTCCACGACGAAGATCTCGACGTGGACACGGACTTCTGCGCCATGTGCGGGCACGACTGGTGCTCGGTGCGCATCTCCAAGGAGATCGTGGAGTTCGCGAGCGGCAAGGCGGACGGCTACCAGCGGGCGCGGGCGGAGAAGTCCGCCGCGCTGACGGACGAGCAGCGGGCCATCCTCGAGCAGCGCGGCGTGCTGAGCCCGGAGGAGATCCACAAGCTCGCCTCCAAGACGCGCAAGGCCGTGGGGGCAGACAAGGGCCGCGCCGACTGCCACTCGGACTACGTGGAGCCGAGCGCGGCGCGGAACCTCCAAGAGGAGAAGCTCGTGCAGCTCCGCACGGGCAAGGAAGCCTCCCCCGCGGCGGAGTGAGCCGCAGAGAGCGACGCGCGGCGACGGAGCGCGGCGACGGAGCGCCGTCGCCGCCCGGACCCGCGGGGGGGAGGAGCTGTTCGCCGGGTGAGTCCGAGCTCGGGGTAACCGGGTAGCGCTCGGCTGAAGGCGGAAGCACCGCTACGAGCTCGGTCTCTTCGCGCTCGTCTCCACACCGAGAGATGCTTGACGTGCGCGGTACCTTTGTCGCGGGTGAGTCAAGTTGTCGGGATGCGTCCTCTCGAGTTGTCCAGACTTCACCATAGGGCCGAGGTGGCGCTCCACCAGCTTGGCAACATCCCTCATTCCAAGGAGCGCGGAGAGCTCCGCTGGCGTGTACGGAGCGTGCTCAGTGAGCCGGAGGATGGCCGCCCGCAGTCGCTCTTTCCGCGGGCGGGGACCGAGTGCCGCGAGCATTTGGCTCAATTCGCCTGGAAGCTCGTCGATCCCTCCCCTATAACCCTTGCCGATCGACAAGAACGCAGGGGACCGATGCAAGCGGGCGGTGTATCCCGCCTGTTTTGCGGTAGGAGGACTCTTTGGTGGTCCCTTGGCAGGTCTGGCTGCCTGTTATGCGCTGGATGACGAGATCGGGGGTAAGTGCGACGGGTTGGACGAGGAGTTGGAGGGCCTCACGGTGTACGATGGGAGCGTCTACGCTGTCCTACTGGAGAATGACTTTCCCAGCTCTGACTCCCTCATACTCAAACACGTCGACATCGTCACTGAACCGAACGCAGGGTCCTGCGATGACGCTCAATGGTAGCTACAGTCTCATTCTCCTGCCAGGGCGGTGGTTGGTCGGAGTGACCTTGCCCGCGCTCCTCTTGGGGTGTCTTGGTGACGACAGCTGCGAGCCAGCCCAGTTCCACTGCGATGGCAGGGTGGCGAGGAACTGCGCGGCGGAAACGCGCAGCTACGTGAGTGTCGACTGCGCGGCCGAAGGGATGACCTGCGCGGTCGGGCGGGAGAAT
>JAEWOQ010000472.1 GCA_023460875.1 Pseudomonadota bacterium
CCTCCGCCCGGACTTCCTCGAAGCCCAGAACACGCTCGCCGTGATCCTGGTCCACCGCGAGCGCTATGACGAGGCCATCGCGCTGCTGGAGCCCATCACCGCCAACATCCTCTATCGCACTCCCGAGATCGCTTGGGGCAACCTCGGCTGGGCCTATCTCGAGTCCGGCAGGCCCAAACAAGCCATCCCAGCGCTCCGCAAGGCCGTAGCGGCCCAACCGCTCTTCTGCGTCGGCAACTATCGCCTCGGCTTGGCCCACGCACGGACCCGAGAGCTGCAACAAGCGCGGGAGGCCTTCGATCGTGCCCTCGAGACGGACGCGCCAGGCTGCGCCGCTCTCCAAGACGCCTATCTGGAGAGGGCCCGGGTCCACCACGCCCTCGGCGAGCTCGAACACACCCGGGCGGACCTGGATCGCTGCCTCAGCCTCCACAAGAGCACGCCCGCCGGCAAGGAGTGCAGCCGGATGCTCTCCCGACTTCAGTAGTGTCTCGATGTGAGAATCGACATGACATTTCGTCTAGCCCGAAAAGGTACGGGGAAAAGGGATTCGATGTAGTCACACCACGCCGTCAGTGAGCGTTTCGGCTCGATGTCCAGAAGTCTCGCGAGGCCCTGATTTCTCTGTAGTTTTTGAGAATCGTTTGGGTAGGCTACCGGCCGGCTCCGCTTTTCCCCAAGCCGCGGAGCTCCCCCTCCCCATGGCTTCAGTTGGACGATTTTTGCGTGAGAGGCGCGAAGAGCGCCGGATGAGCATCGCCGAGATCGCTCGCGCTACACGTATGCCTGCCTCGAGCGTCGAGCGGATCGAAGCGGATCAGTTCGACGAGCTCCCTGGAGAGGTGTTCGTGAGGGGATTCCTGAAGTCGTATGCGCAGGCGGTGGGCGTCCAGGCCGACGATGTGCTGGCGCGCTACACGGCGAGCCGTCGCGTCGCTTGGGTCACGCCGCTGCCCATGCCGACGGCGTCGCGTCCGGCCCGCGGGCGGCGCGTCGGCGTGGCCATCGCCTTCGTGCTCCTGCTCATCCTCTTCACCCTCGCCCTCAGCATCGTGCTCAAGCCGCGCGGCAACGACATGCCTCAGGAGCTGAGCCAAGGAGGCGGCGCGCCGGCGACCGCCAACGAGTCCATCACGGCTCACGCGTGAGCTCAGCTCACTCATCGAAAGCTCACTCATGTCGTGCGCTGCTCCTCGGGCGCGTCGCGTACGGTGAGTCCGATCTGGTGGTGACGCTCCTCACCGAGCGCATCGGCCGCGTCTCGGCGTTGGCTCGGGGCGCGCGCCGCAGCAGCAAGCGCTTCGCGGGAGCCCTCGAGCCCATGCACACCCTGCGGGTCTCCCTCGACGAGCGCCCCCGCGCCGACCTGGCCGTGCTCCGCGAGGCCGCTTTGGACCGTCCCCGTTCGCGGCTCGTGGCCGACCTCGAGAGCCTGCAGGCGGCAGGCAAGGCCTTGTCTTGGTTGCGCCGCGCGGCGCCGCCGCGGACCCCGGAGCCGCAGGCCTGGGACGCCGCCGTACGCTTCCTGGATCTCCTCGATCGGGACACGGGGCGACAGCAGGAGCGCCTGGTGACCTTCGGCATGCAGCTGCTCGAGGCCTTCGGCTGGGGCCTCGATCTCGGGCGCTGCGTCCGCTGCGGCAAGGTGTGCCCTCCCGAGCAGACCGCGTTGGTGAGCCCCGAGCGAGGCGGCCTCGTCTGCCGCGCCTGTGGAGGCGGCCCGCTCCGCCTCGAGAGCGCCCTGCGACGCGCCCTCCTCCTCGCCGCCCAAGGGCACGAGGACACCGTACCGGGCGCGGAGCTGCCGCGGGCTCTGGAGCTCGTCGAGCGCGCGCTGAGCGCTCACATGGGCTTCGACTGAGGGTATGGTCTCGCCCCGTGACCTCACCCGCCCCGACGGACTCCGAGGAGCGCGCCACCGTGGCGCGCGAGGGTGATCGTGAGCGAAAGCGCATCACCGCTCGAGCCGCCATCGTAGCCCTAGGCACTCTGGCCAGCCGCCTGCTCGGCCTCGGGCGCGATCTAGTGCTCGCAGCGCTCTTCCCTCGGGCAGCTACGGACGCCTTCCTGGTCGCCTTTCAGATCCCGAACCTCCTGCGGCAGCTCCTCGCTGAGGGAGCGGTGCAAGCCGCCGTGCTGCCCGTCCTCGCGAAGATCCGCGAGCGGGACGGTGAGGCGGCCGCGCGCGTCTACTTCCGAGCGATCCGCGGGGTGTCGTTGGCGGCGCTGTCGGTGGTCACCGTGTTAGGCGTCTGGTTCGCGCCCGAGCTGGTGGATCTGTTCGCCTCCGGCTTCCGCGATCAGCCGGGGCAACACGAGCGCACGGTCGAGCTCACGCGCTGGGTCTTCCCCTACATCTTCTTCATGGGCACGACGGCCCTCGGGATCGCGGCCCTCAACACTCACAAACGCTTCGTCGTCACGTCCTTCGCGCCAGCGCTCCTGAACGTCTCCTTCATCGCCTTTGCCTTGATCCTCCCCGGCTGGCTCGGCGCCCGCGGCTACGAGCGCATCCTGGCCATGGCCATCGGCGCGTTGGTGGGCGGCGTGCTGCAAATGCTCGCGCAGTGGCCGAGCCTGCGCGCGATCGGCTACCTCGAGCCCCCGAGCTGGCGCTGGAATCACCCCGGAGTACGCGAGACCTTGCGCCGCCTCGGACCGACGCTGCTCGGCGTCGGCGTCTACTACATCGACGTGGTGATCGGGCGTCGCTTGCTCTCGGAGCTCGGTGAGGGACCCATCAGCTACTTCGGCTTCGCGCTGCGCCTCTGCGATTTCCCCCAGGGCATCTTCGTGATGGCGCTGCAGACCGCGACGCTGCCGAGCCTGGCGATGCTCGCGGCGAAGGACCACATCGACGAGGTCTCGAAGACCGCGGCCTTCGGCGTTCGACTCGCCCTCTTCGTCGGCCTGGGTGCCTCCGCGCTCTTCGTCGTGCTGGCGGAGCCGATCGTCGCGCTCCTGTTCCAGCGGGGACAGTTCGGCCCCGCGGCGACGCGGGAGACCGCCCGCGCCCTGATGGCTCAAGGCCTCGGCATCTGGACGGTGGCGGTGGTGCGGCAGCTCGTGGCCGTGTACTTCGCCCTGGGTGACACGCGGACCCCCGTGAAGATCGCCGCCACGGACCTCTGCGTCTTCGTCGGGCTCGCGCTCCTCTTGCGGGGCCCCTTGGGCCACGTGGGCATCAGCCTCGCGGTGACCGGCGCTGGGCTCACTCAGATGAGCCTGCTCTGGTGGCGACTGGGTCGGCATCTCCCTGATCGCCGGGGCGCCGAGATCGCGGCCTCCGCTGGGCGCAGCTGCGCCGCCGCAGCGGGAGGCGGGGCCTTGGGGTGGCTCGTCAACCTGGGGCTGAGTCAGCTCGAGTTCCTCGAGCGCGGCGCGCGCCTCGGCGGCCTCGAGGGCGAGGTCCTCAAGGCGGTCCCGGCCCTGACAGGGTCCCTCGCGTTTTGCGTTGGGTTCCTGGGCATCGCTGCCCTACTGAAGAGCCCAGAGCTTGCTACGATCGCTGGCCCCGTGCTGCGTCGGCTGCGCAGGGTCCCAGGCTGAGCTTGCGCAAGGCTCCGCGCCGAACTCCCGTCTGCCACTCGAAAGATCCCGTGAAACTCAAGAAGAAGAAAAAGAAGAGGCCGAGCGGCGCGGCGGCAGTCGGCCCCCAGGAGGCCAGCTCGTCTGGGAAGCACCCCGGCGATCGTGCCATCGACGCGGAGTTCACCGCAGGCGCGAAGGCCCCCGACCAGTTCCCACCGCCCGCGCTGGTGGAGATCGCCTTCGCCGGCCGCTCGAACGTCGGCAAGAGCAGCCTGCTCAACCGGCTCATGGAGCGTCGATCCCTCGTCCGCACCAGCTCCACTCCAGGCTGCACGCGCCAGATCAGCTGGTTCGAGGTGGAGTGCGGCGACAAGGCCCGCTTCGCCCTCGTCGATCTACCCGGCTACGGCTATGCCCGCCGCTCGAAGACCGAGCGCACGCAGTGGGGGGATCTCATCGATCGCTACCTGCTCGAGCGGCCCACCCTGCGCGGCGTGGCGCTGCTCGTCGACGTCCGCCGCGGCCTGGAGCCGGACGATCGGGAGCTGCTCGAGATGCTGGCGGCGCCGCCTCGCACCTCTCGCCCCCCCCTCGAGGTCACCCTGGTGGCCACGAAGCTGGACAAGCTCCCGAGCTCTCAGCACAAGGTGCGCCTAGCGGAGCTCGAGCGGAGCGCGAAGGTGAAGGTGTACGGGTTCTCCGCTCCGACGGGTCTCGGCCGTGTCGAACTCTGGCGGCGCCAGCGGCGCACGGCGGGCTTGGCCCCGGCGTTGACGGCG
>JAEWOQ010000473.1 GCA_023460875.1 Pseudomonadota bacterium
CTGGTGAGGGAGGAGCATGGCGAGAGAAGGGACGCTCGAGGTTCTGCGGCGCGCAGCGCGTCCGCTGCGGGAGGAGTCACCGCGCGTTGGAGTACCGCGCGTTGGAGCACCGCGCGTTGGAGCACCGCGGGCTGAAGCATCGCGGGCTGGGTCGCTGCGGGACGACTCGGCGGCTTACGACGAGCTGCTGCGGCGGGCTGGCAGCGCCCGGGTGGTGCTCATCGGCGAGGCCACCCACGGCACGCTGGAGTTCTACCGCGAGCGCGCCGCCATCACGCGGCGGCTGATCGAGGAGCAGGGGTTCGGCGCCGTCGCCATCGAGGGGGACTGGCCTGACGCGCATCGGGTGCATCGCTTCGTCCGAGGAGACTGCCACGATGACGCGGACGCCCGCGCCGCCGACGCGCTGCGGGGCTTTTGCAGGTTCCCGTCTTGGATGTGGCGCAACGAGGAGGTCAAGGAGTTCGTGTCCTGGTTGAGGAGCCGCGCGATCCTGCGCCGCTCCCCGACCGTCGGCTTTCATGGGCTCGATCTCTACAGCCTCTACAGCTCCGCGGAGGCGGTGGTCCGTTACCTGGATCGACTCGATCCGAAGGCGGCGGCGCGGGCTCGGCACCGCTACGGCTGCTTCGAGCACTTCGGCGATGACAGCCTAGCCTATGGCCACGCGGCGAGCTTCGACCTCGAGCGGTCCTGCGAAGATCTGGTCGTCGCGCAGCTGCACGAGATGAGGGACCGCTACGCAAGCTCCATGAGCGTGCGCTCTCGTGAACGGAGGGACGTCAAACGAGCCGCTGACGAGCTGTTCTTCGCGGAGCGCAACGCCGAGGTGGTGCACAAGGCCGAGGAGTACTATCGGACGATGTTCCAGGATCGTGTCTCCGCCTGGAATCTGCGGGATCAGCACATGCGGGAGACCCTCGCGGCGTTGCTGGAGCACATGGAGCGACGCGACGGCGAACCTTCGAAGGTCGTGGTGTGGGCTCACAACTCCCACGTCGGTGACGCGCGCGCGACGGAGCTCGGACGTCGCGGGGAGTGGACGCTGGGACAGCTCGCTCGCGAGCGCTACGGCGCTGACTGTTACTCCATCGGCTTCTCGACCCATACGGGTACGGTCACCGCTGCGTCGCGCTGGGGCGGCGCGGCAGAGCGCGCGCGCGTCCACCCCTCACGCACGGACAGCTACGAGTGGCTCTTCCACGAGCTGTCGCTCGCCACTGGGTGGGGCCGATTCCTCATCTATCCGCCGGACCCCGAGCTCTCCGACGTCTTGGGTGAACCCCGGCTGCAGCGGGCCATCGGCGTCATCTACCGGCCCGACACGGAGCGGGTGAGCCACTACTTCGAGGCGACCCTCGCCCGGCAGTTCGACGCCATGATCCACATCGACGAGACGCGGGCCGTCGAGCCCCTCGAGCGCTCGGGCGCCTGGCGCGGAGGAGAGGTCCCCAGGACCTTCCCCTCCGCCCTGTGACCTCGTTGCCCCTCCTGCGGAAGACGCCGACGGCTGCCCTGGTGCGACGCGCGGGCGTCCGTCAGTTTACGATGCGATCGACATGACTGAGCGCCGTGGGCGCGAGCTTGAAGTCGCGCTCGGCCTGACGCAGGTTGATCACGGTCTTGGTCGAGAGAGGTGGCTGGATGTCGGCTCTCCTGATCGTCCAACCATCATCGGCGAGCTTGAAGATGAGCGCGCCCGTCTGCATGCCGAGAGCGCCGTGATCCGGCAGCATGGCGAACGTACCGAAGTCGAACTTCGCGCTCACCAGGGAAGCGGCGCCCACCACGAGCGGCACGCGGCGCCCGGTCTCGCTGAGGGGCATCCAGGCACGTTGGATCAGCTCCGGTGTCAGCAAGCCGTTGTCATTGAGGACCCAGAGGGCGTGCGCGCCGCGCTCGGTCCGCACGGTCTCGAGGGCGCGCCGCACGTCGCGCACGCTCGGGCGTTGAGGGACGGCCACGCCGATGAGCTCGATGGCCTCGCGCTTCGCGAGCTCCCGCTGGCGGTCGATGTAGCCGCGGAAGGCGGGGCGATACACGACCCCCACCTTCTCTACCGGTGAGACGAGGATGGTACGTAGGTGCGTGAAGAGGGTCAGCGCCGGCACCTCGTAGGCGATTCCCGTCGCGTTCTTGACCAGCCGGTAGTGCTCTTCCAGGAATGAGGCCATCACCACGATGGCCGGCGGAAAGGAGGCCTGCGGCCGCGCCAGTTGGAGCTCGCGGTACGCCTTCACCGTCGGATTGTCCATGAGCACGACGCAGCGGGGCTGTACCTCCGCGAGCATCGCCTCGATCTCCTCGGCCGTCAGGCTCCGATCCACGGGGCGGACGAGCAGGTCGAGCTCCTCGCCGACCTCGTCGCGGATCCCGAGCAAGACCGCCCGTGTGTGGTCCGTATCCGGCATGAGGACCAGGACCGCGTCGTTGTCCGGGCGGCGGACGGGATCCTGGAAGAAGGCTCTCGCGTCGCGCGCGTCGCCACCGCCCCGGCTGCAGGCGGCGAGCCCGAGCGAAAGCAGACCGAGACAGAATCCGAGCCTCGATGTCAACGCCATGACTCCACTCCAAGCTCCGCCTTCACGGACATAGGGACCTTCTTCAACCTGTCGGCGATCGTGGTGCCGGCGGGGGTCAACACCGCCAGGGCCGGCAAGCTCACCTCGTTGGGCGCCCGCGACGACTCGAGGGTGAGCTCGCTCTTCCTCCGCATCAGCGGGACGATCCTTTGAGGGAGCAGGATCGCGTCGGCCATCTCGAACTGGAGCAAGCGCAGCATGTCCTCCAGCTTCGTGACCCGCTCCACCTCCACTTTGCTCTGGAGGACCTCGTGGACGAACGTCGACGTCCCTTTGCGCCCCAACAGGTCCAGCGCGCCCACCCGCTGCACCTGCCCGGCGGGGACACGCATCCCCCCGAGGAGGGCGTAGGGCTCGGTGTCTCGCCCCCCCGCCAACCCCGTCACGGCGGGCCGCGCCCCCAGGGACGCGAGCACTGGGCCCAGGGCGAGCAAGGCGCTGGCCCCCGACGTGATCTGCCGCTGGAGGTCCCCGTAGCGGACGACTGCGGTGACCTCGATCCCGTCGAGGGCAGAGGAGAGCAGCTCCTGCAGCGCCCGCTGCTTCATGTCGAGGTGCAGGTACACGAGCAGGCTCGGTGCGGCGGCGAGGGCGATGCGCGGCTGTAGCAAAGGACTCAACCCTGCGGCGCCTGCCCCCGCCAGCGCTGCTCGTCGGCTGATGTTCGTCGTCTCGTGAGGAACGGTTCGTGCCATGACCTCAACCCCCTGCTGGTGGCGGCATCGTCGAGTTGCGCCGCGCGTCGACGTGGGCCTCGATCATCGCGCTCTCCGCCGCCGGGAGCTCGCTGTCGAGCAACGTCACGACGCGCTCGAAGTGGGTACGCAGGCGCGCGACGCTCTCTCCCGCGCCGTCGAGGTCCTTGCCCTCGGCTCGCACCTGGAGCGCCTCGGCCTCTTGAGCCATCGCGTCTGCGCCGAGCGCGAGCGCGCTGCCCTTCAGTTTGTGCGCCCGCTCCCGTACGGCGCGCGCGTCGCCCGTCGCGAGCGACGACTCCAGCTCGACGAGGTTCTCGGGCACGCGCGTCAGGAAGAGGCTGACCAGTCGTGGAGAGCGCTCGATGGTCATGTCGAGCTCTACGAGCGTCGCTGCGACGCCCTCCCCTTCGGCGCTGGCGGGCGCGGGCGCGTCGGGCAGGTCCTGCGCAGGCTCTCGTACGTAGCGCTCCAACATGCGCTCGAGCGAGTTCGTACGCAGGGGCTTCGACAGGTAGTCGTCCATGCCAGCCGCGAGGACCTTGTCGCGCTCGCCCGCCATGGCGTGCGCCGTGAGCGCGATGATGGGCAGGCGCCGCTCGCCGTTCTCCCACTTGCGGATCTCGCGCGACGCCGTGTAGCCATCCATCACCGGCATCTGGCAGTCCATGAGCACGACGGCGTACTCGTTGGCTTTGACCTTGGCGACGGCCTCGGCGCCGTTCGACGCGACGTCCACCTCGTAGCCGGCGAGCTGCGCCTGCTCGGTCGCGACGAACTGGTTGATCTCGTTGTCGTCGACGATGAGGATCCGCGCGTCCGTGCGGCGCTTGGCTCTCTGCGGCAGGCGCGGATCCGGGCGCGGCTGTGTGCTCCTGGTCGGAGACCGCTGGAACGTGCCCAGGATGCACTCGTAGAGCTCCGACAGGCGCACCGGCTTGCTCACCTGGGCGGTAATTTCCTTCTCGATCTCCGTCAGCGTCGCCGAGGCGCCGAGCTGGGTGAGGACAATCAGCGGCAGCTTGCGGGTGGCGTCGTGGGCGCGCAGCTCCTTCACGAAGGCCTCCGCGCCGATGTCCCGCAGCTGGGCGCCGACGATGGCGAGGTCGTACCGCGAGTCGGGCTGACGTAGCCGCTCGAGCGCGGGCCGACCGTCCTGGAACACGTCGCACTGCAGCCCCCAGGCCACCACGTGCTCTTCGATGATCCGGCACCAGCGGCGGCTCGCCTCCACGACGACGACGCGCTTGTTGTCGGGAAACTGCAGCGGCTCGGAGCGCACGGGCGCCTTCGAGAGCCCCACCTCGATGGTGAACCAGAAGCTGCTGCCCACGCCGCGCTCGCTGACCACCCCGATCTGCCCGCCCATCATCTCGGCGAGGCGCTTCGAGATGGCGAGGCCCAGCCCCGTGCCGCCGAAGCGGCGCACCATCGATCCGTCTACCTGAGAGAAGGCCTGGAACAGTGAGCCCTGATCTTCTTGGCTGATGCCGATGCCCGAGTCGGTGACCACCGTGCGCAGCACGAAGCCGTCCTCGTCGGCGCCGTCGAGGGTCAGCTCGACGAAGATCTCCCCGTGCTCGGTGAACTTGATGGCGTTCCCGATGAGGTTGTTCAGGACCTGCCGGTAGCGGTCCGGGTCGCCGGTGACGATCTGCGGCACCTCGGGGGCGCGCCTGTAGACGATCTCGATGCCCTTCTCCAAGGCGCGGTTGGCGAGCAGCTCCGTCACCTCCTGGAGGATGACGCCGGGATCGTAGGGGACCGTCTGCAGCGTGTACTTGCCGGCCTCCATCTTCGAGAAGTCCAGCACGTCGTTGATGATGGTCAGCAGGGCGGCGGCGGAGGCATCGATCGTCTCCGCGTAGCGGCGCGTCTTACCGTCCAGCGGCATGCGCAGCAGGAGCCGGTTCATGCCGATGATGCCGTTCATCGGCGTGCGGATCTCGTGGCTCATGTTGGCCAAAAACTCGCTCTTGAGCCGGGACGCCTCGAGCGCCGCCGCCATGGCGTCGCTGAGCTTCTGCATGGCGTCCTCGTTCGCCTCCTGCATGTGGTTGAAGGCATGGGCCAGGACGTCGAGCTCGTCGTCGCTGTTGACGACCACCCGCACCCCCTTCTCGCCCGAGGCGATGGCCTCCGCTGCGGAGGTGAGGCTGCTCAGGGGCTCGGCGATTCGCCGCGCCTGCCGGCTGATCCACAGGAAGCCTACGAGGGTGCTGAGCGCCACGGCCGCCGCGAGGCCGATGAGCATCGTGCGGAGGGTCTCCTGAGATTCCCAGCGCGCTCGCTCCAGCGCTGCTTGCAGCGACGCCGTGCTGAAGCCGTAGCGCAGGGACCCGAGCACCTGTCCCTCGTCCACGACGGGGCGGGAGACCTCGAAGATATTCTGCCCGAACTGGGTCACGTAGCGCTGGGAGGGCTCGGTCGCCCCCCAGCTGCCATGAGGGAGCGACAGCTCCTCCGTCTTCGCCAGGATGGCCGTGTAATCCTCAGGGTCGAGCGCGGCGGTCGACGGAGACGCGTAAGCCCAGGGCTTGCCATCCGCGGCGATGAAGACGCCGTAGATGAGGCCGTCGTCGTCAGCGACGGCCCGATGCACGAGCTCGTGGACGTTGGTGAAGGCGTTCTCGGCGACCAGGGGGCGCAGCCCGAGGACGTGAGCCTCGACGAGCACCCGCGCCTTGTTCACGATGTCGGAGCTGACCTGCGCCTCGACGTCCACCAGGCGCTGCCGTTCCATGCGCAGGTTGACCCAGGCGACGCTGCCGATGGTGGCGACGCCCACCAGCAGCAGTACGCCCAAAATGATGCGTACGAGCTTGCCGTGCAGGGTCTGTCGTGGGCGGAGCTGGGGCATACGGAGGCTGGTGGGCGCGGGCTTCATGCGTGGCGGGACGGCTTTCGACGCAGCTCGTGGGCTCGGGCGACCGCGGCGGGCAGGAGGGCACGGATCTCCCGTTTGGTCACCACCGCGTCCGCCTTCACGGAGGCGGCGAGCACCTGGAGGTCCTCCGTGGACTGGCTGGACACCAGGATGATCCCGAGGTGCGGCCCCTTCGCGTTCTGTCGCAAGACCCGCGCGAGCTTGTCGCCGCTGATGTCGGGGAGCATCACATCGACGACCACGGCGTCGACGTGTTCGGCATAGATCACCCGGGTCGCGCCGATCGCCGAGGGCAGCTGAAACACCTGGTGACCGGCGCGCTCGAGCGTGCTGACCAGCAGCTCCCGCGCGATGTCATCGTCGTCAATCACCAGAACTTTCATCGTGCCTCGCATGGATGACCGAGTCTAGAACCGCTTGGTGGCGCTTGCGTAGAAATAGCGCAGTTCGGACGTATAGAGCTCACGCTGCGCGGGCTCTGCCATCTGTTGCCAGCGGATCGCCGCCCGGCTGCCGCGCGCTTCGCCGAGGATGTTGTTGACGAAGATGGACAACGTCAGCTCACTGGGTAGGTCGAAGTGTGCGCTCGCGT
Organism: Pseudomonadota bacterium; assembly: GCA_023460875.1. Classification (GTDB taxonomy): domain Bacteria; phylum Myxococcota_A; class Polyangia; order Polyangiales; family Polyangiaceae; genus NIC37A-2. The sequence goes on from JAEWOQ010000473.1 coordinate 6,757, forward strand.
TCCAGCGCACCATGGGGGAGCGGTCTGCCCCCAAGTAGTTGTCGCCGAACGCGCGGCGATCGTCGTCGTAGAGACCACGTCGGCCCTGCAGCCCCCAATGGATGCGGCTGTTCGTGTGTAGCTTCAGCCACGGGAGCACCGTGTAGGTGACATAGAACTTGCTGCTGTTCGTGGCTAGGTTGAGGAAGTTCTTGCCGTCGACGGTGATCGAGTCCCGGACGGCGTTGACGCTCACCACGTCCGGTGGCTGGTCCTCCAGCACGACCAGATCGTAGGTGCCGTCGCCGTTGTCGACCAGCTCGGTGGAGGGGATGCTGAAGCGCGTGCTCTCGCCCGTGTCGGTGAATACCGGACGCTGGAATACATGGGACACGCCGGCGAGGACCGGCTCGGCGTCGTACTGCACGTCTCCTTCCAAGGAGAGCACGTTGTAGGAGCCCGCGTTCACCACGCGGAACAGCTCCTGGTTCCAGGCGAACAGGTTCGAGATGTTCGAGAGGGACGCGGACGTCATCAGGGTCAGATCGTCCACCCGGTGGAAGGAGGCGATCTCGTAGGACACCACCTTCTCGGGCCGGAGCTGGTGGAGGACGTTCAGCTCAGTGCTCGGGATCCTCGGGGAGGCGACGTCGCCGGGGCGCTCCAAGCGCGGCTCGGTGGCGACCGAGCCATCGGCGTTGAAGTGTCGCCAGTTGTGCTCGTAGTTGTCGGCGCTGCCGTAGTTGGCAGAGGTCTGGAAGATGAACTTGAGCGCGTGGTCCTCGTTGAAGGCCAGCACCGTCGCGAGCTTGGGGGACAGCACGAGCCCCGTGCGGGTGTGATAGTCCGCGCGGACGCCAGCGTGCAGCTCCACCACGCCGAGGTCGTATTGGTTCTCGGTGAACAGCGCGACGTTGTGATAGGTGACGTCGCTGATGCTCTTGTGGAGGGCGTTGCCGCCGTGCATGTTGAAGCCGTGCAGGTCCGCGCCGAGGTCGTCCCAACGCAGCTGCGTCCCGACGACTGAGGTGAGGCGATCCACCTGGTTCATGCGGTAGCGGGCGCCCAGGAAATAGCGTCGCTCGCCCATCGAGTTGTCGACCATGCCGCCGGGCTGCTCGGCGCCCGGGATCTGGTACTTGTCGCGGATCTCGTACTCGGTGCGGTTGGTGACCCCCATGACGGCGGCGTCGAGCCAGAGCCGATCCCGCTCGAGGGGGATCTCGTAGGTCCCGTGGACGTGGAAGGCGTCGACGACGTACGAGCGCCGGTTCGTCCCGAAGCTCTCGGTGCCGGCCATCGGGTGGTCGGCGCCGATCCTGCGGCCGTCGTAGTTGGCCGTGGCGTCGTCTGGGACGTCCACCCCGTATCGAGGGAACGGGTCGTGCATGAAGTAGCCGCCGGCGGGCTGCTGGCGGCGCGTGAAGCGGGAGTACAGTCGGAAGTTGCCGTTGGTGTAGTCGGCGCTCACGCGGGTGTTGCCGGGAGTGCGCCAGGGTGAGCCGTCGGCGAGCTCACCGTACGGGCTGCCGACGCCGTCCGTGGGCCAGGAGGCGTTGCCGTAGATGCGGCTGAAGCCGTCGCCGGGGCCGTCGGAGCGCCGGTGACCCGCGGAGAGCGTCAACCACTCATCGTCGCCGAGCTCGGTGACGCTCATGGCCTCCGCGCCCATGCTGTTCCAGGAGCCGTAGCCGACCGTGGCCTCTGCGCCGGACTCCTTGGGCTTGCGCGTCACGACGTTGACCACGCCCGCGATCGCGCCCGAGCCGTAGACGAGCCCGGCCGGACCGCGGAGCACCTCGATGCGTTCGATGTCCCCGAGCAGGCCGAGGGTCGTCTCGGTGAAGGCTCCGTCACGGCTCTCCGTGTTCAGGCGTAGGCCGTTGATGAGGTAGATCACCTTCGTGTTGCGGTCGGCGGCGACGCCGCGCATGCCCCAGATGTCCCCGTTCCACTTGTTCACCATGAGCTGGAAGCCGGGCACGTAGATCTCGAGCAGCTCTCCCAGGTGCCTCGCGCCCGAGACGCGGATCTTCTCGCGGTCGATCACCGTCATGCTCATGGGTGAGTGGGCCAGATCGAGCTCGAGGAAGCTGCCTGTCGTCAGCTTGATGTCGAGCACGTTGGTGAGCGAGAGCTCGTTGAAGGCCTCGGCTTCGGCGAAACTCTCGGAGGTCCCGAGGGCCGGATCGAGGGGGTGGCGCGCGGGGGGAGCCTCACGGGGCGTGGGGCGCTCCTCGGGCGCGGCGTCTTCGGCCTCTTCGGCCTCCGCGCTCTCCTGCGTTGTCGGGGGGACGTCGGCGTTCGAGTCGGGAGGGCTCTCGGCTCCCTCGGGCGGCCCGTCCGCGGCGTCCTCGTCGCTCGCCTCGGAGCCTACGACGGGAGGGGGCTCCGCCTCGTTCTCCTGAGCGTTGGCCGCCACGGCCATAAGAAAGGCTGCGAGAGACAAATAACAGGTAGGCCGAAACTTTTTCATATGACCATAGGCAGCCTAACAGGAAACATTCATGAGAAGTGGAAAAATTAACAAACGTCATGAGATCGGTGCGCCGGCATGCGGACTTTGTCCGCCACTGCGCACACGCGGGCACATCGACGCTCACGAGCCGCTCATGGGCGAGCAGCGCCTCCTAGCGCCGCTACTCCGTAGTCGCCGGGCTCACGGCGCCCGGCTCCGCAGGTGCCTTCCCGCCTTCCGGTTTCGTGGTCCCCGCTCCTCGAGCCTCTGTCTTCCCAGCGCCTGCCTTGTCAGCAGGGTCTTGTAGGTGCGAGCTCCCAGGGGCACGAGAAGAGCTCCCTGGGAGCCGCGGGAGGGGCGGGGGCGTCAGGGCAGGAGGGAGCGCAGGGAGGACCGTGGGGAGGGGAGGCAGGTTCGAGGGGAGCGGCGGCAGGCGCAGCTCGCCCCCGGCGGCTCCCACAGGGATCAGGCCTGGGGGGAGCTGGGGGAGCTCCGCGATGAGCCCAGGGAGTTGGGCGGACAGCGCGGCGAGCTCCTCTGCGGTCGGGGGGCGCAGCGGCTGCAGCCCGCAGCCGACACCGATGCTCTGGGTGACCTTGGCGGCGCCGAGATCCCGCGTGTCGGCGTCGACCCGCACCTGCACGGTGACGGAGCCCTGCATGTACTTCTGTAGGAGTTGCTTCGTCAGGCCCGCCCAGTGCTTGCCGAGCCGCGTGTCCGCGGCGGCGTTCGCCAGCTTCACGCAGGGGAGCGACTCGGCGAAGCGCAGATGCACCTGCGCGTGATCTTCGGCGCGCCGCACCACGCCGTCTCCTTCGAGGACGAACGCGCCCGCGGCCACCTTCGCGTCCGTGAGCTGGACGGTCGCCTGATCCGCGGACACCTCGAAGCGAGTCGTGAAGGTGGTGCGATCTCCCGAGACGATGCCCTGGAGCTCCGGAGGGTGGGGGGGCACGAAGCCGAGCAGGTTCACCTCGAGCGCGCCGCCGACGGACGCCGGGGCGAGGGAGGGCGGCAGGAGCAGCTCTCCCTTGGCCTCGACCTCGATGCGCTCCCGGGCGCCGTCGGCGAGGGGCAGGGTGATGCCGAGGGCGCCCGTCAGGGTGTCGAGGGCCGTCCTGCGGAGCTCCACGCGCGCGACGGGCTCCGGGGCGTCGAGCAAGAGCTCGAGTTGAACCGGCGCGGTCGCGGGATCCGGCTCTCCGAAGCCCAGGAGGATGCGGCCGTCTCGTTTCGACCAGCTGCTCCCGACCGGCCCCACGCGCCTGTCGAGGACGCTCGCGGCCGCGGCTTCGAAGGTGCCGCCATGGGTTTGCCGCGCCACCTCACCGCCAGTGACGAGGAGCCAAGGGGCGCGCTCGGCCGCGACGCGCCAGGCGAGGGCCACCTGGCTGGCTCGCGCGGGCAGGTCGTAGGCGCTCGGATAGTGCTCGCTCCACCGGCTCAGCTCGAGGGCGAGGGCCGGGGCGGAGCCGAGCAGGTGGACGTCCGCCCCGTCCACCTCCAAGCCGGTGAGGGTGACGTCCTGGGCGCCGCCCCACAGGACGCTCCAGCCCAGGCCGGACAGCTCCAGGGTCACCGTGTCCAGGCGCGCCACGAGCCCGCGGACCCCGAGGGGGCGCACCGTGGCACCGACGAGCACGACCCGCTCCCTGCTCAGCGAAAAGCCCTCGAGCTCGAGCTCGAACCCTCGCGCGCGGGCCTCGGCGATGATTTTCTCGTGGAGGGCCGGGCGCGCCGTGCGCCACAGGGCCCAGAGACCTCCGGCCCCCGCTGCCAGGACACCCAGGGACAGGACGAGTGGGATCCAGATGCGCCGCGTCACAGGGGGCCCAGCGTACCGTGCTTCCGGGGGCGCGGCCTAGGTCGGTGCGCGCCAGACCGCCCGGAATCGGGTGTGGGCCTCGGCGGACCAGCACACCCGATGAACCAAAGCCGCCCAGGCTGGCCAGGTGGGGGTCCCGCCCCTACAATCCGCGCCCCCGTGCCTGCCAGCTATTTCGACGTAGACGGTACCCTCGTGCGGACCAACCTGGTCCATCCGACCATGTACTACCTGCTGAACCAGGGAACGCCCGTGAAGACGGCGCGGCACCTCGGCAAGGCGCTCCTCCGCGCACCGGCGATGGCCCTGGCGGAGTTCCAGGATCGGCGCCTCTTCAACGAGCTGCTCTACAGCTCTTACTCGGGCGTGAGTGAGGATCGGCTCGAGCTGCTCGCAGAGGAGGTCTTCGCCAACGTGATGCGGCCCGCCTTGTTCCCGTTCGCCCGGGACCTCGTGCAGAAGTCGAAGCGCGCCGGGCATCGGGTGGTGCTCGTCTCGGGCGCCCTCGACTGCGTCTTGCGGCACGTCGCCGACCACCTCGGCGCCGACGAGAGCATCGGCAACCGCCTGGAGATCAAGGACGGGATCGCCACGGGCAAGATCCTGAAGCCGGTGGTGGCGGGGCCGGAGAAGGCGCGCCTCATCCGCGACCATGCCCGGCTCCACGGCTTCGAGCTGGACGATTGCTTTGCCTTCAGCGACAGCTACTCGGACGTGCCGATGCTCAGCGTCGTCGGCCACCCGGCTGCCGTGAACCCGGACAGGCGCCTGTCGCTCCTCGCCAAGGCCTATGACTGGCCCCAGTTCGACCTGACCGCGGCCCCGTGACGCCGCACGTGCCGACCTCGGCCGGGCGCGCCGCACCCTTGCCTGCCGCCCACGAGCCGGACAGAACCCCTGCAAAGTGAATCGAGCATGAACCATCCCTGTGTCGTCACCCTGGAGCGGGACAGTGCTCCCCGCGTGCTGTTCTCCGGAGACCGCCTGATCGAAGTGGATCTGCCTGCGGGGACGCGCTGCATCTACCCGAAGCCGCCCCTCGAGCCGCTCAGGGACGTCGACGCCGCCATTCGGTACGCGATCAACCACCCCGAGGAGTCGGAGCCGCTGTACGCCAAGCTGCGGCCCGGCATGAAGGTGACGATCGCCATCGACGACATCTCCTTGCCGCTCCCCCCCATGAAGCGGCCGGACGTGCGCGAGCGGGTGCTCACCATCGTCCTGGAGCTCCTGGCGGATCATGGCGTCGACGACGTGGAGATGATCATCGCCACGGGTGTGCACCGCCGGATGAAACCCCACGAGATCCGGCACATGGTGGGCGACAAGATCTTCGACGCCTATTACCCCGACCACCTCTACAACCACGACGCCGAGGACGCGGCCAACATGGTCGTGATCGGCGAGACGCCCCACGGCGAGGAGCTCGAGCTCAACCGCCGCGCCGCGGAGAGCGATCTCATCATCTACGTGAACCTGAACTTCGTCCCGATGAACGGGGGCTACAAGTCGGTCGCCGTCGGGCTCACGGGCTACAAGAGCCTGCGCCACCACCACAACCCGAAGACGATCCGCGCCTCGGACAGCTACATGGACCCCGCCAAGAGCCAGCTGGCGACGGACATCGGGCGCATGGGGCGGCTCGTCCACCGGAAGCTCAACATTTTCAACATCGAGACGACGGTCAACAATCGAATGTTCGATCGTCCCCTCGAGTTCCTGACGAAGAACGAGGACGACCTCACGGGCGGGGAGCGCGCCATGCTCAAGGCGCTGGTGGCGACGACGGCGAAGCTGCCCCAGCCCCTGCGCCACACGCTGTTCGATAAGTTCCCGGCGCCGTACGGGGTCACCGGCGTGTGGGCGGGCAACGTCGAGGCGGTGCACAAGAAGGTCGTCGAGCGCTCCTTCGAGCAGTACCTCGTCCCGATCGCGGGCCAGGCGGACGTCCTCATCTGCCCGATCCCGTTCATCAGCCCCTACAACGTGCACGCGTTCTTGAACCCGCTGCTCGTGCAGGTGTTGGCGCAGGGGTACCTGTTCAACATGTACCGTGGGGCGCCCCTGGTGAAGAAGGGGGGCACGCTGATCATCACGCACCCGATGACGGACAAGTTCGATCACGAGCAGCACGCGCCGTACATCGACTTCGTCCACCGGCTCCTGCCAGAGACCCGTGACGCGAACGAGCTGCGGACCCGCTACGAGGAGCAGTTCGCTCAGGATCCGGCGTATCTGCAGATGTTCCGCTCGGGCTACGCCTACCACCCGAGCCACCCCTTCTTCATGTGGTACTGGGGCGAGAACGGGCGCCAGCACGTCGGGCGGGTCATCGTGGTGGGCGCGGACAACGAGTACATCCCGAAGCTGTTCGGGTACGAGACCGCCCCCACGATGGACGACGCGCTGTACCGCGCGAAGGCGGGGCAAGCGCGGTCCCTCGACATCACGTGCCTGCACGTCCCGCCGATCGTCATGGGTGACGTGACCATCTGAGCGCGCCGGAGGGCCGCAGGGGCGCGCGGCGGCGGCGGTCGTGGGATCACGGCCGCCGTGGGCGGTCCTGGCGCGGCCGGCCCTTCAGGAGCTCGCAGTGAAGAACGGAGCGCCGGCAGCTCGTGCCGACGCTCCGTCCGTGGGCGCTCCGCCTGCCTTCAGCCCGCGGAGGACGGGGGCTGCGGGTAGGGGACCGACAGGGGGGCGCCCTTCGGCTGCCGGATGTCGTTCAACAGCTCGCCGAACCAAGGCTGCGCGATGTCGAAGGGCTTGCCGCCCTTGATGCGCTCGAACTCGATGGCGCGCAGGCGGCCTCCGCGCTCTTCGTCATGGCCGATCACGCCGGGCTCACCGCGCAGGCCGCACTCGACGCCGTGGTCGACCATGCTCTTGATGAGGCGCAGGTCGTCGGGGTTGGCTGCCGCCGAACGCGCGAAGTAGCCGGACTTCTGGACGAGGGTCTTCTCGGCGCCGAGCAGCTTGGCGAACTGCTTGGAGAACCACTGGCCCACGTTCACGGCGTCGAGCTTGTAGTGGTCGAAGGCGTCGCGGGGCACCTGCTCGCCGCGGCTCTCCATCTCCGCGACGATCTGGGCCACGCAGGCACCTTCGGACACGAAGAGGTTCACGCAGTCCTGCTCATCCATGACGGCGCGCAGCCGCTCCGCCTCTGCCTCGAGGTCGAACTCCATCTCCGGGACGTAGACGGCGTCGACGTCCTTGTGGGAGTGGGCCAGGTTGAGCTCGGGGAGGAAATCCGGGTGGCTGAGGCGCTTGCGGTAGAAGCGGGCCGTGCAGGCGGTGAGCCAGCCACAGTTGCGGCCCATCACCTCGTGGATGATGAGCATCCGCGGGTTCGCGGAGTGCTCGTTCACGATGTTCTCGAAGTAGCGGGCCCCTTCCTCGGCCGCCGTCCAGGCGCCGAGGGACTGGCGGATCGGGTAGACGTCGTTGTCGATCGTCTTGGGCAGGCCGACGACGGTGAGATCGTAGCCGTTCGTCTTCAGGTAGGCGGCGAGATCCGCGGCGGTGGTGTTGGTGTCGTCGCCGCCGATGGTGTGCAGGATGGTCACGCCGTCGGCAGTGAGCTGGCGGGCCGCCACCTCGAGGGGGGACTCCCCTTCCTTGACGAGCCCGCGCTGCACGCAGTCCTTCACGTTGGTGAGCTTCACGCGGCTGTTCTGGATCGGGCTGCCGCCGTGCTTGTGGAGGACGTGGGCGTTATCGCGGACCTGCTGGGTCACGCGCACGTGGTGACCGCGGAGGAGGCCCTTGTAGCCGCCGATGTAGCCGATGATGTCGACTTCGGGGGCGAGCTCGGTGTAGCGCTCGATGAGGCCGCCGACGGCGGACGAGAGACAGGGGGCGAGGCCGCCTGCGGTGAGGAGGGCGACTTTGTGCTGCTTGCTCATGTGGAGTTCGAAGGGGGGGTAAGATCGACGGAGCCGTCGAGCGGTCCGTTGGGTAGCACTTTCCCCCACCGAGGCGCAGTGTGCACCCCTGGAAAAGTGCGCAGGGGGGCAGCTCTCATGGAAGCGGCGAATCGGGCCGCTCCCGCGCCCCCGCCGCGGAAGAGCCCGCGGCGAAGGGGAGAACACTGGTCCCGCAGCCCCCTCCGCCGCCGCTCTCCGTCGCTCGCTGCCGCTGCCGCGCCGCCGCCGCCGCGCGTCCGGTGCGCGGCACCTCGCCCCTTGCCATCCGCTGCGGGCGGCCGCAGAGTCGTCGTCGATGGTGCACCGCTCACCTCGGGGGCCGGCGGTCCTGGCGTTCGCCGGTGCCGTCCTGGGGATTACGTTCTCCGCGTACTCCACGGCGGATTACGCGGAGCACCTCGACCGGCGCGTGCACGATCTGCACTGCAGCTTCGTCCCCGGGGCACAAGCCACCGGGGAGGCCGAGGCGTGCCGCTCGGCGATGTACAGCCCGTACTCCGCGCTGTTCAAGGAAGAGATGTGGGGCGGCGTGCCCATTTCCCTCTTCGGGTTGGGCGCCTTCGTCTTCCTCGCCACCTTCGCGCTGTACCTCGTCCTCGCGGGGCCGCGGGCGCCGCGCCGCGCCGTGAGCTTCTACGGATGGGTGGGGATCACGCCGCTGTTCGTGAGCGTGGCCATGTTCACGCTCTCCATCACGCGGGTAGGAGCCCTCTGCAAGACCTGCGTGGGCATCTACGCGGCCAGCGTCATCGTGGCCGCGGGGGCGCTCTGGGCGGTCACGCGGACGGGCCACGGCGAAGGCGCCGCCCGGCCGCCGGCGGCGCTGGGGCGGCTCCTCCCCCTGGCTTGGCTCTTGGCGATGGGGCTCGTCACTGCGCTCCCAGCGTGGGTCTACGCCCAGGGGGTGCCCGACCATCGACCGTACCTGACGGGCTGCGGTCACCTCGAGCAGCCGAAGGAGCCTCACGATGCTCTCATCCGGATCCAGGGGGCGAACGCGGTTCAACCGACCATCCTGTTCGAAGACCCTCTGTGCCCCACCTGCAAGGCCTTCCACGATCGGTTGAGCGCGGAGGGCGCGTTGGATCGCCTCGACATCCAGCTCGTCCTGTTCCCCTTGGACAGCGAGTGCAACTGGATGCTCGATCGCCCGCTCCATCCGGGTGCCTGCACCGTCAGCAAAGTGATCCTCTGCGCCCAGAATCCCCTGACGGCGCTGGAGTGGGCCTTCGACCACCAGGAGGAGCTCACACGGGTCGGGGCCGAGGGAGACCCCGCCCTGCGAGAGTACCTGTCGCAGCGCTTCGGCGCGGAGATGCTCGGCTGCGTCGACGCTCGTGAGACGAAGGTGCGGCTCAACCGGCACCTGCACTTCGCAGCCGACAACTCCGTGCCCGTGTCGACCCCGCAAGTGTACCTGGGCGATCTGCGGCTGTGCGATGAGGACACGGACATCGGGCTCCGCTACGCCCTGAAGCAGCTCGCCCCGGGGGTGCTGCGATGACCGCCGGGCACCACCTTGGTGACACGCAGCCCCTGGAGGCCAAGGCGCGGCCAGCCGGGGGTGGTGACCCGGGACCGGGCGTCGCCGCGGCGCCGGGCATCATCGCTTGCTTGGCGGGCGCTCTGCTCACGGCCGCGGTGTGCTTCTCGGTCTCTAGCAAGGTGGCCGCCGCCAAGGAGCGGCTGATGCTGCCGGAGGCGGAGAGCGCTCCTCAGGTGGCCGTCGCGGCGGAGGCCGAGGTCGCGTACTGCACCCCCCGCTTCAAGGAGGTGCTCGAGCGGGTGCTGCACTCGTGCGGGCTCGCCGGAGGCGAGACGCGGCGCGGCTGCAAGCCCGCAGACGTGAAGACCTTCGCGTCCATCAGCGACGAAGACTTCAACGAGCTCTTTACCCCCCTCCAGGAACGTGGCGCCGTGCTTCGCTTCGACAGCGGCTCCCACGAGCTCGACGTGGGCGCAAAGAAGGTGCTCGAGGAGAAATGGTTCGAGCGCCGGGGCGCCCGCTACTTCTTCGTGGTCGCTCGCGCGTCCAAGACGGGTACGCCGGCGCAGAACCGCGCCCTGTCCCATCGGCGCGCCAACTCCGTCATGTTCCACCTCGCGGAGATCTCGGGCGAGCCCCAGGCCGATCTGGAGCGGAAGGTCGGCTTGCTCTGGCTCGGCAACGAGTACGCGCAGCTGTCGGCGGACTACTGTGAATGGCCGAGCTCACGGCCGGACGACAAGTGTGGCGAGGAGCCGATCAACCGCAGCGCCTTCGTCTCTTGGGTGGATTGCAGGCTTTGAGGACGCTCATGCACAATCGCGGTCTGCCCTGGGCAGCGCTCTTGCTCTCTCAATCGTTGGTCGGGGGATGTGACGACGGCGAGAAGCCGACGGCGACGGCGCCCCGCGCCCGGAGTCAGGCGGTGGTCGTCGCCGCGGGATCCGCCGAGAGCCCAGGGGCGGATGCGCGGCCCACGGCGACGGAGGCGAAGACCCCCTCGGAGGGGAGCCCCTCACGCCCCCTGTGCGAGCCGCTGCGCGCCTCTGCCCGCAAGACCGTGCCCGGGGAGGTGTCCCGAGCCGCGGCGCAGGGGGCGGTTCCCCTGGGCCCGCAGCTCGCCGTCGGCGGAGGGCGGGTGATCTGGATCAACTTTTGGGCGGCCTGGTGTGTGCCGTGCAAGGAGGAGATCCCGCGGCTCTTGGCCTGGGAGAAAGAGCTCGCCGCCGCTGGGGTGCCCTTCGACGTGCAGTTCGTCTCGTTGGACGACGATCCCCGACAGCTCCAGGCGTTCCTGGACGCGCAACCGGGGGAGGGCCTGCGGCGCACCTATTGGCTGCGCGAAGGGAGCCAAAGGGAAGAGTGGCTCGCGCGGGTGGGGCTGGACGTCGATCCGCGCCTCCCCCTGCATCTCGTGGTGGGGGGTGACGGTAAGTCCCACTGCGTCGTCGATGGCGCGGTGGAGGACGGGGACCGCGCGGAGGCGCTGCGGATCGCCCGGGCGGCGGCGGGGAACTGACGGCTGCGGACCGAGGAGGCAGATATGTTGGGGGTAGGAGGGAAGCGGCGCCTCGCAGCGCTCGTTGGCGGCGTGGTGCTCGTCGTCGTCGCGGCGCTCGTCGGCCCGCTGGGGGGCAGCCGCTGTGCGTCGAAGGAGCACGCGACGCGGGATCCAGCCCCGCTGGCGCCTCGCGCCGAAGAGCCAGCGCGCGACCCAGGGGCAGGCCCCGAGCCTTCGCAGGACCGCCGCCGCTGCGACGGCTCCGCGCCGGGGAGCTTACGGCTCACCCCCGTGGCTCAGGGGCTGTCCTTGCCGCTCTACGTCCTGAGCGAGCCCGGGTCCGCGCAGCGGCTGTACGTGCTCGAGAAGGGCGGGCGCGTGAAGCGCGTGGTCGACGGAGGCGCTCCGGAGACCGTCCTCACCTTGTCGGTGAAGACCGCCGTCGAGATGGGGCTCTTGGGCATGGCCTTTCATCCGCGCTTCGGCGACGAGGAGCGGCGGGTCTACGTCTCTTACGTCGACGCCGACGGCTGGAGCCGCCTCTCCGTCTTTCGGATGGGCGAAGAGCGCATCGACCCGGACTCGGAGCAGATGCTCCTGCACGTCGAGCAACCGGCGCCCAACCACAACGGCGGCATGGTCGCCTTCGGTCCCGACGGTCTGCTCTACCTGGGCCTCGGGGACGGCGGCGGGCGCGACGACCAGTACGGCAACGGGCAGAACCTGGCCACGCCTCTGGGGACGATCCTCAGGTTCGACCCGGAGCGCCCCGACGAGCCGCCAGCGGGCAATCTGCGCGGTGACGGCGTGGACCGCCGCATCTTCCACTACGGGCTGCGCAACCCCTGGCGCTTCAGCTTCGATGCCGTCACGGGCGATCTGTTCATCGGTGACGTGGGGCAGAACCACTGGGAGGAGATCGACGCCTTGCCGCGGGAGGCACCCGGCGCAAACTTCGGCTGGCCCACCTTCGAAGGCACGCACCGCTGTCCCGGCTGCGACACGAACGTGCCGGCGCCATCCCCCGACATGGTGCCGCCCATCCACGAGTACCCGCGGGGCTCGGCTGCTTCAGTGACCGGCGGTTACGTCTATCGGGGCCGGAAGATCCCGTCGCTGTACGGGCGCTATGTGTACGCGGACTTCGTGCACAGCTGGGTGCGCGCCTTCACCTGGGATGGGCAGCGCGCCTGCGACCATCACGATCTGACGGAGTCCCTCGATCCCGACGGGCGCCTGCTCAGCGTGGCGTCCTTCGGCGAGGACAGCGAGCGGGAGCTCTACGTCGTGAGCTTCGCCGGCGGCGAGGTGTTCCGGATCGATCCTGGGCCGTAGGCCACGGCTCCTGCGAAGGACCGCTCAGGGCGTGGGGGGGAGCTTCTTCAGCTCCTCCTCGAGCCAGCCGTCGCCGGCGAGCAGATGCACGCCGCTGTCGTCGGGCCCCGTGAACACGCCGACGGACAGGGGAGAGGCGGTGAGGAGGATGGCCGCGTAGGAGGCGTCCTCCACGCGCACCCAGCGTCCCCGCACGTCGATGGTGTCGCTGTGCGCCCGATCGATGTCGAGCCGCTGGGTCGTGCCGGTGACGAACAGGCGCCCGCGGACGCCCAGATCCGGGAGGGTCAGGAAACGCTCCAGAGGCTGTGGGAGCTCGCCGATGCCGAGCATGCGGGCGACGGGGCGCGCGTCGTCCGCGGAGGCGTAGAAAGGGCCTTGCGCCACGGTGGGCGCCGCGTCGACGCGGAGCTCCGGCAAGTCGAGGCGGAAGGACCAGCCATCGATCGTGAAGTCTGGGTGCTGGAACGAGGCGACGGCGACGTCCGCGACCCCGTCCTCGAGGGTCCCCGCGGGGAAGCCCGAGGCCGCCCCGCTCCACGTGCCCGACAGGACGACCTGCGCGAGCCAGGTGTCCAGGGACTTGCTGTGGATCCAGGCCTCGTCCCAGGCCGTGCGCACCTGCCCTCGCAGCGCGTCCCGCTCGAGGGTCACCTCGAGCTCCGCGTCGAGGACTCCTCGCTCGAGGCGCGGGCCGCTGGGGCTCCCGAAGAACGAACGCAGGAAGCCCGCGTCCGTCACCTTCGCGTCCAGGCGCGCCCGGACCTCGATGTCCTCCCAAGGCGGCGATCGATCGAAGTGCGTCTTCGGGACGCGCATCCGGGCCTGGACGTCCCAAGGCGCCGCGATGGTGCGCTCCCGTCCGAAGCGCAGCTCTCCGGACAGGCGCACGTCGCTCGGATCGATCGCGAGGGAGCGCATCGGGCTGATGGCGAAGCCGCCGCGGACGTGGGCGGTCCCCAGGTGGCGAAACTCCGAAATCCAGATCTCGTCGAGCTCGATGTCGAGCCCATGGAGGGCATGACTCCACAGGTCGTCTGGGGAGCTCTCCTCTTCGACGAGGGGATCGTACTTGTCGGGGAGGTCTGGGAGCGCGGCGCGTCGCTCCTCGTCGAGATCGTCGTACTTGGGTCGGAGGCGCACGACGAGTTCGCGCCCCTCGAGGTGGCTCGTCTGAAAGGTGGAGCTCAGGAGTCGATCGCCGCGGATCTGCACCTGCCCCCGCGGCACCTCGATCTCCAGGTGCAGGCTGCCGTCCATCACGCTGAGGCGCAGCTCCCGGAGCTCGACCCGGAAGAACCAGAGGGAGAAGCTGCGGCCGGTCTCGAGCCGCACGACGGGGGCCAGCTCATGCAGCAGCCAGGCCAGACCGCCGCTGAAGAGGAGGACGTTCACCAGCACGACGTAGAGGACGTACAGGGCAAGGACGGGGAGCAGGATCCAGCGTAAGGTCCAGCGCGCCACGCGGGGCCGCCAGCGGATCGACGGCCCGCCGTGAGCGCCTCTGGCAGGCCGATCGCGGCGCCCAGCGCGCCCCGAGCCGGTGCCGTGAGAGCTCGTCCGAGTCATCCGCCTCTCCTCCCCCTCCGTGTGGCCGCAGCGTCGACCACGCCACGATGTACGTCTCGGCGGGGCTCTCCGAATAGGTCGGGATCGCCGCTCACTGCCCCGACACTCTTTGCCGTTCATGCCCCGCGGTGCGACTTCCTGAGCCTTGTCCCAGCCCTGAGGAGAGCATGGAGACGTGTGAAGACAGCCTGCGTCGCGAGGGGAGCCACCGGCCGCCCCGTGTCGGATCCGACAGCGCGCATCGCGAGGGCGGCTGGCCGCGCTCCGAGCCGCGGGGAGTCGAGCCGCACGGAGTCGAGCCGTGACCCGCGCCCCTGCGGTCCGGGTGGGCCTTTTGTCCGTTACGAGCGGCGCCCCCGAACACGAGCTGCCCCAGGAGCGGGCGCGCGAGTTCGCGCGCGGCTTCTTCGCTGACGACTTCGGCGACTCCGTCGAGCTCGCGCAGCTGCTGGGAGCATTCGAGAACGCGGGTATCCGGACGCGGCAGCTGGCGGCCCCACCGGAGTGGCTCGCGTCGCCCCGGACCTTCGCGGAGAAGAACAGCCTCTACGTGGAGGCGGCCGTGAGTTTGTCCCGGGCGGTGGCCGAGCAGGCGATCATGGCCGCCGGGGTGCGGCGGCGTGAGCTCGGGGCGATCGTGTTCGTGTCGAGCACGGGGATCGCCACGCCGAGCCTGGACGCTCGCCTCGTGCAGGAGCTCGATCTACCGCGAGACATCGCACGGGTGCCCCTGTGGGGGCTCGGTTGCGCGGGGGGCAGCGCGGGGCTGTGTCGGTCCCTAGCCTTGGCGCGGGGCCTGGGGCGGCCGGTGCTGCTCGTCGCTTGCGAGCTGTGCTCGCTCACCTTCGTGCACGGGGATCGGCGCAAGGCGAACGTCATCGCCGTGGCGCTGTTCGGCGACGGCGCGGCGTCCTGCGTCGTGGCGCCCGAGCCCTGGTGGATCCCAGCCGCTGGCCCGGAGCTCTTAGCGAGCCACGCGCACCTTTTGGACGATAGCGCGCACCTGATGGGGTGGGATCTCGAAGAGCAGGGGCTGCGGGTGCGCTTCGCGCCAGCGATCCCGGGGGTCGTCCGGGAGTCGACGGCCGCGATCGTGCGCGGGGCGCGGCGAGCGGCCGGGCTGAGCGCCACGGAGCGCCTCCAGCACTGGGTGGTGCACCCGGGAGGGAGCAAGGTGCTCGGCGCTTACGAGGTGGCCTTGGGGCTGCCCGAGGACGCCCTGCGCCACGCCCGCGACGTGCTGCGCGATCATGGCAACATGTCGAGCCCGACGGCGCTGTTCGTGCTCGAGCGCTTCCTCGGGGAGACCCCCGCGCGGGGTGCGCTCGGGGTCGTGATGGGCTTGGGACCCGGGTTCTGCGCGGAGACGGCGGTGTTCCGGTGGTAGAAACGAGGCTCGCCGTCGGTGACGTGCCCGCGGCGTCCCTGCTCCTGGGGCTCGCGCTCGGCGTGGTCCTCCAGCGCCTCTTGGAGCTGCGCCTGGCCCGGTCCAACGAGCGCTGGGTCCGGGCCCGTGGCGCGTGGGAGGCCGGGCGTCGCCACTATCCTTTGTTCTTTCTGCTCCACGGCGCGTGGCTCGTGGGCTGGGTCGTCGAGAGCGCGTGGGGCGGCGTCGCCCTCGCGTCCTCTTGGTTCGTCTGGCTCGGCGTCTTCACCGGGGCGGAGCTCCTCCGGTGCTGGGCGATCCGCAGCCTGGGCTGCCGCTGGAACACGCGGATCCTCGTGCTCGACGGGGTTGCGCCCGTGGCGCGCGGCCCTTACCGGGTCATGGCGCACCCGAACTACGTCGCCGTCTCCTTGGAGCTGCTGGCGCTGCCCTTGGTGTTCGAGGCCGTCGCCACCGCTGCCGTCGTCAGTGTGTTGAACACGGCGCTGCTGCTCGGCGTGCGCCTC
>JAEWOQ010000474.1 GCA_023460875.1 Pseudomonadota bacterium
CACTGGGGCTCGTCGTGGAGCACAACATGCCCGCCCCAAGCCCTGATGGATCGGCGGCGGACACCGCGCCGACGCGGCCGGTGCCCGGCGCGGGCAGCGCGATCTTCGTCCACCCGTGGAAGGCGCCTCAGGTCCCGACCGTCGGCTGCACGGCCCTGGACGAGCGCGAGCTCACGGAGCTCCTCCGCTGGCTCGATCCCGCGGCGCAGCCGGTGCTGGTGCAGGTCGCCGGGGCCTTCCTCGCTCCGCGCTGAGCCGACCCCGCGCTGAGCCGACCCGCGCAGCGCCGACCGCGCAGAGGCGACCGCGCAGAGCCGGCCACGGGGAGGACCGCACCCCGATCCTCCGCCGGCAGCCGGCCTCCGGTGAGGCCCCCGTCCCGGCCACAGGTGGTAGAATAAAAGAATGCGGGCCCTGCGCTTACACGCTTTGGGCGCCTGGGGGACGACCGACCGCGCCGCCCCGGACTTGCGCCTCGAGTCTCTGCCGGATCCGGAGCCCCAGGCGGGGCAGGTCTTGATTCGCGTGGAGGCGTGCGGCGTGTGCCGCACGGAGCTCGACGAGATCGAGGGACGAGCTCCCCCCACGGCGCTCCCCCGGATCCTCGGCCATCAGGTGGTGGGCCGTGTCGTGGGCCGAGGTGCCGGAGTGCCCCCCCGTGAGGGCTCGCGGGTCGGCGTGGCCTGGATTTTCGGAGCCTGTGGGAGCTGTGAGTGGTGTCAGTCCGGCGCCGAGAACCTCTGCCCGCGCTTCGTGGCGACGGGGCGCGACGTCGACGGCGGCTACGCGGAGCTCATGGTCGCTCCCGCCGATTTCGTGCACCCGCTCCCGGAGGAGGTCGACGGCGTCCGCCTCGCGCCGCTGCTGTGCGCCGGGGCGATCGGCTACCGCTCCTTGCGCCTCACGGGGCTCCTCGACGAGAACAGCCCGCGGGCTCCACGGCTGGGTCTGGCCGGCTTCGGCGCGAGCGCCCACCTCGTCCTGCGCCTCGTCTCTGCGCTCCGACCCAGCGCGCGTGTCTACGTGTTCACGCGCAGCTCACGGGAGCAGGACTTCGCCCGCGAGCTCGGCGCCACCTGGGCGGGCGCCATCGGCGATCGCGCCCCGGAACGGCTCCACGCCGCCATCGACACCACCCCGGCGCACGGTCCGCTCCTGGCGATGCTACCGCAGCTCCTCCCTGGAGGCCGCCTCGTCGTGAACGCCATCACCAAGCAGACCGCGGATCGGGAGCGCTGGCTCGACTTCGACTTCCACCGCGACCTCTGGCTCGAGCGGGAGATCAAGTCCGTCGCCAACGTCACTCGCGAGGACGTGCGGGAGTTCGTGGCGTTGGCCGCGGCCCAGGAGGGTCTCTTGCCCGAGGTCACCGAGTACCCCCTCGACGAGGCGCCCCGGGCCCTGCAGGAGCTCGCGGCGGGGCACATCCGCGGCGCCAAGGTCCTCCGGATCGGACCCGCCTGATCGGCTCCCGACCGGCGTGGAGCGACGAAAACTCAGGAGCGCCGCAGCGCCTCCAGGAGCACCTGGCGCTCCGCGGAGGCGATGGCGCGCCGCGCCGCGTCCACCGCGTCCACGTTGACGGAGATCGACGTGATGCCCGCGCGCACGAGGTGCTCCGTGAACTCCGGACGATTCGAGGGCGCCTGCCCGCACAGGGACGACGTGATGCCCGCCGCTCGACACGCCGCCACGATCCGGCCGATCGCGTCGAGCACCGCGGGGTCCGCCTCGTCGAACAGCTCCGAGCAGATCTCCGAGTCCCGATCGACGCCGAGCACGAGCTGCGTCAGGTCGTTCGATCCGATGGAGACCCCGTCGATCCCCATGCGGGCGTACTCGGGGATCCAGTAGACGGACGACGGCACCTCCGCCATGACCCAGCGATGCAGGCCCCGCTGCTTCCCGAGCGGACTCTTCTCGACCAGCTCGAGGCACGCCTCCAGCTCCCAGCGCGTGCGCACGAAGGGGATCATCATGTGCAGGTTGGGCGTCTGCTCCCGCACCTGCGCCAACACCTCGAGCTCGAGCCGAAAGAGCGAGGGATCTTTCACGTAACGAAAACACCCACGGTAGCCGATCATCGGGTTCTCTTCGACGGGCTCGAACTCCGCGCCCCCGGAGAGCCCCCGGAACTCGTTCGTGCGGAAATCGTAGGTTCGATACACCACCGGACGCGCCCCGAAGGCCCGGGTGATCTGGAGGAGCGACGCGCTCATCTTCTCCACGAACTCCCGCTCTCCGCCGGAGGCGATCAGCTTCTGGGGGTGCTGGCCGCCGAGCGCCTCGCTGATCAAGAACTCGGCCCGCAGCAACCCCACGCCGTCCACGGGCAGCTCCGCGACGCGCTCGGCGTGGGCGGCGATGGCCAGGTTCACGTAGAGCCGCGTGGCGGTCGCCTCGGGGGTCGCCTTTTCGATGGTGCCCCCCTGGGTGGCGGGAGCGTGAGCCGGCGCCGCCTCCGTCAGACCCGCCGTGACGCGCCCCTTGGCGCCGTCGACGGTGACGAGCTCCCCGAGCGGAGGACCTTCGTGGCCTTGCGCGTCCCCACGACACAGGGGATGCCCAGCTCCCGACCCACGATGGCCGCGTGGCAGGTCATCCCTCCGCTGTCCGTGACCAGCGCGGCCGCGCGCCGGATCGCCGGCACCCAGTCCGGGGAGGTCATCACCGCCACGAGCACCTCCCCGTCCACGAGCTTGCCGCACTCCTCGGGGCTCGTGAGCACGCGCACGCGCCCGCCGGCCGTTCCAGGAGAAGCGCCCAGCCCGCTCACCAAGAGCTCACCTGGGGCGGTCCCTTCGTGGCTCTCGTGGAGGGTCGTGATGGGGCGGGTCTGCACGAGGTACCACTCCCCGCCCTCTTCCGCCCACTCGATGTCCTGGGGTTCGCCGTAGTGCTCCTCGACGCGCAGGGCCATCTTGGCGAGGGTCAGCACCTCGTCATCCGTGAGCACCCGTCGTGTGGCCTCGTCCTCGTCGAGATCGATCCGGACGTCCTCCCCGGAAGCCCCGCGCTCGATGCGGAAGTTCTTGAATCCGATGCGCGTCTCCAGCAGGCGGGGACCGCTCTTGCTCAAGGTATACGTGTCAGGCTCCACCTGCCCGCCGACCACCACCTCGCCGAGCCCGAAGGCCGCCTCCACGACGATGCGAGAGCGGTCGCCGCTCGACGGATCCGCCGTGAACATCACCCCCGAGCGCGCGGAGGCCACCATCTTCTGGACGACGACCGCCAAGGTGGGCTCTTCGTCCATCTTCTGGGCGCGACGATAGGCGAGCACACGCTGGCCATAGGCGGACGCCCAGCACGCCTTCACCCGGGCTATTAGGCGCTCCCGGGAGACGTTCGTGAAGGTCTCGTGCATGCCGGCGAAGGACGTGCTCGCGGTGTCCTCCGACGTGGCCGACGAGCGGACGGCCACGCCCGCCCGCGGGTCCAGCTGGTCGTGGGCCGCGAGGATCTCCCGCTCGAGCTCCGCCGGTACGGAGGCGGCCTCCACCAGGCCGCACATCTCTCGCGAGACGTCCGCGAGCCGCTCGGCCGCGTCCGGGTCCACCGACTCGAACAGCTCCCGGAGCCGCTCGCGGATGCCGGCGCTCTCCAAGAACTGGAGAAACGCGCTCGCCGTCACCACGAAGCCCGGCGGGACCGGCAGCCCCGCCCCCGTCATCTCCCCGAGGTTCGCCCCCTTGCCCCCCACCGAGGAGACGTCCTCCCGGGAGATGTCCCTGAACCACGCGATCGTTCCTGCCATGTCGATCTCCCGGATTGCCGGATTGCCCGAGTGCCCGAGTGCCGCTCTCGTGCCACCAGGTGCAGCTCTCGTGCCACCAGGCCCTCGCCGCCCCACGCGGAGAAACCTCGACCGGGCCGCACGCGCCCACGGGAACCTCCCCGAGAGGGACGGCCCTCCTCTGCAGCACTTGCGACCTCCCCGGCCGAGGTGCAGCAATTGCGTCGACTGCTTCGGGCGTCCCGGGCGTCTCGCATCGGATGCGCTCCCGCGCTGGCTCGGTCAGGGGGGCGCAACGAGCAGGCGCGCCACGCCGCCCAGGGAACCTCGCGACGTCACTTCGAGCGTCCGCACGGCAGCTCCGCCCCGCGTCGGCGCGACGTCGCCACGTCGATCATCGCTTCGACCATCGTGCCGACGAGCACTCCCCTGCAGCGGCGCTCTCGAAGGTGTCTGCGTCGGCAGACACTGTCACCGAGCACGCGCGGCGATCGCTCCACCATCGCATCACCAGAGGTCGCACGAGATCGTTCCCGCGGCGGTGCCGACGCCCTTCGTTCTGAGCTAGGTTTGCCCTCTCTCCGCGGAGCACGGGTCTGCCTCGCGCTCCTGTGTCCGTCATGCGCCTGTTCGCCCGCCTGCTCATCGGCCACACGGCTCCCGTGCTCATCGTCACGGTCGCCCTCACGCTGACGTTGGTGGCGCTGCTCCGCATGACCGCCGTCTTGCAGACGATCAGCGACACGGAGCTCGTCGCCCTACATCGGGAGCGGGAGCTCCACCGCGCCTGTTGGACCATCGACGTGACCATGCGCCGCTGGGAGCGCTCCTGCAGCCACGGCGGCACCTCCGCGGAGGCGTCCCGGCACGTGGAAGAGGCCGCGAGCGGCCTCCGGGAGGTGGTGGCACGGAGCGCCGAGGTGGGGGCGGAGATGCGTGGGGTCGCCGCGAACTGGCTCGCGGAGGTGGACCACGTGATCACCGGGGACGCCTGCGAGAACCTGCGTCGGGTCTCCTCTCAGCAACGGCGAGCAGAGCTCGACGACCGCATGACGGACCTGTGGGCCCGGCGCCTCGGCGAGCTCCACGCGGGGCTCGCCCGGAAGGACAAGCAAGCCCAGTCCATCGGGAAGACCGCCGTGACCACCGGCACGATGGTGGCCGGCGGCGCCTTTCTGCTCGCGATGCTCCTGGCCCGCCGCATGGCTCGCACACTCAACGGCCCCCTCGCGCGGGTCGCCGCCATCACCCGCCGCGTCGGGCGCGGCGACTTCAGCGCGAAAGCGTCGATCGAAGGGCCGCCCGAGATCATGGCCCTCGCAGAGGAAGTCGAGCTGATGCGACGTCAGCTCGCCGAGCTCGAGATCCTCAAGCAAGGATTCCTCGCCTCCGTGTCCCACGAGCTCCGCACCCCCCTGTCGAAGATCCGCGAGGCCCTCAGCCTGCTGAGTGACGGGGCGGTAGGAGCCCTGGACGCGCGCCAGACCCGCGTCGTCGACATCGCCAAGGTGGCCTGTGAGCGCGAGATCCGCATGGTCAGCACCCTGCTGGACTTCTCTCGCCTGCGGACCGGGAGTCCCCTGCGCGTGCGCCCCGGCGTCTCTGTCGACGCGGTGATCCAGACGGCGGTCGACGACGAGACCGCCGAGGCGGCGGCGCGTGAGGTGCGGCTCCACGTGCGCAAGGAGGGTGAAGGCCCTACCTGCCGGCTCGACGCGGCCCTGTTGGAGCGCGCGATCGCCAACCTCGTCCGCAACGCCGTGTCCGTGTCTCAACCGGGCCAGGAGGTGGTGGTCGAACGCACCGTCCACGAGCCTCCCGACGGCGAGCGGCGGGTGTGCATCACCGTCGCCGACCAGGGGCCAGGGGTGCCGGAGGACATCCGCGAGACCCTGTTCAACGCCTTCGTCACCAGCGCCGTGCCACGCTCTCCGAAGGCCCTGGGCATCGGCCTGGGGCTCGCCTTGGCCCGCGAGGTCGCCCTCGCCCACGGAGGCACGCTGGAGCTCGCGGAGACCGCGGACGGCGCCGCCTTCCACCTGTGGCTCCCCTTCGATCGCCCCCACTCCGAGCACACCCAGCACCACCCAGCGCGCATCTTGCGCATGGAGTCCCGCCAAACATGAGTCTTCCCCCCGTCCACCCGCCCGAGTCCCGTCCCCACGTCCTCATCATCGACGACGAAGAAGATCTCTGCGAGCTGCTCACCCTTCGCCTCGAGCATCATGGCTTCCGCACCAGCTCCGAGCAGACGGGGCGCGCCGGGCTCGAGGTCCTCGAGCGGGAGGTCGTCGACGTGATCATCGTCGACCTCCGGTTGGAGAACGAGAACGGCCTCGATCTCCTGACGACGGTCCGACAGCGCTCCCTGGAGCTGCCGGTGATCGTCCTGACCGCCCACGGGACCATCGAGACGGCCGTCGAGGCGATGAAGCGCGGCGCCTACGGGTTCCTCACCAAGCCCTTCGACGATCACGAGCTGCTCCAGAAGCTCGAGCATGCCGTCGAGCGCGGACGGCTGCGTCGTGAGCTGGCGGGGCTCCGCCGCATCGTCGGCCAGCCCAGCAGCGACGGCCGCCTGCTGGGGACCAGCGTCGCGCTCGCCGAGGTGCGCGAGGTCATCGAGCGCGTCGCGCCGACGGAGGTCAACGTGCTCGTGCTCGGCGAGTCCGGCACCGGCAAGGAGGTCGCCGCGCGCTGCATCCACGAGTCCTCCACGCGCCAGGGGGCGCCCTTCGTGGCCATCGACTGCGGGGCGTTGCCGCCCGATCTGCTGGAGAGCGAGCTGTTCGGCCACGCGTGGGGCGCCTCCACCGAAGCTGCGCGGGACAAGGAAGGGCTGTTCGCCGCCGCCAACGGGGGCACGCTCTTCCTCGGTGAGATCGGCGACGCGCCGCCGGGGGTGCAAGTGAAGCTGCTGCGCGTGCTGCAGGAGCGCACCTATCTGCCCCTCGGGGCCACGGAGCCGCGGATGGCCAACGTGCGCATCATCGCGGCCACCAACCGCGACCTCCGCGCCGACGTGAGCGCGGGGCGCTTCCGCGAGGACCTCTTCTACCGGCTGCACGTGGTGCCCGTCACCATGCCGCCCCTGCGTGAGCGCAGGGAGGACATCCCCCTGCTCGCGGAGGTCTTCCTGACCCGCGCCTGCGCGCAGAACGGGCTCCACTCGCCGCACCTCACCTCGGAGGCCCTGCGGCTGCTCCTGGATCACGACTGGCCCGGCAACGTGCGCGAGCTCGCCAACGTGGTCGAAGGGGCGGCCGTGCTCAGCACGGACGGCTGCCTGCGCCCCGATCACCTCCGCGCCGTGATCCCTCGACGGACCTTGGAGGCCCACGCCCAGGACTCGACGCCGCCTGCCCGCGCCCTCGCCACGACCACCCGAATCGCCGATGGCAGCGGCGCCCTTCCCCCGATGCGCGAGGCCCGCGAAGCCTTCGACCGCTACTACATCGAAGAGTGCCTGCGCCGCACCGGCGGCAACGTGAGCGCCGCGGCGAAGCTGGCGGGCCGCAACCGCACGGACTTCCACGAGCTGCTGCGCCGCCACGAAATCAACGCGTCGGACTTCCGTGAGGCGGCCCAGCGAGAGGCCGCCCAGCGGGACTCCTCGTCCGCCGAGCTGCGCCCCTGGGTACAGTCCCAGCTGCGGCGCTGAGCGGCGCCCCCCGCGGACAAGCCCGGTCCCCCGCGGACAAGCCCGAGGCTCCGGGCTGCCGCCGCACCAGGGCTCACGCGGGAGCCCGCCGCTGCGTCGTCAGCCGACTCGCTCACGCTCCAGCAAGGCCCGCTTGCGCTCGATGCCCCAGCGGTACCCGGAGAGCTGACCGCCCTTCCGCACGACCCGATGGCACGGGATCGCCACCGCCAGGGGGTTCGCCGCGCAGGCGCCGGCGACGGCGCGGACCGCGGCGGGCGCGCCGATGGCATGGGCGATCTCCGCGTAAGTCGACGTGCTGCCCGGGGGGATCTTCCGCAGGGCTTCCCAGACGCGCTGCTGAAACGCGGTGCCTCGGATGTCGAGGGGGATCTCCGCGCCCGCCCCAGGGCGCTCCACCAACGCCACGACCCGCGCGACGATCCCTTCGAACTCCGCGTCACCGACGACCAGCTCCGCTCGCGGAAAGCGACGCTCCAGATCGTGCAGCAGCTCCTCGGGATCGTCCCCGAGCAGGATGGCGCAGACCCCTCGCTCCGCCGCCGCGACCAGGATGGCCCCGAGGGAGCACTCTCCGACCGCCACGCGGATCCGGCGCTGGGGAGCCCCCGCGCGATAGTCGGTCGCGGTCATGCCCAGCAGCTGTCGAGATTGCTCGTAAAAGCGGCTCCCCGAGCCGTAGCCGGCCTCGTAGATCGCCTCGGTCACGGTGCTCCCCCGCTCCAGCGCCGCCCGCAGGGTCCGACTGCGCCGCGCGGCGGCGTAGGCCCGCGGCGAAATGCCCACCACGCGCTTGAAGACCCGCTGGACGTGGGAGGGGCTCGCCCCCGCGTAGTCCGCCAGCTCCTGGAGGCTGGGCACGTGGGGCTGCGCCTCGATCCAGCGGCACATCGCGGCCACCTGCGCGGCCTGTCGCTCGGCGGCGGGCGGCGCCTCTGGCTTGCAGCGCTTGCAGGGACGAAACCCCGAGCGCTCGGCGGCAGCGGCGTCCTCGTGGAACTGCAAGTTCTCCGGCCGCGGTCGGCGCGCCCCACAGGAGGGCCTGCAGTACACACCCGTCGTCGCCACCGAGTACACGAACGCGCCGTCCGCCCCTGGATCCCGGGCCACCACGGACGCCCACCGGGGATCCCGCAAGACCGCCTCCCGGCCCGCGGTCGACCGGATCGTCGTCTGCCCTCGAGCGCTCGTCGTCCTGGCTCCCATCGTCTCCCAAGAACCCTAGCCCCTCGTCGGAGCCCCAACACTCCGAACCTTGCTCTCGAATCCGCTTCGCCCCCCTCAGTGCTGAGGTGGACGAAAGGGCCCCCGACAACGGGTCGAGATGAGGCGGTTTGAAACGCGCTGCGCATCACACAGAGCGCTCACACAATGCGCGCGCGCCCGCACCGCGCCTCCGCACACAACACACCGCTCACCGCGCTCACACGCAGCGCCCCCACGCACCACGCTCTCGCGCTAGTCTCCCCCCAACGCGCAGGGCTTCGCCCTCACGCGACGCACACCGACCTCTCGCGCTCGAGCAGCAGAGCGCACGGCGTTCGCGAGCCATTCCGCGAGGGGTCACAGCTACCCGCCGCCCAACCCTCGATCCACCCCGCCGCCCGCAGGCGCCCCCGATCCCCGATCCCTCTTTCGCTCGTCACGACCACGCGCACCCCACGCAGGAGACGAACACCGTCCACGAGACACACCGCCCTGTCGCGAGAACGCGACGGGGCGGGGCCAAAGAGGAAGCGCTCGTGTTTTCGGGCCAGTGAGGCCGAAGGCACTGTCGACGCGCAGCGGGAGGACCAGCCGCCCGCTGCCCGTACCGACCCGCCTCACTCCGTGATGACGGAGATGTTCTCGATGCAGAAGTCCGCGACCTCGTAGGCGCTGTTCTGCGAGCTCACGATCTGCCACTGCAGCTGCTTCGCCTTGGTCAGGTCGAGGTTGAGGGTGCCGTTGGGACCCCAGCACTGGTGCTGGAGGTCGCTCAGCATCACCGTGTTCGACTGTCCGAGGCGGATCGAGGCGCAGAAGTCCTCCCCGTCGTTCGGCTCGTCCGTCACCTTGAAACGGACCACAGGAGACGTGCCGGTCACGGAGCCGCTGACCTCGAACGCGAAGCCGACGACGCCCGCGGCGGTCAGATCCACCGTGCCTTGCACGCTGTCCTCGCCGCCTGTCTCCTTCAGGTTGAGCCCGATGCCGCCACCCCACTGGGCGCTCCACTCACAGGCGTCCGCTTCCCCTGCCGCGGCAGCGCCGTTGCACTCGCCGCCGTCGGCGGTGGTCACCTGCGCGACCGTGCCGCTCACGCAGGGCTTGGCGGTGGCCTCGTC
>JAEWOQ010000475.1 GCA_023460875.1 Pseudomonadota bacterium
CGAGCAAGTTGATGGTCTCGCCGATGGTCGCTTCAGGGCTGCCACGCCCGTGCTTCTGGACGCAGCGGATCAGGCCCTGGGGCAGCTCTACCGCCGCCGGGGGCTCGGAAAGTCGTCCCCGCAGCCAGTGCCAGGCTGCGCTGGCGCTGAACTCGTGGCGGTAGCCTCGCTGCCAACGGCGCACCGAACGCAAGGCTGGGCTGGCCCCAGCCACCCTCACGCGCCCCGTCACGTGCTCGGCGCCAGCTGGTCCCAGGGCGGCGGCGACCACCACCACGAACAGCAGGTACCATTTCCGATCGGCAAACCGGAACGAGGGCGGCGTGAGGCGCCTCCGGCACTCTCGGGCCGCGCAACAGAAGCTCACTCGTCGAACTGACCCCGCGAGTAGACCCGCGCCACCTCTCGGCATGCGAGGGAAATCCGCCCGGTGCAGCTTGCCGCCACATCTCGCGCAGCGCCCCCGCACTGCGATCTGCTCGGCCATTTCTCGATCGCACCGCTCGAGGTGCGCAAAAAACTTGCGCACCGGTGCCCACTCGCGCAACGACATCCACCGGTCTCCTTTCTCGACAACTGGAAACCGGCCCCATCAGGAGCCCTCTGGGCAAATTCCTGATGGGGTTTTCTCTTTCTACCTCACGCCCGGTGATCCATCAGGCCGCCCATGGCCATCGGATCGCGTGGCCGTCCTCAGTAAGTCTCTGGGTGCGGCTGCCTCGCGAGACCTCACCAACGTACGACAACGGGCGAATGAGCCGAGCCTCAATGCGCATCCCCGTGAAGGCGCACCACGTACCACCTCTTGCTGTTCTGCGGGCGTTCGAGGTCGGCGCGGAAGTGGGTCCCCCCGCCTCCGAAGTGGCAAACGGCCTTGGTTGGGCCTGTGTCTCCGAGATCCGGGTCCGGAGGGGAGTCCTCCCGACATGACGCCGCGTCGCCTCCGGCCCACCCTGGAGCCGCCTTCTTGAACGCCGCGAGAGAGGTTCCCCAGGTGTTCGCCTTCAGCACTCGAGGCTCGGAGACGATGTTTCCATCGATTACCAACTCACCGCCCGGCTTGATGAACCGTTTGACGGCAACCATGTCCCGGAGGGAAAGAGCGTCCATGAAGGTGTGGAAGTAGAACGAGGCGCCGTGATCGCATGCGCTAGCCGTGCAGCATGTCTCACTCCCAATCTCCCAAACCTTGTACCGACGCCCCTCGCAGGTGTCCTGATCTGGAGACACGGTCAGGTAGTGGACGCTACATCCGTCCTTGCCTTCGCGTGTTTCACGGACCAGGGGAGACGGGCTGTTCGGAAACACCTGCCACGACAGGTTCACCGAAGGCATTTCCGCTCTTCGTGGCGCAAGAGCTTTCTGTATCGTCGCCTTGTCCGCCTCCCCTTCGTAAACGCTGCGGTCACGAGTGCAGTCGAACCCAATCTGTCCCTTCTCTGGAAAACGAGGACGGGCGAGAGAGCCCTCGACATCCCGCAGCTCCACGAGCGCGCCAGTACAGAAGTCCTCCAGAAAGCGGAGGTGATAGTAGTTGCCGACCATCATCATCGCCCCACCGTCGATGGTGAGGACGTGAATCTCATCAGGGCTGACCACGTTGATCGAGTAGCCCACGCGCATGAGCCGTTCGTAAACGTCTCCGCTTCCAGCCCTGAGCTGGTCCAACACGTGGGTGCGCTCAACGACCTTCAAACCCGCCTTCAGCTGCGTGAGTTCGACTTCCTCATGCAGCTGCGTTCCGAATGCTTCGAGGCCCGTCGCGTTGATTTCGGGCGCCTTGCCCGCTTCGAACTCCCCCTCGTACCGGTTGAGCGCCGCAAGCTCGCGAATGAAGTCCGCCATCGCGCACTCCTCCGGCTCGGAAGCGTCCTCTTGCTCCGACAGCTTCGCTGACGACTCCGCTGGTTCCACCGTCACCGCTACTTCAGCGACCTGTTCCTGGACCTCATGGACGCCGATCGCAGGCGCATCGACGTCCTCCTTCTGAACGTTCTCGACGGGGCGAGAAACCCCGCCACAACCTATCCAGAGGGGCGAGAGGCAGTATGCAAGCAAGCGCCATCGGACCATCGAAGCCAAGGCTAGCGGACTCTCGGCCCACCCGTCCAAAGTAGCTTCTCGCGTGCCATCTGGTCGGTATCACCCGGACTCGCAGCTTGCATCGTGGTACCGGCATTCCTCCGGCGCCGAGGAATACGAATTCTGCCGAACGCGTTGACGGGCCGTGAAGAGATCCAGGCGCCCGCTCCTCGCGCTTGCAGCTACGGCAAGCGCAAGTCTCGCGTTGGTACTCCTGCGTCCCTTCGCGTGCTTGCCCCCCGATACTCCAGAACGGCGCGCCAGCATGCAGGCGCGTATCCTGCGCACGGCCGTCCAGACCTGGCGGACCGGTAGGTCGTCCGCCGATTGCGCTACCGTCGCTGACCTGACGAGAGATCGCGCTCTGATTCCTGACCTGGAGCCCAGTGACCCGTGGGGCGTGGCGTACCGCATCGATTGCGGGATCGGTGAGGTGACGGTCACCTCTGCCGGCCCAGATCGCCAATGGCAAACCACTGACGACGTCGTGGTTCCGAAGGCTGCCCGGCGCGGGTAGGAGTCCGTGACCAAGAGGCGATGGCGAGGCATCTAGGGTGCATCGAAAGCGGAGGCGACGCCGCGGCTTCGGCGGAACGCGAACGCCGTCACCGCTTGGCTCGCGGCTCTGGAGCGGCGGCAGGAGCTCCTGCGCGCCTTCGAACGATGGTACGGCGAGCGCTGGGCAGCGGATCTGGCCGAAGCACACGACGAGCTCGAGTGGCTGGCGCAGGCAACCGGGGCGTCTTGAGCGCGATCCCCCGCAATTGCGATTTCCGGTGCTTGGCATAGAAGAGGGGGTGATGTTCGCTCCAACCCGCTCTCGGTCCGGGAGGCGAGCCTGCTGGATGCTGCTAGCCTCAGTAGCGTGCGCGGCGTGCGCGCAGGTGTGCGACGAGGCGCCGCCGCTGCCGCCACCCCATCCGGAGCACGACCTCGTGATCGAGAACGACGTGATCCGGTACAACGGCAAGCGCCTCGAACCCGGCAGTCGGATGAAGGAGTGGATCGCCGTGCTGGGCCCCCCGGATCGAGCGAAGGAATCCTGGGTGGTCTGGGATTCCATCGGCATCGCGGTGAGCACCGAGGAACTCGTGGAACGTTGGGCAGACCTCGGTGAGGTGCCATCGAGCTGTCTGCACGTGTTCTTCGAGACCTCGCGCGACAACGACCCGAAGAGTGCTTACACAGGCCGCCTGTTGCTCGATGGCGCCGCGTTCTACACCGGTGTGAAGTTACAGTACATTCACCAGCAGACCCATCTACGTTGCGTGACTGGACCCCACGGTTTCTACGAAGGTGGTCTCCCGAATACCCGGTTCTGCCGCACCGATCGCTGGACCTACAGCGTGGGCATCTACACCGCCGAACAGGCCTACTGGGTCAAGCACCTGCAGGTCTGCGCGAAATAGCATCGCCCGAGGGCTTGCCGAGAGTTCACAACCCGAACATCTGCTTGATGCGATCGATGGGGATCGACTTGGTGACCTTGTTTCCGTAATCCTGCAGTTCGCGCAGGTGATCGTCGAGGACGTTGCGGGTGCTCGCTCGGACGATGGCGCTCGCGTTCGCCGGGTTATCGGCAAAGCTCCTGACCTGACTCATGATCTCCAGGAGCTCCGGTGAGCTCCCGGGCCCGACGATGAAGTCCGGGTGGACGAAATAGCTCTCAGCCTTGTCTTGAATCTGACGGGTCCTGTCGGCAGGCAAGGGACCGTCCCAGGCGAGCTTCATCAGCCTTCCGATGTCCTTCACGGCAACCTTGGCGCAGTCAGCTGCGAGGACGTGCAAGGGGTGGTCGTCGTGGTCCTTCGCCAGCTGCGAGTGGGTCGGGTTGAGCGATGCGGCCTGCGCGAACGCCTGGTACTCGTCGATTTGGTTGGCCAGGAGTCGAATGGCCATCCCGATCAGGGCGTGGAAGAATCGCATCACCTTACCCACGGTGTTGCACATCAAGTTCGCGATGATCGGGTGATCTCTCTGTAATGTCTCGAAGTCACCGAGGAGCGCATCCGCCTGCTTGCCGAGGTGCGGGCGTAGATCGCGGAGCAGGATCAGGGCGATGCTCACGCCCAGGGTGCGCTTGCCAGCCGCGCAGGGCTGGTTCATGTCCTCCTCCATGATCTCGCCCAGGGCCAACAGGATGCTCGCGGCCGTATCGATACCCCCGAAGCAGCCCGTCACCAGCGGGAAGAAGGTTCTGCCGCCGGCGGTGACGGACACCGTCCAGGGCTCGACGCTCGTCTTGCCGACGCTGCGTAAGGCGAGTTCACAAAAGTTGCTGTGCGCGTAGAAATCCTCGAGCACGTGTAGGGCTTGTCCGAAGCGGCGACGTCCTTCCGGAGTGGGACCCTCGCGGACCGCGGCGGCGAGCTCCTCACGCATGTATTCGACCGCGCTCTTGGCGGGTCGGTTCAGGCGCCCCGCGATGTAGTTGGCGCGCTGGTGGACCGGGTCGATGGCCACCTGCTGGGCGGTCGGTTTCCGGTCGAATCCGGGGAAGGTGCTCGTCTCGAGGCCGTGAGGGTTATCGATGTGTTCTTCCGACCGATACAGCCCGAGCCGGGCCTGGGTAACTCGGAAATGCGGCAGGTCGGCGAACTTGGCGCGGGCGTAGAGGTCCAGGATGTCGGTGATCACGCCCCGCGGATCGCTCTGGAGCCGAGGCGTCGGATTCGTGCCGGGCAGCATCTGATCGGCGAGCTTCCCGCCCGCGGCGAGCAGGAGACAGGTCGTCGGAGTGATCGCCTGGGAGTAGTCACGTAGCCAGTTGCCGAAGTAGATCTCTCTTCTAAGTTCAGGCCTTGGGAAGGCGTCTTGGAGCGCATCCTCGACCGACTCGTGCCCGAAGGATCGTCCCGGCTTTCCGTGCTCGGCGCCGCGACCCGCGCCGAAGTACTCGATGGCCCCGTGGACGTCGTCGCGCCGCTGCTCCTCGGGGCTGAAGGCCCGATCGGCGGCCCGCTTGAACTCCCGCCAGCCGACCCGGATGGGGACGGTTCCGGAGGTAGGTGGCGACCTCTGCCTCCTCCCGCAGGTCCCACCCGAGGTTGCAGAGCAGGTAGCCGAAGCGGGCGCCCTCATCGAGCTCGGCATCACCTCCGACCGTGGAGAGCCGCGTCCGGAGGTCGTTGTCGACGTGGTGCCCGAACTCTTCGGTCAGGGCCGCCAGCAGCACGGCCGCCTCGTCTTCGTCGGTTTCGGCGGCTTGGATGAGGGAGCGCTTCACCAGGATGGTGCGGCGGTCGTTGTCGTACCCGGCGAGGTGATCCCGAGGGAGACTTCCGACGACCCGAATCGTCGGCATCCGGTAGGTCTCCGCCAAGAGCTCTTGGCGGAGTCGCAAGTACGAGTAGTGGGGAACGTCGTGGCCGAAGATCGTCGTCAGCCACGCGATGAAGTGTCCCTCCATCATGATCTTGGCTGCGCCCGTCAGCTGCGCGGCGGGGAGGCGAGTCTGGAGCAGCTCGAGCGGCCCGAGGGTCATATCCGCTATGTCGTTGACCTCGCGCGCTGCCTCCACGTCACCGGCGATGCGCAGCTCCGCGCCCAGCTCCATGAAGCGGGCGCCGTCGGGGTCGGGCGGCAAGCGAAGCTTGCGCACGGACCCGTCTGGGGGAGGCGAGGCGCGAAAACTCGCGGGGCTCAACTCGAGAGGGATCCGTCGAACGGGATTCTCGTCGCTGGGTTCGGGGAGTTCATACTGAAAGTCGGCCGCCGAATCGCAGACGAACACCGGACGTCGCGCGGCGCCCTCGAGCACGATGGATCCCGCGAGCGTCGCCAGCTTCTGGTACTCTGGTCGGCTCACTCCACGCGCAGTACTCAAATAGGCAACATGGAACACGAGCTCTGCTGGTTGCGGCTCGTCCGGCTTCGCGCGAGTCGCGCCGCCGCCGAAGGTGGTGAAGCTGACTTCAACGCCAACTGCACGGGCGTCTCTCGTGCCCAACCCCGTCCAGCGTGCGTCGAGCCGGATACGAATGCTGCCCATCTCACTTCTCCCTCTAGCGAATCACCGCCGCCCTAGCGGATCACCATCCCGGTTTCAACGGTCGCGGCGCCGTTCCGCGAGAGCTCCAGACACCTTTTCGCTTTGGCCCTCCTCAGACGGACCGCAACAATGGCCCGTTCGACGGCTGCTACCACTGGAGCGGGGGCAGGTCTTTCAGGAAGCACCAGCGCTTCACTTCCCGGGAAGCGTGCCAGCCGATGGCCGACGGATCGTCCTCGCCGGGGCGCAGGAAGTGCAGGAACCCGGAGTAGCTCCCGAGGACCAAAGTCTGGGTCTTTGGGCAGTAGTCGATCCCCGAGGCGGAGGAACCGAACATCAGCTCGCTGCGCACCTTCCCATCGATCCCAACGAGAGTGAGCACTCCCGCGCCCGCGAGGGCGAACACTCCCGCGCCGCCGCCGAGGGCTTCGCCGGGCAACCAGGTCGACGCGTAGACCCGGAGATAGTCGTTGATCACGGGAGTTCTCGTGTCTTCGTCATAGGGTTCCGTGGTCAGCCCTGCCACTTCGGCGACTCGCGCCACGATCGTGGCGCCGTTGTAGAAATGGCACGAGTTCAGCGCCACGTAAGCGCCGTCTTCGCTGAAGCAGGCGTCGTCGGGGTACTCGGAGGCGTGACCGAGCGTGGCCCAATGTTTGGGCTCGCCGGCGGCGTCGACGGAAAAGAGATGGTGCCCCTCGTCCTGCGCGCCGCAGGCGAGGAACGTCCCATCCGCGGAGAGGGCGACATGGACCATGTCGCCGTGGAAGCCGATCTCCTCCCCCTTGGCGAGCTCCTCGAGCACCCATTCACCTGGCTCGTCGTGTCGCGGGAGCACCAAGCGCCAGCCGTCTCGGCCCGCGGTCGCGACCAGGACGCCGCTGCCAAGCGCAACCGCGACGCGAGTCCCGGAATTGGTGACGGCAAGACGTTCCAAACTTTTCGTCGGAACCTCCACCGTGTACCTATTGCGATGTTCCTTCGGAACCCAGTCAGGGATCAGCTCCGAGGGCTCCGGCCACCGAAAGCGGGCGATCTCCTCCCCGCCCCACCCGCGGACCACTCGGATCCCCTCCTCACTGGCAAGCGCAAGAGCCGTACGATCCGGTGAGATCGCCGCCGCGATGATCTCCGGAAGGGCAGAGAGCTCCTCACCCTGCACCATCCACATGTGGCCCTCTTGCCAGGTGCTCCCTCTACGGAAGAGCGCACCGTCGGCGCCCAGAGCAACGACGAACGGCAGCCCTACGTCTCCCATCTGAAAGATGAGTGGTTCGTGCGCCGGATCGAACAGCCTCCGCGCCTCCCTCCACTTCCCGGCGCGATTGAGCTCGACGACGGCGTCGAGGACTTTCTGCGCGAGCTCCTCACCGCGCGGATCCGACGGCAGCTCGTCCACTTCACCTGCGTGAAACGCCCTGAGCTTCTCGCTGACTCGCTTGGCGTGGAGTCGACCCAGGCGGTTCCACTGCTCGGACAAGGTGGAGATTTCGTCGGACATCGCCCGAAGATACTGCCGGGTTCCGTGAGATCGCCAGGTGTC
>JAEWOQ010000476.1 GCA_023460875.1 Pseudomonadota bacterium
GCGCAGGGGGGAGCGCGGCCGCGGGGGGCGCCGGATCGGGCGCTGGTCCAGGAGCGGGCGCGGGCGGAGCAGGCTCCGGCGGTGGGGACGCCGGCAGCGGCTGCACGAGTGCGCTCTTCTGCGATGACTTCGAGGCCTATGGCGACACCGGGGAGCCGGGGGGCGCGTGGTCCGTGCGCGTGAACGACGCCGCCCTCACCATGGACACGGAGCGCGCGTTCAGCGGGACGAAATCCGTCAAGGTGAGCGCGGCGGGCGAGAGCGGCAGGGTGGCCTACCTGGTCCTCGGCGGGGCGCCGGTCTTCCCCGTCGCTGGCAACCACTACTTCGGGCGCATGCGGGTGTGGCTCGATTCCGCGCCGACGGACTCCGTCAACTGGAACTTCATCGAGGGAGAGGGTGTCATCGCGGGGAACCCCGAGTATCGAGCGCAGCTGCGCTACGGAGGGCAGCACCCGATCACCGATGGCGGCACCTTTCTGGGGAGCCAGCTGAAGGCCAACTACGAGACCCCCGACTCCGACGGCGGCACAGGGCCCGGCAGCGATTGCTGGAAGCACGCCGACAAGGTGGTCATGCCCGTGGGCGCCTGGGCCTGCGTCGAGTGGGAGTTCGATGGCCCGAACGACACCATGCGCCTGTGGTTGGACGGCGTCGCCGTCGAGTCGGCCACGGTGGCGGGCCGAGGAGACGGCTGCATGAACGCTAGCGACGACTCCCCCTGGACCGCTCCCACGTTCCAGGAGCTCCACCTCGGCTGGCAGGCGTTCCAGGCCGACGCGGAGCGCACCCTCTGGATCGACGACGTCGCGCTGAACACCACGCGCGTCGGCTGCGCCCCGTGACGCCGTCGCGCGCCCCGAGCGCGCTGAGCCCCGAGCGCGTCCGCTGCCGTGTGCCGTCGCGCTGAGCCCCGAGCGCGTCCGCTGCGACCCCTGACGACGTCGTCCTACGTCGACGTTCAACGTCCGGGGGCGCGTCGCGTCGCGAACGTTTGACCGTCGCCGGGAGCACGGCGCCGGGAGCACGGCGCCGGGAGCACGTCGCCGGGAGCACGGCGCCCAAGCCGACGCGGGGAGCCTCGTCCACCAGCAGGACGACGCTACGTGATCGCTGGGGACGCCGCGGAGGCGTCGTGAGCGCGCTGGGAGCGCCGCGGTGACGCCGATCGGGGCTACGCGCTCCTCCAACAACAGACGAATAGCGATCCCAACGCCTACGCCGCGGTGGCGGCGACCGGGATGCCCGAGCTGGCGGGCCTGCCTGACACGGCCGCGGGCTGGGGGCTCGCCTTCCTTCAGCTGCGGAAGGCCGTGGCGCTACGAACGCCGTCCTTCATGAAGAGCCGAGCGGGGGCGATCCTGAACGCGGGAGGGGTGCCCCTCGCGACGGGCGCGCCAGGGAATGACTCCGGCGGCGGCGGCACTGGCGGCACTGGCGGCACTGGCGGCACTGGCGGCGGACCGGGCGAGGGCGACACGGCTCGGTACGGCTTCGAGTCCGGCGCCGAGGGGTGGTCCTCCAGCGGCGGCAGCTCAGCGTCACGGTGCCCCAGAACGCCGCCGTCCCCCTGCACGAGCTCGGCGTCGAGCTGACGCTCGGGTCCACGGCCAACACGACGTTCCACATCGACGCGGTCACCTGGTGAGGCGCTGCGGGCCTCCTCTGCGCTGGAAACACCGCGAGAGGAGGCCCCTTCTCTTTGACCGGGACGCGGTTTCCCGCCCGTTTCGCGCCACGATTGCGCTTCCGCCCGGGTTTGGTTATCGCCTCACCGAGCCGAACCCTCGGAAAGCATGCAGAATTCAACCGCGCAAGAATCGGGCGGAGCCGATGGCTCGCTCCCGGCCCTCGACCTGACCGCTACCTTCGGAGGGCAGCGACTCATCGTCGTGGGAGGGACGGGGTTCCTCGGCAAGGTGTGGTGGTCCCTGCTGCTCAGCCGGTTCCCGGAGGTCGAGCACCTCTACCTCGTGGTCCGACCCAAGGCGGGCCGGACCGTCGAGCAGCGCTTCTGGGAGCAGATCGTCAAGAGCGAGGTGCTCGTGCCCCTGCGGGAAGAGCACGGCGCTCGGTTCGAGGAGTTCATCCGGGCGAAGGTGACCCCCATCGCGGGCGACGTGGCGCAGCCCTATTGCGGCATCGACGCGACCTTGCGCGACGAGGTGCGCGGTCACATCGCCGCGGTGGTGAACGTCGCGGGCGTGGTGGATTTCGATCCGCCCCTCGACGAGGCCCTCGAGGTGAACGCCTTCGGGTGTCAGAACCTCGTGGCCCTGGCCCGGGATCTGGGCGGGGTCGGGGTGCTGCACACGAGCACCTGTTACGTCGCGGGCAAGCAGACGGGGCCCGTGGAGGAGCGGGACCCCCTGGAGTTCCCCTTCCCCCGCGCCGATGAGCTCGACCGCGGCGACTGGGATCCCGATCGGGAGATCGCCGAGTGCCTCGACGTCATCAAGCAGGCGCGGCACCGGGCGAGCGACGCCTTCCGGCAGAGCCGCTTCCTCGACGAGGCCAAGAAGAACCTCCGCGACCGCAACGAGCCCGCTCGCGGGGGCATGCTCGACGCGGAGATCACGCGGGTGAAGCGCAAGTTCGTGGAGGCGCAGCTCGCCGAAACGGGCATGGAGCGGGCGCGCTACTGGGGCTGGCCCAACACGTACACCTACACGAAGAGCATCGGGGAGCAGATCGTCGCCGCCAGCGGGCTGCCCTACACCATCGTGCGGCCGGCGATCGTCGAGTCCACGGTGCAGTACCCCTTCCCCGGGTGGAACGAGGGCATCAACACCAGCGCGCCCTTCATCTTCATGATCCGCAAGGGCGGGATCCAGCTGCCCGGGGACGACATCTACCTCGACGTCATCCCGTGCGACATGGTGGCCGCGGCGATCACCCTCGCCCTGGCGGAGCTGATGGAGGGCAACGCCAAGCCCGTCTATCAAGCGGGCTCCACGGACACGAACCCGTGCACCATGCGGCGCTTCTTCGAGCTCACGGGGCTCCACAAGCGCCAGCACTACAAGCGCACGGGTGAGGGGGGGCCCCTGCTGAGCGCCCTGCAGGCCCACTACGAGGGCTCCCTGCTCAGCCGCGAAGAATACGACCGCATCGGTCCGCGCACCCTGGCGAAGGGCGCGGAGGTCCTGTCGGGCGTGCTGCGCCTCGCGGGCGCGGGGCCCCTGAAGCCCTTCGTCAAGCCGACGGCCAAGGGGCTCGAGAGCTTCGCCGCGCAGCAGAAGAAGCTCGCGCGCATCATGGACGTGTTCGTGCCGTTCACGGCCGAGTACCACTACATCTTCCGCACCGACAACACGCGGGCCGCTTACGCGCGCCTCGGTGAGGGGGATCGAGCTCGGCTGCTGTGGGCCCCCGAGAGCATCGACTGGCGTCACTGGTTCCTCGACGTGCACGTGCCCGCCCTCGAGCGGCACGTCTTCCCCCTCATGGAGGAGAAGCTCCGTCGGCCCCTGCGGGCGCCCGAGCGCCACACGAACCTGGCGACGATGCTCGAGGAGATGGCCGAGCGCTACGACCTCAAGGTCGCGCTGCAGCGCACCGAAGCGGAGGGGCTCAGCCGGCTCAGCTACGGCGACATGCACCGGCTCGCGACGGCCTTCGCGCGCCGCCTCCAGGGGGCGGGGGTGCAGCCCGGGGGGCGGGTGATGCTCGCCGGCGCCAACCACCCCGCCTGGCCCGTGGCGTTCTTCGGGATCCTGTACGCGGGGGCCACCGTGGTCCCGCTGGACGCGGCGATCGATCCCCGCGCGGCGCGGGTGCTCGCGGACGCTTCTGGCGCGCGCATCTTCGTGAGCGATGAGAAGGTGCGCGGGCGCCTGGCGGGTGACCTCCCCGAGGTGTCCTTCTGGGACATGTTGGAGGCGCTCTCGCCGCCGGCGGCGCATCGCCCCAACGGCGCGACGGTGTCGCTCCCGCCGCCCAGCGACGACGCCGTCGCCGCGCTCATCTACACGAGCGGCACCACGGGCTCGCCCAAGGGCGTGATGCTCACCCACGCCAACCTGACCGCCCTCATCGCGTCTCTGGCGCCGCTGTTCCCCCTCGGCTCGGGCGATCGCGTGCTCAGCGTCCTGCCGCTGCACCACACCTTCGAGCTGACCTGCGGTCTGCTCCTGCCCTTGTCGCGGGGCGCGCGGGTGATCTACCTCGACGAGCTCACGGGGGAGCGCCTGGAGCGGGGGCTCAAGGAGGGGCGAGCGACGGCGCTCATCGGCGTCCCCGCTTTGTGGGAGATGCTCGAGCGGCGCATCCTCTCCCGGGTCGCCGAGCAGGGGGTCTTCGCCTCGCGCGTCTTCGATTTCACGGTCGATCTGAACCGCGCCCTGGGCAAGAACCTCGGCGTCGACGCGGGGCGGGTGCTCTTCGGGCCGGTCCACGAGGGGCTCGGGGGGCACCTGCGCTTCCTCGTCAGCGGCGGCGCTGCCCTTGGGAGCTCGACCCACCGGCTCTTCCAGGGGCTGGGGCTCCACCTCGCGGAGGGCTACGGCCTCACGGAGGCGGCGCCGGTCCTCACGGTGGCCCAGGGCGGGCCCCGGTCGAAGGCCGGTCACGTCGGCAAGGCGGTGCCGGGCGTCGAGGTGCGCATCGAGCGACCGAACGCCGACGGGGTCGGCGAGGTGCTCGCTCGGGGGCCCAACGTGATGCTCGGCTACGCGGACAACGAGGACGCCACCCGCCAAGCCATCGACGCGGACGGCTGGCTGCACACGGGCGATCTCGGCAAGCTCGATGGTCGCGGGCGGCTGGTGCTCGTGGGGCGGGCCAAGGACGTCATCGTCGCCTCCAACGGCGAGAACGTGTACCCGGACGACGTGGAGGCGCACCTCGGCGCCGTGGAGCACATCGCCGAGCTCTGTGTGCTGGGCGTACCCGATGGTCGCGGTGGGGAGCGCGTCGCCTGTGTGGCCGTGCCCGAGGCGGATCCCAGCCTGGATCGGAGCGCGCGCCACGAGCGAGCCAAGGCCTCCCTGGACGCCGCGCTGGCGGAGCTGCCGTCCGCGATGCGACCGGCGATCACGAAGCTGATCGACACCGCGCTGCCGCGCACCACGACCCGCAAGGTGAAGCGCAACGAGCTGCGTGACCTAGTCGTCCGCCTGGAGTCGACGGACAAGGCCATCTCCGAGGAGGCCGGCGACGAGCTCGACGCCATCGTGCGAGCTGCCGTCGGGGCGATCGGTCGTCGCAAGCCGAGCGAGGTGGCCCTGGGCATGACCTTGCGGGGCGATCTCGGCTTCGACTCCCTCATGGCCCTCGAGCTGTTGGTGGCCCTGGAGGGGCGCCTCGGCTCGCTCGACGGCGATCGCCTGAGCCGCTGCGAGACCGTGGGAGAGGTCGTGGCCGTGCTGCGGGAGCGCCCCGCTCGCCGCGCCACCTCGAGCACTCGCCACCTCGAGCGCGAGGAGGACGAGCCCCTCGAGATCCCCGAGCCCCTGCGGGCCGCCGCGATGGAGTGGATGGGCCGAGCGCAGATGGGCTTTTACGAGCAGGTGATGCGCACCCGCGTCACCGGGCGCGCCTTCATCCCCCACAACACGAACACCCTCGTGGTCGCCAATCACGCGAGCCACCTGGACATGGGGCTCGTGAAGTACGCCCTCGGCAGCTACGGCGAGCACCTCAGCGCCCTGGCCGCGCAGGACTACTTCTTCGAAGGCAACCGCTGGCGCAAAGCCTACTTCGAGCAGCTGACCCACCTGGTGCCCATGTCGCGCAGCGGCTCTCTGCGACAGGCTCTGCGCCAAGCGGGAGAGCTCCTCGATCGGGGCAAGACGCTGCTCATCTTCCCCGAGGGGACGCGGAGCACCGACGGGAGCCTGCTGCCCTTCAAGCCAGCGGTGGGGCACCTCGCGCTGCACCACGGCGTCGACGTCTTGCCCGTGTGGCTCGGCGGCACGCACGGCGCGCTCCCGAAGGGCGCCAAGGTGCCTCGAGGTCGGAATCTCCACGCCCGGATCGGGCCGCCCCTGTCCGCAAAGGCCCTGCGCGAGATGACCCGCGGGCTGTCGGCCTCAGACGCCGCTCGGGTGGTGTCGCGCATCGCTCAGCGGGCGGTCGCCGCCCTGTCCAAGGGCCAGATCCTGAACCTCGAGGACGTGGACGTGGCCGAGCTCCGCCGCCAGACCTTGCCGCCCCCGGAGACCCTCGAGGGGCTGTTCACGGAGCTCGAGGCGCGCTTCGATCGCTCGGAGGTGAGCGCCCCCCTCAGCTTCTATTTCTCGCTGGGAGACGAGCGCTGGACGCTGCGCGTCACCCCCGAGTCCTGTCAGGTGGCGCCGGGTAAGCTGGTGGACTCCGCCGACTGCGTGCTCAAGACCTCCCGCGAGCTGTTCGAGCGCATCGTGCGCGAGGCCTACACCCCGACGCCTCAGGAGTTCATGTCGGGGCTCGTGAAGAGCAACAACGTGGCGCACCTGCTCACGTTCCAGAAGGTCTTTCAGCTACAGACGCCGACGGCCGAGTGGCTCGGGGCAGGTGGATCGGGAGACGGGGACGGCGCCCACAGCGGTCCCCGAGCGCGCGACGGGGCCGACGGAGCCCGGAAGGAGATCGCATGAAGGTCTGGGTCGCTGGTGCCACTGGGTTCTTGGGCGCTCACCTCGTGCGACGCCTGCGTCAGCGGGGGCACGAGGTCGTGGCGGTGTCTCGCTCCGGGGGGCGCGTCGACGATCATCCAGTGCACGCCCTCGACGTGCTCGACGCGCAGGCCGTAGCGCAGAGCGCGGCGGGCTGCGACGGGGCCTTCCTGGCGACGGGTAGGGTGTCCCGCAACCCCGACGACGCCGAGGAGCTCCACCGCCTCCACGTGACCGGCACCACGCGCTGCCTCGAGGGGCTCCGCGCCGCGGGCGTCCGCCGCGTCGCCTACGCCAGCACGAGCGGCACCATCGCCGTGAGCGCCGAGCCCGATCGGATCCTCGACGAGGATCGCGAGGCCCCCCTCGAGCTCATCGCCAGCTGGCCCTACTACCGGACGAAGCTCTTCGGAGAGCGCGCCGCCCTGGCCGCCCAGGACGCGGAGCTCGAGGTCGTCATCGTGAACCCCTCGCTGCTGCTCGGCCCCGGAGATCTGCGCGAGTCCTCCACGGGGGACGTGCGCAGGTTCCTGGAGCGGGCGATCCCCGCGGTCCCCGCGGGCGGCATGGCCTTCGTGGACGTGCGCGACGCCGCGGAGGGGATGTGGCTCGCCTTCGAGAAGGGCCGCGCGGGGGAGCGTTACCTGTTGAACGCGATGAACCTCACCGTGGCCGCCTTGTTTCAGCGCCTCTCACGGCTCACGGGCATCCCGGCGCCAGCGCTGCGCCTGCCCAAAAATCGGGCCTTGGCCCTCGGCGCCCATCAGCTCTACGAGCGGGCGCTGCGGGCCATCGGCGGGACGCCCGCCGTGGACGAGACCAGCGTGGCCATGGCCCAGTGCTACTGGTACTGCGACAGCTCGAAGGCGGAGCGCGAGCTCGACTGGAGTCCCCGGGATCCCAGCGAGACCCTGAACGACACCGTGCGGGATCTCGTGGAGCGCCGGGTGGTGATGCCCAAGGAGCTGCGGAGTTGGGTGTCCTCGGCGGCCGCCGAGTGATTGCCGAGGGGGTCCCCGCACGAGCTCGCAGCAGGGTCCCTGCGCGGAAGATCCATGTGCGGGGCTCTCCCACCCCCACCCCCCAAATTGACGCGCTCGGGGTCTAGCGCTGCGTACCCGCGGCGTTAGGCTGCGGGCGTTCGCGAAGAAAGGAACTCGTCGATGACACACACTCGCCTGGTAGCGGCCTCTGCCCTCCTCGCGGGCGCCCTGCTCGGAGTCACCGGTTGCAAGAAGGAGGAGGCTCCTCCTCCGCCGGCCACCACCGCAGCGCCCGTCCAGGT
>JAEWOQ010000477.1 GCA_023460875.1 Pseudomonadota bacterium
GCGCCGCGCTTTGGCAGACGGCGCAGGACTGCTTCGAGAGGGCGAGCGCCTGGGAACCGGCGGCGAACGCGGTCGGGGAGCGGGCAGCGCTCACGTCCGACGCCGTGGCTCGCGCGGGGTTGTGCGCCGTGGAGGCGGACTACCTCGAGCGCCTGGGCGATTCTGTCGGCGTCGCGGCGCGTCTCGAGCAAGCCACCGAGCTCGATCCCACGAATGACGCGCTCGCGTCCCGTCTGGAGACCTTGTTGAACGACCAGGGGCGCACGGACGCGGTGGTGGCGCTGCTGCTGCGCCGCGCCCAGCAGCTGGCAGACCTGGCTCATCCGGACGAGGAGCTGCGCCGAGGGTTGCTCAAGCGCGCCGCCAAGCTCCAGCTGGAGTCTCTGGGAGATCGAGAGGGCATGCGGCGCTCCCTGCTGGCGGTCCTCGACGTCGGCGAGGACGCGGAGGCGCTCCGTGCTCTGGCGGAGGACGCGGAGAGTGCCGGTCGGGCGGAGGACGCCGCGGAGTTGCTCGGGCGCTTGATCGAGGTGGCGCCCGCCGCGGAGCGTGTCGAGCTCAGCCTACGCCAGGCAGGCTTGTTGGCGGACGGCGCGGGCGCCATCGATCGCGCCATCGACAGGTATCGGTGGATCCTCCAGGAGCTCGAGCCGGGGCACGTGACGGCACTGAGCGCCCTCGCGAAGCTCCTCCGACAGGCCGAAGAGTACGTCGACGCCGCGGAGGTGCTCGAGGAGCTCCTGGAGACCTCGGAGGACGAGGCGAAGCTCGAGGTGGCGCGCTCCCTCGCGGATCTCTACGAGGACTTCCTGGAGCGGCCCGAAGACGCCCTGCGCGCCCTGGAGATCGTCTGGGGGCTCGACGAGGAGGACTTCGAGGCCATCGAGCGCCTCTCCGTGCTGAGCGAGCGGCTCGAGCGCTGGGACGACTTCGTCCGGTACCTCGCCCTCCTGGTCGAGGTGGAAGGGGACGAGGACGAGGTCGGCCAGATGACCTTGCGCCTGGCAGAGGTGCTCGCGGACCAGCTCGACCGTCCTGAAGAGGCCTTGCAGGCGCTGGCGGAGGTCGCGGATCTCGGGGATCGACCGTGCCGAGAAGAGTACGTGCGCCTCGGCGACCACCTCGGCAAGGCGGCGGACGTCGCCCGGAAGCTCGTCGAGTGGCATCTGGACACCCCCGCCTCTCCAGCCCGCGCAGAGGCCCTGCGCGGAGTGTTCGCGCGCTTCGTGGCCGAGCAGGCGAACGT
Organism: Pseudomonadota bacterium; assembly: GCA_023460875.1. Taxonomy (GTDB): domain Bacteria; phylum Myxococcota_A; class Polyangia; order Polyangiales; family Polyangiaceae; genus NIC37A-2. The sequence continues at coordinate 1,247 of JAEWOQ010000477.1, forward strand.
GGAGGCCATCCAGGTAGCCCTCGATCTGGTGCGCACCAAGGCCGCCGATACGGTGCTCGCGGAGCAGCTCGAGGGGCTGACCCTACAGGAGAAGGATCTGGACGCCCTGAGCGTCGCTCACGATCTACTCGTCCGTGAGCTCAGCGGCCCCCCTCGGGCCGAGGAGATGGTGCGCCAAGCGGAGGTGCTGCGCCGCGCAGGGGCAGCCGCGGAGGCCGCGCTGCAGCAGGGCGAGCAGGGGCTCAGCAGCGTCGCTCCGGATGAGGTCGAGCCGCTGCTCGAGCGGCTCTCACGGCTGGCCGAGGACGATGGGCAAGTCATCGGGCTCTATGAGCGGCAGGTGATGCGCTGCAAGTCGCCGGAGGATCGGCTCCTGGCGTTGTCTCGTGCGGCGGAGGTGGCGGCAGAGCGAGGCGCGTTGGACCGCGCGCGGGAGTTCTACGACATCGCTTTGGCGGGGGGAGGGCAGGGAGATCATGTCGCGGTCCTCCTCGAGCGCGCCCGGGCCGCCGACGGAGCAGCGAAGGACGGGCTGCGTCGGATCCTCGCGGAGGCTTGCGTCGCCGGCGGCGACGGGGCGCGGGATGGCGGGCGCACCCGGAGCTTCCTGTTGGGACGGGCGGCCTCCATCGCCCGGGAAGAGCTCGAGGACGACGACCTGGCCTTTCAGTGGTTGCAGGAAGCTCTGGTGGTCCACGTCGACGAGGACCGCCTCGATCAGCTCGAGGCGCTCGCCGCCGCGGTCGGCGCTGCGGAGCGCGCCGCGGGGGTGATCGGCGAGGCGCTGGGGCAGGTGTTCGACGGACCGCTCGTGCGGCTGCTGCTCAGGCGTCGCGCGGGACTGCGTCGTGACGAGCTGTCGGATCTCCCTGGCGCCGCGGAGGACTTCAAGCGTCTGCACGAGCTCTCCCCCGGAGACGGAGAGGTCGCCGAGCAGCTGGAGGGGCTCTACGAGGGGCTCGGCGACGTGCGGGGGCTCGTGGCGCTCTACGAAGATCAGATCCTCAGGAGCAAGGACGGTGCGCATCGAGCTGAGCTCGCCACGAAGGTCGCGCGCCTTTGGCAGGACGAGCTCGACGACGCGCGGGAGGCGGCGGATGCTTGGCGCCGCGTGCTGCGCATGAAGAGCGGCGACGAGGAGGCGACGTCGGGCCTCGCCCGGGCCAAGGCTGCGATGCTCGGCAAGCCGCCTCCAGCCGCCGTGGACCTGGACGTTCCCAGGGCGGACGACGCCTCGGACGACGACGACGCGCGGCCGGCGACCGCCACGTCGGACGACGCCTCGGACGACGACGCGCTGCCGGCGACCGCCACGTCGGAAGACGCCGCGGACAAGGCTCCCACCACGGACGGTTCGGAGAGCGGCGCGCCGCCAGCGACCACCGTGTCCGACGACGCCGCCGACGATAAAGCTGCGGACGACGCCTCCGCCGGGTCGGCCAGTGCCGCTTCGGAAGATGACGCGGAAGACCACGCGCTGTCGGCCGCCGTTCTGTTGGAAGACGCTCCCGACCCCGCGGCGCTGTCGGCCAGTGCCGTGTCGGAAGCCGACGATGAGCTGCCGTCCACTGGCGTCTCGGACGCCGCCTCGGACGACGACGACGATCGGCCGGACGCCGCCTCGGACGACGACGACGATCGGCCGGACGCCGCCGATCCGGAGCGCCTCGTCGTACGAGGAGTGGACGAAGCAGCGGCCGTGTCGGGCGAGCGCCTCGGCCTGGACGAGGTTGCAGAAATAGCGGCGCTCGACGACGGCGAGGTGACGGACGCCGCGGGGGCGAGCCCGCGGGCTCCGGGGGACGCCCTGGCGCTGGCTGCGCTGCAGGACGGTGATTCGCCGAGCTTCGCTGAAGTCGGGGACGACGAGCTCGATGAGGACGTCGATGACGAGGATACGACCCTCGAGGCGACCCCCGAGACCATCGACGAGGCCATCGACGAGACGGAACTCACCGAGGACGAGCTCTTCGAGAGCCTCGGAGGAGATGACGACGACGCCACGGAGGAGCGCGACGAGCTCCTGGAGGAGAGCACCCTTACGGCGGATCCGTGGGAGGAGAGCGCCGCCGAAGATCTCGAAGAAGCCAGCGTTTCCACGGAAGCCAGCGCCCTCGACGTCGACGAGCTCGAGGAGCTGGAGGAGGTCGACGAGGACTTCATCGAAGCAACCGTGCGAACCGGGGTTATCCCTCCACCGCCGCCTCCCCGGGCCCCACGCCTGTCTGTGGGGCCTTCGCTGCCGCCACCCCCCGGGACGCACCCGCCTGCGTCCGCCATCGTGGGGCGAGCGCCAGCACCCCTCGCGTCCGGGCCCCGCCCGCCACCACCTCCTCCGGG
>JAEWOQ010000478.1 GCA_023460875.1 Pseudomonadota bacterium
GCTCGACCCCGACCAAGAAGGCGCCGCGCGCGTTCCGATAACGGAGGAAGTTCAAGCTGGACGAGGGCTCGAGCACTGGCTCCAACGGATCGGAGAAGTCCTTCGCGAAGGCGGAGAGCGAGACGACCTCCTGCGGCGATGGGAAGTAGTCGGCCCGCAGATCCGCGTTGAGGACCTTCGTGAGCTTCAGGTCGGGGTCGCCCGCCACCAGGGCGCCGCCGTAGTAGTCCTGGAAGGTGAAGCTCGCGAGCTCCCGCAGCTGCGGGCGCGCCAGCGTCCGGCTGACGGCTCCACGGAGCTCGAGCGACTCCGACAACGCGTACACGACGGAGAGGCTCGGGAGCACATCCACGCTCTCGAGCTCCGCCCGATCTCCGTCGAGCTCACGGCGCCCGAACTGATCGTAGGGAGCCAGGAAGATGCGGGTGCTCTCCACCCGCGCGCCTCCGATCACCCGCAGCTGCTCGGTGAGCTGGCTGTCGCCCATCAAGTATCCGGCATAGATCCCGGTCTCCGCCGAATACGCGTCGGATTTCAGGTTCGTGTCCTCCAAGAGCTCCAGGGGAGAGCCGCCGAGGTTGTCAGGAGCGAAGAGCTCGGCAGGGCAGCGGTCGGGATCGAACTCCGCGCCGCAGGTGAAGACCCCGCCGTCCGCTCCGCGCGCCGTCCGAAACGAGAAGCGACGGGCCCCGAAGATGCGGTCTCTCGTGTTCACTGCTCCGCCCAGCTTCAGCTTCGTCGGCAGCTCCCCGCGCAGGATGGGCTGGGTCCAGTCGACGAACACCGCCTGCGCGTTCTCGTCCATGTCCGCGTAGAAGTGCCGACCGCTCGTCGCGCCCCCCAAGAACGCGAAGTTGGCGGACTGGGCGCCTCGAAAGTACACGGCGTCGCGCATGTCGGGCTGATTCATGGACGCCTTGGCCAAGGACAGCCGCCAGTCGAGCTCCGCGTCGTGCAGCTCCGGGAAGGCGTGGACCCCCCGGAGCTGCGCGAAGTCGAGCGTTCGACTCGTGAAGTCCAGGCGTGAGTTCCCGACGTCACCGTCATTGTTCCGCAGGTAGCCGCGGAACAATGAGGCGGTGTCGTCCGCCAGCTGGCTCCGCATCGCGAGGAGGCTGATCTCATGGTGCTCCCCGAGCTCGAGGCCGACGGTCCCGAAGGCCCCCCAACGTACCGACTCGCGCCCCACCCGGCGCCTGGCATCGATCCAGACGCTCAGCTCTTCGCTGCCGCCGTCGCCGGTCGGCGTGAACTCTCGGATGATCTCGTCACGGACGGTGTACTTGCGGCCATAGGTCAGCGCCCCCACCGCCCCCAAGCGCGCGCCATTCCCCAGATCCCAGCCGTCGCCCAGCATGACGGTCCCGCCGTGGTTGGGGGGCGTGAACTCTTGGGTGGTGTTCATCGGGTTGTCGAAGCGCCGGCCGAGCCCGTCGATGTCCCCTCGCCCGATGCGGTCCCCCTCGGGGGTCCTCTGCCCCGGCGCCAGCGCATAATCCCGGGGCACCTCGTCGGGCAGCGCGCGGTGCCCGTCATCGATCCCGAGCCAGTCCGTGCTACCGCCCTCGTAGGACAGGCGGTTGCGGAAGGTCGCCTGGCTGTTCCACCCAGCTTTCAGGGAGAAGTTGAAGAGCAGCCGCTCCGGCACGGTGATCGTCTCGATCCGCACCGAACCGCCCGCGAAGTCTGCCGGCATGTCAGGGGTGAACGTCTTCGCGATGTCGATGGATCGGATCGTCTGGGTAGGGAAGAGGTCCAGCGGGACCGTCGCCCTGTCCGGCTCCGGGCTCGGCAGGGTCGATCCGTTCACCAACGCGTTCGTGTACCGCTCACCCAGCCCGCGTACGTAGACGAAGCGGCCGTCCACGATCGTGACGCCGACCACGCGCTGCGCGGCCCCCGCGGCGTCGCCCGCGGGCGTCCGCGAGATGTCTTCCGAGGTGATGGCGTCGGTCAGGGAGGCCGACTCCCGCCGCTCATCCATGTACGCGGCCACGCTGCCTTCGATGTGCGGAGCCGTCACGACGAAGTCGTCCAGGGCCACGGAGCCCGGCGCGAGCTCAAGCTCGATTTCCTGGACGCGCGCGGCCTCCACGACCACCTCGGAGCGCGACTCCGTCGAGTAGTCCGTGTGGATGATCGAGAGGTCCCAGGATCCCTCGGGTAGCTCCAGCTGAAAGCGCCCCTGGTCGTCCGTGGCCGCCTCCACCGGCGCTCCCCGGGCGTACACCTTGGCGCCAACGACCGGCGTCTTCGTCTCGAGCGCCCGCACGACGCCTGTCAGCCTGCCCAGGGCTCGGCTCGGCTCGCCAGGCGCTTCCTCGTGGTCCTCCTCCGCCTCGTTGGCCTCAGCCCCTTCGACGAGGAACGACTCGACCGTACCGTCGGTCCGCAGCGTGGCCACGATCTCAGCGGTCTGCCCCTCGACGAGCCCGATCCGTCCCAGCTCTAACTGGAACGGGCCGCTCCCTGGAGCGTCGGGCACCAACTCCCGAGGGACGGTGAGCTCTACCCGAGCAGCGCGCCGGCTGGCTCTCTCCTCCTGGGGCTCCTGAGTGGCTATCGCGAGCTCCGCGCTGCCGTTCTCGTTGGTTCGCGCCGCGGCCCCGGTGTCCAGCAACGCCACCGACACGCCAGCGGCCGGGAGCGCTCCCACGAACACGAGGAGATGCAGCTTCGTCGCCTCTTGACGCCGCGCGGGCGCGGGTCCGGATCCTCCAGCCGCAGGCTCCACCGCGACGCTCTCGTCGGGCTCAGCGCCCGTCTCCTGCGCGGGCTCTGTCGCCTCCTGCGCCACCCCTGATCGCGCTCCGAGCAGGATCACCGAAACGACACCCGCGCCGAGGACCCCAGACCACAACCATCCGATCCTTCGCATAGCTTTCAACCGCTCCGTCCCAGTACTGCGTGTGCGGGGGTGGGCGGGACGTCACACCTCCCGGACGGGAGCAGCGCCCCACGCCCCCCC
>JAEWOQ010000479.1 GCA_023460875.1 Pseudomonadota bacterium
GGAGGGCACGGCGCTGGAGGGCACGGCGCTGGAGGGCACGGCGCTGGAGGGCACGGCGCTGGAGGGCACGGCGCTGGAGGGCACGGCGCGCTGGGGAGCCCGACCGCGCCTCGAGGTCGCCCTGGGAGGTCTGCCCTGGGAGGTCTCGGCTGCGCCGGAGCCCCGCGACGCGGATCGCCCGACGCGCCGTGGTGCGGTCGGCGGGCACTTGCGCCATGATCCTCCTTCGCTCGGATCTTGCTGGTCGGCCCCTCGGCCAGCGGGCCGGGCCATGGAAGGTGGACACGTTGGTGACGAGTCGAACGAAGCGCGGAGTGGCCCTGTTCGTGGCTGCCTTCCTGGCGAGCTGCGGGGCACGGCAAGGGGAGCCGGCGCCTGGCAACACAGCCCCGCCGAGACCGGAGGTCCCCGCCGAGTCCCCGAGCACCTGGCTCACGCAGGGTCTGGAGGCCCTCCGCACCTCCCGCTACGAGCGCGCGGAGCGGCTCCTCCAGCGCGTCCTCGACGAGGGCCCCGAGAGCACCCGTGACGCCGCCCTGGCCGGCCTCGCCGAGACCTACCTCCTCACGGGTCGGAGAGCGCAAGCCACCGAGCTGGCCCACGAGCACGGCGTCCCCTCGTCCGGCGCCATTCGCCACCCCCTGCTCGCCCTCGGCGCCGAAGCCCTCCGCCTTCAAGGTCGCCTCGACGAAGGCCTCGCCCTGCTCGACCGCGTGCCGTCCCGGGAAGAACCACGATCCCCCGGGGAGCTCGAGGTCGCCCTCGTCCGAGGACAGATCCTCCTCGAGCAGGGCCAGCGGGACGACGCCCACGAGGCGCTCCTGCAGATCATCGAGGCGTACAATCAAGGGCACGTCCCCTCGGACGACGGCCGCGCCTTGGCGGTGGTCGGGCGCGCCGCTCACCTGCTCCGCAGCCCCCACGACGCGAACGACGCCTTCGACGAAGCGGAGCGGGCGAACCCAGGAGACGTGCGCACCCTCCTCTGGCGCGCCGAGCTCTACATGGACAAATACGATCTCGCCCACGCGGACGAGGTCGTGACGGAGGCTTTGGAGCGGGCGCCGGAGCACCCCGCGGCCCTGGTCTGGAAGGCTCACGTGCGGCTCGGTCAGGCCCTCGACTTCGACGAGGCGGAGCGGTTGGCGCGGGCCGCCCTCCGGGTCGATCCCGGCGCGCCGGGGGCTCACTTCGTCTTGGCGGGCATTTCTCTGCGGGACGAGGAGCTCGCCGAGGCCGAAGCGCGGGTGCAGCGCGGCCTCGAGCACAACCGCCGGGACCTGGATCTGCTCAGCCTCGCGGCGGCCGTTCGGTTCTTGGCCGACGACACGGACGGCTTCGATCGGGCGCTAGACCACGTCCTCGAGCTCAGCCCCGGCTTCACGCGGCTCTTCCAGATCGTCGGCGAGTTCGCGGACTGGGAGCACCGCTACGACGAGATCGTGCGGCTCATGCGCCGAGCGACCCGCATCGATCCCGAGGACGGCCGCTCACGAGCCCAGCTCGGCTTGAACCTCATCCGCGCCGGCCGGGACGCGGCGGGGGTGGTGGAGCTGCGCCGCGCCTTCCAGTCCGATCCCTTCAACGTGCGGGTGTTCAACACCCTCGAGCTCTACGAGAAGATCATCCCTCGGGACTACGAGCAGGTCCGCACGGGCCGCTTCGACATCCGCTATCCCAAGGCGGAGCGGGCGCTCCTGGAGCGCTATGTGCCCGATCTGCTCGAGCGCGCCTACCGGGTGATGGCGGGGCACTACGGGTTCGAGCCCGAGGCCCCCATCGGGATCGAGCTGTACGAATCCCGGGAGCAGTTCGCGGTGCGGACGAGCGGGCTCCCCCAGACGGCGATCCAGGGGGTGTGTTTCGGCAAGACCTTGGCGACGCTCAGCCTGGCGGAGGGCCCCGCCAACTTGGGGATGACCCTCTGGCACGAGCTCGCCCACGTCTTCCACATCCAGCTCTCCAAGAGCCGGGTGCCCCGGTGGTTCACCGAGGGTCTGGCGGAGCTCGAGACCGCGCTCCAGCGCCCCGAGTGGAGCCGAGAGCTCGATCCGGAGCTCTTCGGCGCCCTTCGAGACGGTCGCCTCCCCCCCGTCGCCCGCATGAGCCGCGCCTTCACCCGGGCAGAGCGCATGGAGGACGTCGCGACCGCTTACTTCGCCTCGAGCCAGATAGCCGGCTACCTCGCGGAGGAGCACGGGATGGACAAGCTCGCCGCCATGCTCGAGGGCTGGGGCGCGGGACGGACGGCCCCCGAGGTGATCTCCAGAACGCTCCAGCAGACCCCCGAGGAGCTGGACGGTGCCTTCCGCCAGCACCTCACCGGGCACCTCGCCCACTTCACGAATCAGTTCGTGCCCCAGCGCTGGCGCGGGAGCCTGCGCGCACGTCGAGAGGCGGCGCAGCAGCGGCCCGACGACCCCCAGGCCCAGCTCGCCTACGCCGCGGGCTTGTTCGATCTCGGCAGAGCCGAAGACGCCACGAAGCGCGTCCGGGCGGTCCTGGAGCGGCACCCCAACCATCCGGACGCCCTCTTCACCCAGGCGCGCATCCAGCTGGCGCAGGGTGACGCCGCGGAGGCGACCCAAACACTTCAAGCTCTGGTCGCCAGCGGTCACGACGGCTACGAGCCGCGCCTCTGGCTCGCCAAGCTCGCCCGGTCGGCGGAAGACTCTGATGGGGCGCTCGAGCACCTCACGGCGGCGCACCGCTTCGATCCCCGCGCGGCAGAGCCCCTGGTGAAGCTGGCGGCGCTCCATCACCAGAGCGGCGATGAGGAGGCCGAGCTCGACGCTCTGCGCCGCCTCGCGCCTCTGGAGGAGCACGCAGCTCATGTGCACCGGCGGCTCCTCGAGCTCCTGGTGGGGCGGTCCCTCTGGGACGAGGCGGTCAGCGCCGGTGAGGCCGCCCTGTGGACGAACCTGAGCGACGCGCAAATCCACACCTTGTTCTCCCGCGCCCTCGCAGCGCGAGGAGATCGCGAGCGAGCGCTCTTCGAGCTAGAGAGCGCGGCCCTCTGCCCCGGTCGCCCCGAGGAGCGAGCCGCCATCCAGGAGGAGCTGAGCGAAACCTACGCGCGCTTGGGCTTGGCCGCGAAGGCGCGCAGCGCCCGGGAAGAGGCTCGGCGCCTGCGAACACCACCCACCGACACACCTCCAGAAGCCCGCTAGAAACCAGGGGTTCCCGCCAGGGGTGACCAGGGGCTCCCCATGCCCAGCGCTACCTGGGTCCACGCAGGCACACCCAGCGGCGATGCCTCCTCGCTCGAGCAGTCTGGCTGACACCGTGAACGGCGATGGGACGGCGCCCCCACCCCGCAAGGTCCCGCATACAGGCGCGGCCCAGCTAGCCATTGTTTCACGTGAAACACGTTCAGGAGACCACCTGGCCAGCACTCACGGCCCGCTCCGTCTTCTGGCTCCGATACACGGGCGCAACCAGCTGCCCATTGTTTCACGTGAAACACGTTCAGCTGGCACTTGGAGACCCCATCCGGTCGCGTCATCGCCCGCATCCGTCCGTCCACCGGCAAACGTGTGGCCTTCTCGCACCGAGGCCCGCTCGCTCGCCTCGGCGTCCCTCCCAGGACAACCCCCACCCGTGATCCTCTCGTCGAGCCTCAGCGGGCCCCCAGCTCCACACGGATCAACCCTCTCCGAGCCTCCAAGCACTTTCGAAGCCGCTTCCTCAGCTCCAGTACTCTGCGTCCTGCCCATCCCCCCCGGGGATCTGCGTCCTGCCCATGTCCTGCCCATCCCCCTCGGGGAGTCGAACGCTCCCCCAGAAGAACGTCGTCGTCATCCTGGGCCGCCCCGCCTGGACCC
>JAEWOQ010000480.1 GCA_023460875.1 Pseudomonadota bacterium
GCGCACAGCGCGCCGCGCCGGGCGCCTGGAGGAGGCCATGGTGGGGAGGCGCAGGAGGTGAGCAGCGCAGCGGGCGCGGCGCTGCCGGAGGGCGCCAGGTCAGCGTGACCCGGGTGAAGACCCAGGTTGAGGAGCCTCCCGGGGCGCGCTAAGACCGCCGCCCCCCTCAGAAAAGGTACGACCAAGTGGCGCGCTTCATCGACGAACTCAAACGCACCCATGATTGCGGCGCTCTGCGCGGCAGTGACGTAGGACGGGAAGTGGTTCTGTTCGGGTGGGTGGCCAATCGGCGCGACCACGGCAACCTGATCTTCGTGGACCTGCGGGATCGGGGCGGCATCACGCAGATCGTGTTCGACCCGGAGGCGTCCAAGGAGGCGCACGGGGCGGCCGAGCAGCTCCGCGGCGAGTGGGTGATCGGGATCCGCGGCAAGGTGAAGGCTCGCGGCGAGCAGTACAGCCAGAAGGAAGGCAAGATGGTGAGCGCCGCCAACCCGCTCCTGCCCACGGGCGAGATCGAGGTGGAGGTGCTGGAGGTGGGCGTCTTCAACCGCAGCGAGACCCCGCCCTTCGAGCTGACGGACAAGACCGACACCCGCGAAGAGGTGCGGCTGCAGTACCGCTATCTGGACCTGCGCCGGGCGCCCCTGCAGAAAGCGCTGCAAACTCGCCACACCATCAACCAGGCCACGCGCAACTACCTGTCGGACCAGGGCTGCACCGAGGTGGAGACGCCTTTCCTGGTGAAGTACACCCCGGGAGGCGCTCGAAACTTCCTGGTGCCGAGCCGCATCCACCACGGCAAGTTCTACGCTTTGGCGGAGAGCCCCCAGCTCTTCAAGCAGCTGCTGATGGTGGCGGGCTTCGAGCGCTACTTCCAGATCGTGCGCTGCTTCCGGGACGAGGACTCGCGGCTCGATCGGCAGCCAGAGTTCACGCAGATCGACATCGAGATGAGCTTCGTGAACCAGGACGACGTGTTCGGACTGGTGGAGGGGCTGGTCTGCGCGATCTGGAAGGCGGCGCTGGGCGTCGATCTGAAGAAGCAGTACCCGGGCGGCGTGTTTCCGCGCATGAAGTTCGAGGACTCGATGCGCGACTACGGCAACGACAAGCCGGATCTGCGCTTCGGGATGAAGCACTTCGATCTGACGGAGCTCGTCGTGGAGCACGGCGGGGGCGGCGTGCCCTTCTGGGAGCCGCTGGCGCAAAAGTTCCGGAGCGGTGAGTACCGGCGCGATCTGCCTCAGGAGATCGTCAAGGCGATGGTGGTGCCCGCCAGCGGGAACTTGAGCCGCAAGGACGGCGACGAGCTCGAGAAGCTCGCCAAGAGCATGGGCGCGGGCGGCCTGGCTCGGGCCAAGGTGGCCGCGGACGGCAGCTGGACCCAGACGCCCCTGAACAAGATGATGACCCCCGAGCTCCGAGACGCCATCACCCGCGCGGTGGGCGCCCAGGAAGGGGACCTGATCCTGTTTCAGTCGGGGAAGACCCAACAGGTCCACACCGTCATGGCCAACCTGCGGGTCTTCCTGGGCAAGAAGCTCGGGTACATCCCCGAGGTCGGCCACGGCGGCGAGTGGAATTTCCTGTGGGTCGTGGAGCCCCCGCTGTTCGAGTACGACGACGAGAACAAGCGCTGGGCCGCCGCGCACCACGCCTTCACGCGCCCCCACGACGACAGCGTGGACCTGATCGACGAGGATCCCGGGAAGGTCCTCTGCTATCGCTACGACCTCGTCCTCAACGGCTTCGAGATCGCCGGCGGCTCCATCCGTCTGCACGATCCGGTCGTGCAACAGAAGGTGTTCCGCGCCCTCGGCATCGGGGAAGAGGAGGCCCGTCAGAAGTTCGGCTTCCTGCTCGACGCGCTGAAGCTCGGCGCCCCGCCGCATGGTGGGATCGCCCTCGGCATGGATCGCCTCGTGATGCTGCTCGCCGAGCGTGAGAGCCTCCGCGACGTCATCGCCTTCCCCAAGACCCAGAAGGCCACCGACTTGATGAGCGACGCTCCGAGCGGTGTGGCACCTGAGCAGCTAGTGGAGCTCGGCGTCCGCGTCTTCGAAGGGAACGGGAGTTGACGAGCGGCTCGGAAGGCGGGGGCGCGGAGGACGGGGGCGCGGAGGACGGGGCCCCATGGACAACGTCACCCACGGGCTGATCGGGCTCCTCGTCGCCGAGGCAGCCCTCCAGGTCCGCTTCGGCTCGAGCTCGGCGCCCGCGCGCTTCCGTACCGCGGCGCTGTTTTGCTCCATCGCGGGCAACAACACGCCGGATCTGGATTTCGTCTACTCGGGGATCACCGAGGGCAAGCTCGGCTACCTCCTCCACCACCGGGGGCACACTCACACCTTCGCGGCCGTGCTGCCGATGGCGCTCCTCGCGATCTTGCCGGTCCTGATCTGGGCGTGGCGGGCGCGGCCGGGGTGGAGCCGAGCCGACTGGCGCTTCCTCGGGTTCCTCGCGGTGCTCGCCCCCATCTGCCACATCGGGATGGACGCCATGAACAGCTACGGGGTCCACCCCCTGTGGCCCGTGTCGAACCGCTGGTTCTACGGCGACACCCTGTTCATCATCGAGCCCCTCCTGATCTTGAGCATCGGCTTGCTCCTGGCCCCCGAGGCGCGCACGCGGGTGGGGCGGGGCCTCTTACTCCTGCCGCCCCTTATCGTCCTGGGGCTCTCCTGGGCCGTGAGCATGGTGTCCTGGCCCTGGGCCGTCGCGCTGACCCTCTTCGCCCTGCTGCTCGGGTTCGGAGCGGCGCCTCTGGGTCGGCGTGGGCGGATTGGAGGCGCGATCGGGCTGACCGTCGGGGTGATGCTCCTCTTCGCGGGAGCCCGGGGGCTGGCGGCGAAGCAGGTGCGGGCGACGCTGCAGGAGATGTCCCCGGGGGCGGCCTTGCACGATCTGGTCATGACGCCCCTGCCCGCCAACCCGCGCTGCTGGTCCTTCATCGCCGTTCAGACGGAGGGCGCTGACTACTTGCTGCGGCGCGGCGAGGTGGCGTTGGTCTCCGACTGGCTCCCCGTCAGCGAGTGCGCCCAGCGGGACGAGCCGGGCACCATCGCGCCCCTGGGCCCGGCGCGGGGCGTCTCCGAGACGCCCGCGGTGCGTTGGAATGGGGAGTTTCGCGCCCCTTTGGCCCAGCTCCGGCACCTGGCGGCGACGCGCTGCGACGCGGCGGCCCTGCTGCGCTTCGCGCGAGCGCCCTTCTTCCTGGAGGAGCCCGGGGGGCGCGTCATCCTCGGTGACTTGCGCTACGACCGGGGCGAGCACCTAGGCTTCGCCGCCCTCGAGCTCGCCGAGGAGGGGGCTCCCTGTCCCCGCGCCGTGCCGCCCTGGCGGCCGCCCCTCGCCGATCTGCTCTGAGCGTCGGGGCCCTTGCCGGGGGTGCCCCCCTTGGGCACGATGGCCCGAACCGATGGGCGCGCGCATTCTGATCGTCGACGACAGCCCCACCATCCGCAAAGTCGTCGCCAGCATCCTCGAACGACGCGACTACGAGACAGCCGTGGCCGCGGACGGGATCGAGGCGCTGGCGGTTTTGGCAGAACGACCGGCGGACCTGGTGCTCGTGGATTTCGTCATGCCGCGCATGAACGGCTACCAGTTCTGCCGGGAGCTGCGGCTCCACGAGCGCTTCAAGGACGTGCCCGTGGTGCTCATGAGCGCCAAGGGAGACAAGATCCGCGGCAAGTTCGTCGAGCAGACGGGGGCCCTCGACGCCATCACGAAGCCGTTCGACGCCCGGGGGCTGGTCGCGGTGATCGAGAGCGCCTTGAAGAAGAGCGCGGACGGTGGGCGCCGGCCGGCCGGCGGTGAGTTCACGGAGGAAGAGCTGAGCTCTCGTCCGAGCGTCGAGATGCCGTCGCTGCAGCGGATCAGCGCCGCGCAAGCTCTCGCGGAGGCGTTGGGAGATCTGCTCGTCCCCGAGCTGGAGACGTTGCAGGGGCTCAACGAGGAGACGGTGCGCACGGTGCTGCGCCGCGCGATCGATCCTGAGGCCGTGGCGGAGCTGTCGTCGGTGCTGCGGACGATCGATTTCGGAGAGCAGGCGGGTGAGGCGCTGTCGGGCGATCTCGCGGTGATTTCCATCTCCGAGATCCTCCAGGTGCTCGACGTGCAGCGTCAGTCCGGGGCGCTGACGGTGACGAGCAGGAAGGCCCAGGTCGTGCTCTACATCCGCAACGGCGACCTGGACTTCGCGAGCTACACCGGCCTGCCCGAGGAGTTCTTGTTGGGGCGCTACCTCGTCGACACGGGCGCGATCACCCGGGAGGCGCTCGATCGCGCCCTCGCGGCGCGGGAGGCGGGCGATGGTCGCGTGCTCGGCGACTACCTCGTCGACTCCGGCGCGGTGAGCTCCGAGGAGCTCACGAAGGCGCTCGTCCAGCAGACCTCCGAGCTCCTCTACGAGGTGGTGCGATGGCGCAAGGGGCGTTTTCGCTTCCTCTATCAGGCGGAGAACGCCATGGCGCAGCAGGCCCAGCTCGGCCTGCCCACGGGAGGGCTCATCATGGAAGGGTTCCGTCGGGTGGACGAGTGGCGCCTCATCGAAGACAGCTTCGATTTCACGGACGTGCTGTTCCGCGACGAGATGGCGATCGAGCGGCTCACGGAGCAGGGCAAGCTCACGCCCCAGGAGCGCGGCGTGCTCGAGCACATCGACGGTGAAAATACCGTGGGCGAGGTCGTTGATGCCGCCGTGGGCAGCTCCTTCGAGGTCTGCAAGATTCTCTATCAGCTGCTCAATTCACGGCTCGTGAGACGCCGGGCCGCGTGACCTGGGGCCGCGGTGCGAGGTTCGAGGGGGGGACGTGGACGCATCAGTGATCGATTCGGGGCGAGTGGCCGGCGTCGTCGTGGACGCGGGTCGGGGTAGAGTCTTCGTGGGCGCAGACCAGGCGATCGGGGCGCTGGCCGAGCCGCGCCTCTGCCCCGTGGCGAGGGCGCCGTTGTCGTTGCTCTGGTTCGAGGGGGAGGTGCTCGTCGCGATCCCGTTCCTGAGCTGCGTGGACGGCGGAGCCGTGGCGCGGCGAGCCGAGGCGGACGGGGAGCGCCCTCCCCACGTACTGATCGGTGAGCTGGGCGGGCAGCGCTACGGCCTCACGGATCTCGTGGTCTTGGCGGGCGGCAGCTTCGAGCGTGCCCCGCTCCCGCAGGCGCCAAGGGAGGAGCCGTCCGACGCCGTCGCGGTCATGGGAGATGCAGCGGAGGAGGGAGTCCGCTTCGAGGGGGCCGTGATCCCCTCCTGCCGGCTCTCCCTCCCCTCTGCGCTGAGCCCAGGGGCGATGCCAGGTCTGAAGCGCGAGAGCGGCGGCCCTGGGGCCGATGGCGTGGGGACCCCGTGAGCGCCGCAGAGCAGCTCCTGGGTGCGCTGCGGGAGACCCTGCGGAGCACGGGGAAACCCAAGCGCTTCGTGGCGGACGTGGCCGCAGTGCTCGCGGCTTACGGAGACCTGGAGCAGGTGCTCGCGGTGACCCAGCAGCGCTGGGAGCACCTCCAGGAGGGGCTGCGGGAGCGTGCTCGAGACGCGGAACGCACCGCGTCGATGGCGCGCGGTCTGCTGGCGAGGGCACGGGAGCTGCGGGGGGGCGTGGCCGCGGCTCGGAACGCCGTGGAGGGGGTGCGCCTAGCGGCCTTGACCGCGGGGCTCGAGGGCGCTCGGAGAGACGACGGGACCGGCGCGGCATTGATCCGTTCGAGCGACGAGATGCGGGAGCGCGCGGCGGGCGCTGTCGGAGCCCTGGACGAGCTGATGGCTTCTCTCGAGCGGCTGGATCGGGATCGGGAGAAGCTCAGAGAGGGCGCGGTGGAGCTCGAGCGGGAGCTGTCGATCCTGACGCTGTGGAGCCGTGACGAAGGCCTCGGGCTCGACGTAGCGCGCCGGGCGCTGGAGGCGCTGGGTGAGGCGATCGAGCGCGCCACGGGCACGGATCCGGAGCTGGCTCCGCTGCTCGCCTCCGCCGCCGAGCACGCGCGCGGCCTGGCCTCGGCGCTCTCGCAGCTCGGTTCTCGGGACGGCGCTCGCCTGGCGCTGCGGTCGCTGCAGCCGCTCCTGGAGCCCCTGGTGACGGTGCTCGGGGACATTTACGGCGAGGGGCGCGAGGAGCGGTGAGCCTCGAGCCGAAGCTGGATCGGTGTCTCGAGGAGCTCACGCTCCTGGACGTCGCCCAGGAAGAGCTCCACGGGGTGGCGGAGCTGATCCGGCGGCAACGAGCGCAGCTCCGAGAGTTGCGCTCGCGGCTCCTGGACGTGCCCCTGTCCGCCGTGGAGTCCACGGAGGCCGCAGCCGGCCAGCGCACGGCAGAGCAGCGGACGGTAGAGCCGCGCACGGCGTCGAAGTCCCCCTCAGCAGCTGTCGAGTCGTGGTCGTCCGGCACGCCCCTCGACGCCCAGTTGGAGGAGCTCACCTTGGAGCTCGAGGACGTGGTGGCCTCTAGCGCCGGCAGCATCGCCGCGGTGCGACGGGTCTCGAGCTGCGTCCGGGAAGTGTCCCGACGGCTGCGTCGTGAGCTCTCCCAGCTCGACCTGGCGCACGACGACGAGCGGCCCGAGCTGTTGTGGCTCCAGGTCGGCGGTGGCGCCTACGGGCTCCCCGCGCGCTTCGTGGGCGGCCTCTCCCTGCGTGGCGCATCGGGGGCAGAGGTGCCCGCCGCGGTTTGCCTCGGCGAGCTCCTCGGGCTGGAGGACGTGCAGCGCGCGGAGAGCCAAGTCGAGCTCCAGGTCCCCGGGTTCGACCCGGTGACGATCGCTGTGGAGCGCGTCGGCGCGGTGGGGCAGGCTCGGGTGTACCCGATCCCGGAGATCGTGCGGCGCAGCGGCCCGTTCGAGGGGGCGGTGCGCGGCCCCGAAGATTCCCTGCGGTTGGTGCTCGACGCTCGTGCCATCGTCCTCCGGGCGCGCGCTGGGAGCGCCGGGGCCGCATCCAGGGCGTGATCGACGAGAGCCCGAGAAAGCCAGCCGATGGCGAGCAGGAGTAGGTACGATGAGCCCGGCGTAGAGCCAGCGAACGAGCCCGTCCTCGAGCGGATCATCGAGCCCTACCGCTCCGACGACCAGGGGGTGGTGACGGAGCTCGCCGCCTCCGAAGGGCTGCCCCTCGAGCCCGACGCGGAGGTGCGCCGTGGTCACGCCTTGCTCTGGGTGGCGCGTCGAGCGGCGCAGGCCCCCGCCCAGGG
The DNA here is from genome assembly GCA_023460875.1 of Pseudomonadota bacterium. Taxonomy (GTDB): domain Bacteria; phylum Myxococcota_A; class Polyangia; order Polyangiales; family Polyangiaceae; genus NIC37A-2. The sequence continues at coordinate 7,182 of JAEWOQ010000480.1, forward strand.
TTACCTGCTCGCCTGGGAGGTGGCAGACGAGCTCGAGCTCCTCCACCTGGTGATCGATCGGACGGCGCGGCGGCGTGGCTTCGGCGGAGCCCTCCTCGACGAGCTGCTCGCCCACGGGCGACGGCGGGGGCTCAGCGCTGTCCACCTCGAGGTCCGGGTCTCGAACGAGGGGGCCCTGACCTTGTACCGGAGCCGGGGTTTTCGCGAGGAAGGCGTGCGCCGGGGCTACTACGGGGACGGAGAGGACGCGCTGGTGCTGACCCTCCCGCTTCCCGTGGCCGTCGCCCTGGACCGGGACGACGGGGCCAACGACTAACCCTGGGGGAGCCAGCGCCGCGGTGCCGCGGGGAGCCAGCGCCGCGGTGCGCCACTGTCCTGGGTTTTGCCATCCTGGGTTTTGCCAGCGGCGCGTCCCTGGCGGACACTGGCGCCGTGCCGTCGAGCCCTCCGTCCCTTCACGCCCAGGAGCGGTGGCGCTCCAGCTGGGGGCGCGCGCTCGGGGTAGGCGTCATGTCCCTGTGCGTGTCGGTGGCGTGCCGGCGGGACGAGCCGAAGGAGGAGGGGGCGCCCTTGGCCGCGCCGAGCGTGCCGAGCCCCAACGCGCGGATCTTGCCGGCGCCGCTGGCGAGCACCCGCGGCAATGCCTCAGAGTCGTCCTTGGCTGCCGGAGAGCTCCCCGAGGTGGGCTCGGGGGCACCCCTCGCCGCCGCCGCTCCGCCGCGGCCCTTTCCCACATCCGGTGAGCTCGTGCCCAACGGCTTCCCGGCACCCGCGGGGAGCTTGGTGGAGCTCCGGGGCGAGTTCGTGTGGCCGGAGCTCGAGGCGCGCACCCTCCCCATCTCGGCCCTCCCGGAGGCCGTGCTCCTGGACGGGACCGTGCGCGCGGCGATCCTCTCGACCCGCCCTGAGCTGCGGCTCCTCATGTCCCCTCTCGGCCACCTCACCGTCGAGCTGGCTTCACCGACCTTCTCCCTCCCCCCGGGGACGCAGCTCCGCGCCCAGGTCGATCGCTTGGGGCACGTGGTCGTGTGGCCCGATCTCCGGAGCTATCGCGTCGCGCCTCCGGGCTCGCTCCGCGCGCTCATCAACGAGCGTCGCGTGGATGTGGCGCCCCTGTTCACCGGGCATTCACGGGACGAGGGCTCCGGACAGAAGCTCGGCCTGGCGACGGCGCGTCGCGTCGTCACGGGCCCCATGGGACGACTCACCCTCGAGTCCATCGAGCTCCCTGCTGCTGGCAGCGGTGGCACCCTCGTCTGCCGTTTTCTGCTCGAGCTCGCGCGCCTACATGCGTCGGACGAGCTGTGCCCCCCTGGCGAGCTCCCCGTCGACGCCCATTTCGCGTGGACGCGGGGGGGGGAGCTGTCGTTCCGGGTCACCGCGCTGCAGCGCCACTCGACATGGCCGGTCGACGTGCCCGCGGGGACCTTCGAGATCCCGCCGCCGATGCCCATCTCCAAACCGGGAGAGCTGCCGCCGGAGCGCTCTCCGTTCCTGTGGGATGCGGACACGAGCGCGGCCTTCTGGGGTCCTGCGCCGCCCGGAGCAGAGCTCGTGCTCTCCAACCTGCGGGAGGTGCCCATGTACGTGATCGTCGAGCGCCTCCCTTTGGCGCGCGTTCCGGCGCTGGGTGTGGCGCGCTGGGCGGCGCCGCGGGCGGCTCACTCCGTGAGCTTCCGGGATTTCCTGGGGGAGGACGTGTACGGGGCCCGCCGGGTCGAGGGGTCCGGAGGGCTCGCTCTGGGGCCCACGCCGCCGCCGCCGGAGGTCGCAGAGATCGAGGCTGTCGGGCTCACGCCCTAGAGCACCGCTCGGTTCGCCATCTGGCGAGGTCGCCCATCAGGCCCCAACCCCTTGCGGGGGGCCTGATGGGCTCAACGAAGCCCGAGTTTTGCTCACCGAACGGTGCTCTAGTCTTCTTCTGGTCGCGACGATCGGCCTGCCTCCGGCAGACCGCTCGTCGCTCGAGAGCACCGCTCGGGTTGCCGTCTGGAGCTCAGATGCCGAGGGGCCTCAGCTCGGCGGAGTAGTCGTCGTCGTCGAACTCGAGCTCGTCGTATCCGCGGCGCACGAGCTCGCCGCGCACGGCCTCCATGGCGATCTCCACTACCTCGAGGCGCGTGCTCAGGGAGAAGTACTCTTCCTCGTCGACGGGGGGCAGCAGCTCGAGGCGTTCCCGGACCCGCTCCCGATCCTCCGCGGCCAAGCGCAGCGCGAAGCGGGGGCCCTCGTGATCGTCGCTGCCGAGGACGGCATCGTAGCCGACCGCGATCGGGTTGAACGCGAGGAAGGCCGCCTTACCGCAGAGCTGCCAGTCGTGCTGGTTCGCGGAGGGGATGCGCCAGAAAGCGCGGAGGTGTCGCCGCACGACCTCGCCGAAATAGGCGCCTACCGCAGGTGCGACGAGCCCGAGCAGCGGCGGCCGTTGGGCGATGTCCTGCCGCACCTGGCGCGCGTAGTGCTCGACGAAGGGCAGGGTCTCCGGCTCGAAGTCGAGCTCGAAGCCGAGCGCGCGTTGCACGTACTGCACGCACCCGAGCGCGAGCTCCACGATCGGCTCGGGAACGCCTTCGAACTCGAAGGGGCTCTCGCTCGCCCCGCGGTCATCCTCGCTGTCGCTCACGGCTGCTGTGTATCACCTTCCCGCGGGTCCTGCCGTCTCCGGGAGGGGCTCGGGCAGCGCTGCCCCCGGACGGGCTGGCCCAGGCTGCCGGAGCGTCGAGCCTCCGAGTGGGGCGAGACGCCTCGTGACGATTGGTAACGGTGGGTCGCGCCGCGACGAGTCACGGCGAAGCCTCCGGCGGGCTGCCTCTAGCAGGCTCCGCGGCGTACGTCACGCCGATCGACCGTTTTCAGGGGTCTTCTTCGAGCTGGAGGAGGAAACCGGAGAAGACTCAGGTCGATGGGCCGATCGGTGCTTGCTCTCGGACGCGCCTCGCCGTGATACTCTGCTTCTCCCGAGCAGATGCGCATCGCAGTCCTCAGTGACATCCACGCAAATTACGAAGCTCTGAGCGCCGTGCTCGAGGTGCTGGAGCATTCGTCCATCGACGCGTACTACTGCCTCGGCGACACGGTCGGCTATGGCGGCTCGCCGAACGAGTGTTCGGACATCATCCGTAGAATCGCGAGCGCGACGATCCTCGGCAACCACGACGCCGCCGTCGCGGGTCGGATGGACTACTCGTACTACTACGAGGCCGCTCGGCACGCCCTCGACACGCACGCGCAGATGCTCTCCCAGGAGAACATGGAGTGGCTGCGCGGCCTCCCCTACAAGGTCACCCTCGACGACATCGGCGTGCACCTGTGCCACGGCTCCCCCGTGCGCCTCGAGGAGTTCGAGTACATCTTCGCGCCCGAGCAGGCGCGTGAGTGTCTGCAGATCTTCGACGAGCTCGGCCACATCACGCTCATCGGCCACTCCCACCTGTGCAAGGTGTTCGCGCTGACGCCCACCACGGTGGAGGAGCTCGCGCCCGTCGATTTCGTCCTGGAGTCGGATCGCAAGTACATCGTGAGCGTCGGCTCCGTCGGGCAGCCGCGCGACTACGACAACCGCGCTAGCTTCGTGATCTTCGACTCGGAGACCCGCAAGTTCGAGTTCAAGCGGGTCGAGTACGACATCGAGACGGCCGCGGACAAGGTGCTGCGCGCTCGCCTCGAGCGCAACTTCGCTCACCGGCTCTTCATCGGCGTCTGATCCGTTCGAGCGGCGCCATTCGGAGAGGCGCCATTCGGAGAGGCACCTTCGAGGAGAGCGCCCCCAAAGCGGCGCTCACTTCCAGAAGGGACGTCGCTGCTTCGGGTCCTCACGCCAGAAGACCCCCTGGCGGCGTGGCGCGCGCGTGGGCGCCTGCCAGCCGGACCAGCTGCCTTGGTTCTGCCGTGTGCGCCCGCTGGTAAAGGAGCGGATCGCGAACAAGCCGACGACGAAGCCCCCGATGTGCGCGAAGAACGCCACCCCGCCTTCCGTGCGCCCGATGGACCCCAGCCCGCCCAGCAGGTTGACCAGGAACCACTCCCCCACCACGAACCAAGCCGGCAGGGCGATCAGCGGGCCCATGAGCAACCAGAGCGGCAGGATGGGGTTGACCACGGCGACCGGAGCGCGCGGATGGAGCACGACATAGCCGCCCAGCACGGCGGCGATCGCCCCGGATGCCCCCACCATGGGGATGTTGCTCGAGGGGTTCACCAAGAACTGACACGCTGCGGCGCCGACGCCGCCGAGCAGGTAGAACGCGAGATAGCGCCCGTGTCCGAGGGCGTCTTCCACGTTGTCACCAAAGATGTGCAGAAAGAGCATGTTCCACCCGAGGTGACCCCAGCCACCGTGCATGAACATGCTCGTCAGCACGGTGAAAGCCTCACCCGCCGGGTCCTGCGCCACCCGCGTGGGGACGAGTCCGTATGCTGGGATGACCCACGCTGCGCCGCCGGACTGCAGCACCACCTGGGCGAGGAAGACGGCAACGTTCGTGGCGATGAGGACGACCGTCACCACCGCGGGCCCTCGGGTCGGGTTGTTGTCGTAGAGCGGGATCATGTGAGGTCTTCGGGTTCCGTGGCCGCTCGACGGGTCCTAACACGGAGCCGGCCCCGTGCTAGGGTGCCGGCCGGCAATGGTCGTGCCCCGCGCCGCATCGGCAATCAGAAAACTCCTGATCGGGGTGGGTGTCCTCTTTCTCGGCTGTGGAGGAGGGCCCCACTACGACGGCAACGCCTTTCGGAGCGACGAGCTGGCGTTCCGGATTGGCCCGCCGCCCGCGAGCTGGCGCGCTCTGGAGAGCGACGAGGCGCTGCTCGCCTTCCGCGACGACGCGAGCCGCGCGACCATCGCGGTGAACGGCCGCTGTCACCGCGATGGTGACGACGTCCCGCTGCAAGCCCTCACACATCATCTGTTCTTGCAGTTTACGGATCGGGAGCTCGTGGAGCGGGAGGAGCTCCAGCTCGACGATCGGGCTGCCCTCCGCACCGAGCTCGTCGCTCGGCTCGACGGCGTCCCCAAGCATTTCACCGTGTACGTGCTCAAGAAAAACGGCTGCGTGTATGACTTCTTGCATATCGCGGACGTGCACTCCGAGGGAGCCCAACGGGATTTCAGGAGCTTCGTACGGAGTTTCCGGGCGGTGCGGCCATGACCGGCGCTGGAGGTGGTCCCCCGCATCGACCCCCGGAGGGCCCGGAGGGCGGTGAAGTTCCGGGTTCGCGGCCCGGGTCGCCGAGTCTGCCCCCCGCAGAGCCTGGGAGCCGGCCCAGCGCGAGCGATCCGTTCTCCGCTCAGCCCTCCACGATGCGATATGGCCCTCCTCCTCAACAGACGTTCATCGAGCGGCAGGTGGACAGCTGGCTGGGCTTGCTCCGCCACCTGGGGCAGGTCGCTGAGATGACCCTCGGGACCCTGCGCGCCGGCTTCCGACGACCCTTCGAGGGCAAGGCGATCCTCGCGCAGCTCGAGGCCGTGGGCGTCGCGTCGATGGGCATCGTGACGGTGACGAGCGTCTTCATCGGGATGGTGATGGCGGTGCAGTTCGCGTTCGGTCTCCGGAAGTTCGGTGGCATGGAGTACACCCCGCGGGTGATCTCCCTGAGCTTCGCCCGGGAGCTCGCCCCGACCCTCACCGCCATCATCGTCGGGGGGCGCATCGGCGCGGGGATGGCCGCAGAGGTGGGCGCGATGGCGGTCACCGAGCAGATCGACGCGGTGCGGGCCCTCGGCGCGGACCCCTTGAAGAAGCTCGTATGGCCCCGGCTGGTGGCCTCCGTCATCGTGCTGCCGCTGCTCGGCGCGATCGCCCTGGTGCTCGGGGTGGGCGGCGCCATGGTGGTCACGGATCTGCAGTTCGACATCCCCGCGAGCTTCTTTCTGCGGAGCTCTCTGTCGACCATCACGATGATGGATTTCGCAGCGGGGCTCGTGAAGACGCCCGTGTTCGGCGCGATCATCGCGCTCACGGGATGCCATTTCGGCATGACGACACGTGGTGGCACCGCGGGCGTCGGTAACAGCACTACCCGCACCGTGGTGGCGATTTCCATCGCGATCTTCATCGCGGATTTCTTCCTGACGAAGGCCGTCATCGCCATATGGCCCGCGTGAGCTCCCGCGCTCGCAGCGTGGGCCCGTCGAGGGCGTCTCGAGGGCCCGTCGAGAGCTCTCGCGAGCGGTGATTTCGATGGCGGGGGCGCGCGCGCGAGGAGCGGAGGCCGACGCCGCCTTGCGCGGCCCCGGCGCCGATCCCCATACTGCGAGGGCCATGGGAGTGGATCGGGCAGCAGCCCGCGCAGCCATCCGGAGCTTCCTCCTCGCGCTCGGCCATGATCCGGACGCGGCGGAGCTCGCGCAGACCTCCGAGCGTGTCGCGGACGCCTTCGTCGACGAGCTGCTCGTCGGGTACTCGGTCGACGTCGGGGAGCTCGTCCGCTCGGGCTCCGAACCCTGCGCAGCCGAGGTCCGGGACCCCGTCGTCCTCGACGAGCTCGCGGTGGTCACCGTGTGCCCGCACCACCTGCTGGTCGCGGAGGGCGTGGCGACGGTGGCCTATGTCCCCGGCGAGCGGATCGTCGGCTTTGGCACGGTGGCGCGCCTCGTGGACGCCTTGAGCCGCCGCTTGACCTTGCAGGAGCACATCGCGCCAGGGATCGCGGACGCCCTCATGACCTACGGGGGTGCCCAGGGGGTCTGCGTGCGCCTGGTGATGAACCACGCCTGTTTGCGCGCCCGCGGTCCGGTGCAGTCGCGGGCGCGGGCCATCTCCGTCGCCGCCCGCGGCTGCCTCGAAGAGCCCCAACGCTGGGAGGGGTTGCTGCGGGTCTCCGGTGGCCTCGACGACCGGGGAGAGCCTCGGTGAGCCTCGCCGTCGTCACGGGGGCGAGCCGGGGCATCGGACGCGCCACCGCGCTCGCCCTGGCGGCGCGCGGTTTCTCCTTGGCGTTGCCGGCGCGGCCTTCGGCGGCC
>JAEWOQ010000481.1 GCA_023460875.1 Pseudomonadota bacterium
CCTGTCAGCGGCTTGCAGCTGACGGTGGACCTCGAGGCGGCCGGGCGGCGGTTCAGCGCCACGGGCCCGCTCGACCCGCTGCCCCAGGCGATCTCATCGGAACATCCGGTCCTCCGGCGGCTCCTCGCCGATGATGTCAGGGGCCTCGCGTCGGACGCAGCGTCGGTGACGCTGCGCGCGCAGGTGGGGCACCTCGCGTCCGCGTCGTGGCAGCTGGAGCGGACGGTGCGGCCGTGCTGGTGGGACGTCCGCGCGGCCCCCGTGCTGCTCAGTGAGGCGGGGCCCCTCGGTTTCGGTGTTATCTGCGCGGACGAGCCTACGAGCGGGCCAACTGCCCGCTCGTGCGGCGATGACGCCTACCTGCTGGCGCCCACTGGGCTCGACCCGATCGAGTTCGGCGCTGCAGCCCCATTCGCAGCCCTGTGCCTCGCTCCAGCCCGAGCACAGCTGGAGCTTCCTTCTGTTTGCAAGCCTCGGCTTACGCGGCGCCGACGGGGCGTAGGCTCGAGCGTCGGCCTCGATGATTTGATGGAGGCGTACCTGCGCTGGTCTCTCGCCGAGACGCGGAGCGTTATCGGCGACCTTCGCCGTGGGCAGGTGAGCGCGCTCCTCGACGCGTGGGTGGCCGAGGTGTGCTGCGGGGCAGAGTGGGCGCAGGCGGAGGCGGCGCTCCCGCATGAGCGCTCGTGGGTGCTCCTCGAGCAAGCTTGCCGCGATCTGCGGTTGGGGCGGGACTCTTACCTCGAACTCACCCCGGCGCGAGAGGCCGAGGTCAGGCGGCTCGCGATCGCCGAGATCCGGCGCTCAATGCCCGGGCTCTGGACTCGGGTCGGCCCGCCCTCGGATCTCGGCCCTGAAGACTACGAGTCGCTTGACCGGGCGTTCGCGAGCGCGTACGGGCTGCTCGCGACGAGGTGCCGCGCGCGGGGCGAGGAAAACCTCGCAGACGAACTCGACGAGGCAGATCCGGGCGACGATCCTGAACTCTGGGATCAAGCGCTGGGACAAGCGCTTCAATCGATTGAGATGCGGAGCCTGGCCGCGATGCTGCTGCCATCGGACAGCGCGTTGCGCCTCATGAGGCTTGATGTTGGAGGTCTGTCGGTGGACGAGATCGCGGACGAAATGCTCGCGTGGTCCAAGGCGTCGCGCCGGGCGTTCGTCGGGCCACCTCCATCGCGGGACACGCTGAAGGCCATCTATGCCCTCTGGGTGGAACCCGAGGTCGCGCTCTCGGCTGATTGGCGGGGCGCGCTCGACACGCTGCTCACCGAGCGCCCCATCGCGAGGGCGGCGCGCTACCTTGCGATCAAGGCCCGAGACGCGCGGCGAGGTGCTGTATGAGCCGCAATCCCTACGTCGACCTCTGTGTTCACCTGCAGGCGCTCCGCCGTCGCGCGGAGGAGGTCAGGTCTCCCCTGGCCGCCGCGCTTGGGGTCGCCGTGTCGATCTACACGCACCAAGTGGCCAACGTCCTCCGCGTGCTCACCGACGTGCGTGTCCGGCATCTCCTGGCGGATGAGGTGGGGCTGGGGAAGACCGTCCAGGCGCTGATGATCCTAAACGCGCTGCGCCGCCAGCGCCGGGACCTCCGCGCGCTCATCGTGGTTCCAGACCGGCTGGTCCATCAGTGGCGCGACGAGCTGCTGACCCGCGCACACACGGCGCCGTTCGAGACGCGCAACCCTTGCGAAGGGCAGTACGTGCGGCTCGCCTGGGAGGAGCAGCTGCGAAAGAAGGGTCCCGACGGCGAGCCGCTGCTGGCGCTCGGAGACATTGATCCTGCGCAGTACCAGGTCCTCATCGTTGACGAACTGCACAGGCTCCGCGCCGATATCCAAGATCGGATCGTCCGCGTCGCGGGGGCCTTCCAGCACGTCCTTATCTTGACGGCGACGCCCTCTTTCCAGCGGCCCGAGCGCCACGCGCAGCTCTTCGCGCTGCTGGAGCCCGAGCGCACCGCCCGCGCGCGCTGGGAGGTGACGCAGTCGTGTGCGGGGAGCGCGCAAGGGTTGGCGCCGACCGACGACCTCTCGCGCTGGCCGGAGTGGGCCGCACGCGACCTCGTGGCCGCGCTCCTGAGGCGGGACCGAGACGCTGCCGAGGCTGCAAGCGCTGACGACCTCCCGGTGACCGCCATGGCGCGGTGCGCCTACCGGCGCGTCATCCGTACTCGACGGATCGACTACAGCGGCCTCCTCCCCCGGCGGCGGCACCACCCCAGCGTTGTGGAGCCGCTCGGCGTGGAGGCCGATCGGCAGTCGCTGATGTGGCGGTACTTCATGCACCTCGATGACCTCAGCACCCGCTTCGATCCGATCTTGCTGGCGAAGCGCGTCATCCTCAGCCCCCCGTCGCTCGAACAGCGCGTCGACTTCTTCCGCCGAAAGGGGCACGAGCGCGCGGGGCTCCTCGAGCAGGTCAAGCCCCTCGTTCACAGGAGCAACGGCGACTCCCGCCTCGACGCGCTCGTCGACCTCCTCGCCACCATCTGGGCACGCTCTCCGGGTGAGCGCGTGCTTGTGGCCGCCCAGGACAATCCCACAGTCGACTACCTGTTCGAGCTGGTCCAAGCGCGACTGCCTGAGGTTGGGCCTCTCGGCGCTCGCGTCCCCCTGGTCGCCGCGCGAGTTCGCCAGGGCATGGCCACCGACGCCGTCGACGATCTCGGCGGGTTCGGCAACGAGACCAGCGAGAACGTCGAGGCGTTTACTCGAGGTGACGCCCAGGTGCTGTTCGCGCCGGACGCAGCGCAGGTGGGGCTTAACCTCCAGTGCGCCCGCGTGCTCGTCCTATACAGTGTCCCCTGGCGCCCTGAAGAGGTTGAGCAGTGGATCGGGCGGCTTGACCGGATCGGCAACACGGCAGCGTTCTCTGAGGAAGGCGAGGCGCAGACGATTGACGTCTACACGATCGCGCAGCGAGGCCTGGTGGACGAGAAGGTCGTGACCGTCCTCCGGCGGTTTCACGTGTTCGAGCGCAGCGTGAACCTCGATGGCGATCACCTCGGCGAGGTCGCGCAGCTCATCGAGAACGCCGCGCTGCGGCCTGAAGTCGTCAACTGGCGAGACCTGGAGGAGCGGACGGAGCTGATGGCGGCCGAGGATGCCGTCCAAGAGCTGCAGTCAGCGCTGCGGTCACATCTCCCATGGGACGTCCGCTGGGCAACAGGTCAGCGGGCGCTGCTCCACTCTATGCCCCCAGTCGGCCCGATCCTGTGCGAACTGCAGGAGCACTCCTCCGCAGGACCGAAGGCGTGGGACCGGTGCGTCGAGCCCATCTTCAAGCTGCTCGCGAAGGCGGGTGACTATCACCTTCGGTGGAACACCGATGCCGAGACCGGGCTCCGCTTCCGGACCCTATGGTATCGGTTCGGTGAGCGGGGCATGTACGGACACAGGCCCGTGACCGCGAAGGTAGTGTTCAGCTTCGGAGGGGACCCATCGGACGACCGGAGCCCGAAGCACGCGCACGCCTTCATCACGCGTCGAGGCGACATCGGGAGCCCGCCCCGGCGTGAAGTGGTGATGACGCTTGAGCGTGAACACGTCCGTCGACCGCTCCGGTTCGCGAGCTTTGGCAACGCGCTCCACGACGAACTCATCGACAGCTGGGTGCAGTCGCCTCCCGAAGCCCAGGCGCTTGACGTGATGTACTTCGAAGACCACGCCTTGTGGCGCCACACTGAGCCGGGCTGGTTCATGCTCAGGATGACCCTGTTGGATCCGGCCGAGGCGCTCGCGCCCCAGACGGCGCTGAAGGAGACGATCCACGCGGTCGCCGGCGCGGTCAGGCGCTCGCCTGCAGAGCAGCTCATGAACCTGGTCTCCCCCTTCACGAGCGCGGCGACTTGCGCGATGGAGGCCGACGTGCGGTGGCTCCGGGCGCTGCTCCCTGCGAGCGCAGAGACTAGTGCGCGCCGACGCACGGACCAAGGCTGGCAGGCCGTACCCGAGGCGGTCACCACGGCGCTGGCAGACCCCACGGCGCACGGCCGCGAGGGGCTCCCGCGAGCGACGCCCGTCGTGGACCACGCTGCGATCTCGGACGCGGAGCGCGAGCTCGCCCGGCTGCGGTCGAGCGCTGCGTCTGGCCGCGAGGTCTGGAGCGCAGCCCTCCCCGCGCTGCGTGACGCGCTCAGAGCACGCGCGCGTGTGGTCGCGGAGGAGGCACAGGACGCGGTCGAGCTCGCCAACCAGGCGCTGCAGCGGGCCGAGGCAGCGGTCGTCGACGCGGAGGCGCGCGGTAACCGGGCCCAGATCACGCGCGCGGAGAACCTCAGGGACGCAGCCGTCGATGTCGCGCGCATGACCGAGGTCTATTGGCGCGAGCGGGCGGCGTGGCTCGAGGGCGTCGAGGAGGCCCTCGGTGACATGCGGCCGCGCGAGCTGCTCTGCTCCCTCATCCACGCTCGCCGCGCGGCGACCTGACCACACGGCAGGTGGCGAGGGTGAGCGGTCACCTGAGCAGCGCCCAGACGTCAGGCGCGTCCTCGGCTACCTGCCACCGCCACGGCCCCACAGGCAACCCGACGAGGTCCATCGCCGCTCGGAGCTGCGCGGGCAGCGGCCAGGTCACGCGCACCTCACCGCCGGCCCGCTGGACCACCTCGTCGACGTCCAGCGCCCTCGACCTCGCCAGCAGAGCCCACCGCCACTCGTCGTCATCGAAGAGGTCGAGCGCCCTCAGCTCGTCGCCGTCAACGGAGATGAGCGTGGGCAGCCAGCGGTCTTCCCCATGCCCGCGTCGATAGGCGCACCACGCCCCGTCGGGAGCTCGCTCCGCCCAGCGGCCCTCGACAGCCGTGGCCGTGTGGCGGCCAAAGAAGCTCCCCGGGAGGCCCAGAGCGGCGCGGAGCTCTGCGTCAGGGCCGAGCAGGAGCCCCTCCTCGACGAGCGCTGTGACGAGCCGCTCCCAGTACCGGGCGAGGCTCCACTGGTCACCGCGCACCGCGTCGCCCTCTCGACGCGCGACGTGCCCAAGGTACCCAACGGGATGGAGCCACTCATCGAGGAGAACCTGGCGCGCACCAGCAGCCTCGAGACAAGCCGCCTGCTCCTCGGTCTCGATGGCGATCCGGACGACTACGTCGTCGGGCGAGCACGCCGAGATCTCCACGAGCCCCGAGGCCGCGGGGATCGTGAGCGGACCGATCAGGGCCGCACGGCCGGCCCCCATGGCGACCCAGCGAGGCTCCGCGGGGGCGATGAAGAGCTCGTGTCCGACCGCCACCTCCGCCATCTCGCCGAGCGCCAGGAGCCGCTCGAGCACGGTGGGGACAAGCTCGGTCGGGACGTCTCCCGAACTGAGCTCTTCACGCGCATGTCTGAACAGAGCCCGACGGGGGCACAGCCCCCACCTGGCGGACGCATCCCGGAGGAGCTGTGCGATCGCGCGCGCGCTGGGGTTCCCGTCCGCGTCAACGAAGCCGCGGTCGCGGGCCAGCTCTGCCCGGGTGAGCGTCTCCATAGTTATCGCTCCCCCTCCGAAGCGGCCTGGGCCGCGGCGATCACCGCCCGGCACTCCTCGCCGTGGACGATCGCGATCAGCAGCACCTTGGCGCGAGTACATGACACGTAGAGGTCCTCGCGCCTGAAGAGGCGGCTGAAGCCGCCGAGGTCGTAGAGGACCACGACCTCGGCCTCGAGCCCTTTGAACGATCGCGCCGTCGTGACGAGGACTCCTCCGCCCCAGCGCCACTCCTCCGCTGAGGTGACCAGCGGGACGCCGTCGACCTCCGCCATGTCAGCGAGGCTGCCCTTGTCCTTCGCAGCTGGCCCGATGACAGCGATCTGGTTGGGGCCGACATCCTCACGGCCAAGCAGGGAGCGGAGCTCCTGGAGCACGAGCCCCTTCTGGTGTCGATCGGACGCCGCACGGAGGACGCGGAGCGCGCCGCCGACGGGCGCGCGCGGGAAGATGTGCGGGGTGAGCGCGAGCACAGACGCGCTCGCGGCCGCGATCCTTCGAGTGTTCCGGCAGTTGATGGTGAGCTTGAAGCGCGCACCGAACTCGACGTCGGGCCACTGGACCTCGCCGCGGAGGGACTGGTTCGGATCGAGGAACGCGTACAACGGTCCGTCAGGCTTGGACAGCAGCGACTGCGTGAGCGCGTACCACCAGCCGAGGCAGAAGTCCTGCGCCTCGTCCACGACGATGGCGTCGAACGACGGCGCGCGCCCCTCGAGGTCGAGGCTGAGGACCGCCTGCTCCATGAGGTCAGGGACCTCGTCATTCCAGAACGTCTCGGTCTTTGGACCTCCCGAGGTCGGCTCGAAAGCGATCCCCGCGTCCGCCGCCAGGTCGGCGGCGAGCGCGTGGAAGTGCTTGATCACGAGGTGTTCCCAGAGCGCAGCGGTCGCAGGGTCGTCCTCCACCAGGCGCCGGAGCCAGGTGGCCAACTCCTTGTTGTAGCAGACGAACAGCGTGCGCTTGCCTTGGCGCGCGAACGCTAGCGCCCGGTTCAGGGCGAGGAACGTCTTCCCAGAGCCCGCGACGCCCTCAACCAACACGCGGTCCTGCACGTAGAGGCCCTCGAACACCTGCGCCTGCGTCTCCGTCAGCTCGAGGAGCCGCTCAGCGGCCTTGGAGATCTCAGGTCCCACCGGGCGAAACAGGCGGAACTTCGGCATGAGGCAGTCGTGGAGGAGCGCGCGGTGCTGTTCGACGCTGAGCCGCTTCGCGCAGGTGGTCCACGCCGCGTAGGCGGTCTCTATCGCATGCGCCATCTCCGCCAGGTGGCAGCGTGAGATGATGATCGCCTTGTCGGCGTGGGGTGGTGGTGCGCCCGCGTAGTCGAGGTGAGGGAACACGACCGCGTAGCCGTGCGCGAGGTCGTCTCGCCGGATCTTGCCCCCCGAGCGCTCTCGTACGACGTCCAAAAGCGCGTGCATGTTCCGCTGCGCCTGCCTGAACGGGTCTTTGAACTCTCGCGGGCCGGTCGCGCTGTCCCGAAACCACCGGACGCCGTCATGGCGCACGTCCCCGCCCTTTACCTCGAGCACGAGGACTCCTCGCTCCGGGTGAATCACCACGAAGTCGGCCTCGCCCTCGGCGAGCGCCTCGTCGCGCCAGGGGCGGAGCCACGGGTAGGAGTGAAGGACGACGTAGTCTGGGCCTAGCTGGTCGCGCAGGGCCACGTAGACTGGCTCCTCCGACGTGTGCTCGAGCCGGGCTGGATCGACGTCCGGCAGCATCCTCGCCATTAGGCACCTCCGAGGCGTTGGAGCTGCCCCTCGACGAAGGCGCCGACAGCTCTCCCTATTACGGACACGTCATCGGCCAATGCCGTTTCGAAAGGAGGCGCAACAGCTGACCGGTACTGAATTTTCACCTTGTTCGACTTCAGCAGTGCGTAACCGAAAGTCCACCTCTGCTTTGTCGCGTTGAATCCGACACTGGTGCTCCGAAGCAGCCGAGGGGCGGCGCCCCGAAGGCTGGTGGCGTAGTCGGCGGTTCGAGTGAAGACGACCCAGGCGCCCGCGGTGAGCGCCCCGATCCCTTTCTCGATCGTGTCGCGCGTCAGTTGGACCACGAACGAATCTTCCGGCACATCCGGCACCGCAACCATCGCGATCGGACCGGGAGCGTCTGAATCAGCGAGGTCTGCGAGCGAGAAGACTGGGATGCCGTCCTCCGATTCGGTCAGGAACGGGGGGAATGCGACATCCCCACCGTCAGTGGCCAAGGCCCCCGTCGCAGCCTTCACCGCGGCGGGGAGCGCGCGATCGACCAGCAGCTGGTCGACGAAGACGTACTGCTCGTACTCCGCGAGCCGCAGTCGACCCTGGCTCGAGCCTGCTTCGCCTCGAGTCATAGGGTGGCCGAGCACGATGAGCCGATCCTTGAGTCCGGGCAGCTTGAGCGCACCATCGAGCGCGATCACGTCGTGCCCAGCCTCCTCGAGGTCCACCTGGAGCGCGCGGAGCAGGCGCGCGTCGTCCTCCGCCGAGATCGTCGGGTGCTCGCCGAGCACGGCGTGGCGGAGGAATGCCGCGCCGAGCTTGCGGTCGAGGTACTTGTGGTCCCACTTATTCTTGTAGCTGCGCAGGCATTCGTAGCAGGAGTCAGTGCACCGACACCCTTCGAGCCGCTCCAGCGCGGTCTCGAAGAGGCCCTGAGGCTGCTCAACGGCCGCTCGCACGAATCCCGCGCCTCCAGGCGTGAGGTCGTAGAGATACACCTCCACGTGACGCCCCGTGCGCCCCCCGCTCGTCATCGCGACCCGGTACTCGGCGCCGATATCCGACTCCTCGATGCCGAGCAGCTTGGCCGCGGCGGACGCGAGCGCCTCCGCGACGGTGGTCAGCACGATCTTGGCCGCCGTGGAGCCCGGAGGCAGGGCCACCGCCCCGCCGAGCTGAAACCTAAACAGCGCGATGTCCGTCTCGAACTCGTTCCCGAGGACGACCACCGTGGGTTTGCCGTTGCAGCTCGCCCCATGCGGGTGGTGGTCAGGGTTCGGGCGCGGGTGGCCTCCCTGCCGGAACTTGCCGGCTCCCCAGCCGTTCGGCTCGGCGCGACCGCAGCGAGGGCAGTAAAGGAACCCCGGATTCATCCGATCGCGTGACCCCGTGTTCGTCAGCACGAGGCGCTGTTTCGCGGTCCATATCTCGAAGCCAGCGCCGTTCACCGCGTACTCTGCGGCCTCCGGAGGCCCGCTGTCCGTGAACGGCGCGCTGAGCTTGGCGCGGGTGGGGCGCGTTGGCGCGGGGCTGTCCTCGAGCGGGAGTTCGGCGTCGATGTCCACCGGGTGCGCGAACCCTGGCGGCCGGAGCCAGCGGGTACCGACCCCGAGCGACCCCGCCGTGCCGCACGCGGGGCAGTCCAACACCTGGCCGACGTAGTGCTCGTCGCTCCGCTGCTCGACCCGCGCGTAGCCGCAACGGTCGCACTCGAAGTACACCTTCATCCGGAACCAGGCCTGCCAGCAGTCGCGCCGG
Source organism: Pseudomonadota bacterium (assembly GCA_023460875.1). Lineage (GTDB taxonomy): Bacteria > Myxococcota_A > Polyangia > Polyangiales > Polyangiaceae > NIC37A-2. Next base: position 8,943 of record JAEWOQ010000481.1, read on the forward strand.
TTGAAGGGCGTCCAGATCGCGAACGAGTAGTGACGCTCGCCGTTCACCCACACCTCGCGGCCCGGCGCGTAGCTCGACAGCGCTTGGTTGAGCCCGAGCTGCGGCGAGTAGCGCAGCTCGGCCTTACGCTCGGTGCTCGCGCTCCGGTCGAACACGTGGAAGGTCACGACGTCCGTCGGGAAGGCGTACCGCGGCAACACGCCGCGATCGAAGAGCCGGTCGAGCAGCTTCTCCGGGTCGAGTCCCCCCTCCCGGGCGTCCTCCGCCCGGTCGCTGTCGGCAGCGCCCCCGACGTCGTTGACGTCGGGGGCCGCATGCGCGTCGAAGTCGAGTCCTTCGCCCCAGTCCATCACCAGACCCCCACGGGCGGCAGCCGCCTCCTCACCACCACCCTCAATGACGAGCTCATCGATGGCAGGGGAGAGCGCCCGCTCCGCCTCGGTAACCTCGACGGGGCCGGCTCCGACCTCGCGTAGCGCGGCGAGCAGCCGCTCGGGGAGCGCGTCGATGAACGAGGGCTCCACCTCCAGAACGGCGGCCGGGACGACCTCGCCGAGCGCCTCCCGGACGAGCGAGGCGTTCTCTTCGAGCCACAGCTTGAGCCCCGCGTAGGAGAAGCCAGGGGCGTCTCCCCGACGGAAGTCGCGGAGCATCCCGAGGCTCTCGAACACGTTGGCGCTCACGTTGTCGTCGTGAGGATCCGCGATCGCGTCCATCTGGAACATGCCCACCGCGAGCGCGAAGCAGTGGCGCCGCACGATCTCGAGGTTGTCGAGGTTGAGGGCCGGATCAGGCACTGGGCCGCTCACCATGGCCGCCGGACTGGAGTAGAACTCCTGGTCGTGGCTGTCAGCGCCGCAGTACGTGACGACGGTCGACAGCGCAGAGCCCCGGCGGCCGGCCCGCCCAGCTCGCTGCTGATAGTTCGCGCGCCCTGGCGGCACGTTCCTCAGCGCGACCGCGGTGAGGCTGCCGATGTCAATGCCGACCTCCATCGTGGTTGTGCACGAGAGGACATCGATCGGCCCGTCCTTTCGACCCTCAGGCCCCTCGACGTCGAGGTCCTGAAAGCGGAGTTCATGCCACTCCGTCCTCGCGACCGCGGCGCTGTTGCTACTGTCATTGAGGGCAGCGGAGTGCTCGGCGGCGACGTACGGGTGTGGCACATAGCCAGGCTCGGCCACGAGTCGCTCCGTGTGTCGCCGGAAGTGCCCCTTGCGCGAACGGAACACCGGGTCGGACGAGGGATCGAGCGGCCGCGTCGTCCCGCCACACGCGCGCTGGCCGAGCCGGACCCGGCAGCGATCGCCCGCCAGCGGGTTGTGGGGCTGCGCTGAGGTGCAGGTGTCGCAGCGACGCCACTCGACCCCGGCCGTTGCGACGCGGAGCTTGGCGGCGCGGAGGATGAAGCCGTTCGCGGTAGGGCTCGTGCCGAAGGTCCTCGTGAGAAAGCTCCCCCACGGCGTCGGGCTGGCGGCGGTGCCCATCAGGTTGGCGTTGAACCACTTGGTCCCGACGAGATCCTTCACGAATGCCGGGAACGTCGCCTTTGTCCGGTTGATCTTGGCGCCCGTCGGCGCGTCGAGCCAGTCGCTCGGCGTCGTCGGGAGGAAGAGCGCGTGGGTGAGCACCGCGTCGTAGATCCACAGGTCCAGCAGCGCGAGCCGCCGCTGGTTGTCCGACAGGCCAGCGGGCACCGGAGGCGCGGGGAGCTTGTTGAGCCCGGCGAGGTCGGCCTGATCGAGTACGGCTTGTACGGCGCCGAGCCCCAGCGCGCTCAGGCCCGTGTGGGGGTCTTTCAGCACGGGATACAGCGCCAGCATTAGGGCCTTATTGGTCCTGTGCATGTTCAACTCGACCGAGCGGTCGAAGAGGGCCTTCTCAGTCACTGGAGGCACGCTCTCCAACAGCTCCTTGAAGAGCTGGAGGTCTTCCTCAAAGTGTGGCGCCTGGGCCGGCCGCAGCGTCACGCCTCGTATCGCGCAGCCGATGAGGAGCGCGGCGTACGAGTGTGCAAGCGAGACAGGGGCGCCGAACCTACGCTCCAGCTCCGCCAAGCCTTCGAGGAGCAGCGGGCGAACGGCGTCGCGCGTCGAGTACTGCTGGAGCTTGCCCGCGAGTCGTGAGGCGGCCTGTCGCCCGTCTGAAAAAATCAGCGCCTTGCGCCCTTTCAGCGGAGTAGGGACTGCGGGGCGTGGAGGCTGCTCGAGCAGCTGCGATGACACAAGCTCCTGGAAGGGCTCATCACCCTTCGTCATGTGATCCATGATGTCCTGCCCGCGCCCGCCGCACCGGGGGCAGCTGTGGAACGCTCCTGGCGGGGTGTCATCCTGGCCTACGGGTGGGAGCCACACCTCGCGCGCAGCGGAACTCCCAGAGCCCACACGACCGGTGATCGGGTCCAGGTACTCGAAGCGTGCCCCAGAGCCGGCGGGCGGCTCTTCGAGCGAGAGGAAAACCGGCTGGACTACACCGTCGACGTCATCGACCTCGCCGACGTCCTCTGCCCAGAGGTAGTCGGGATGGTCTGGATCGAACGAGTACGCCTTGAAGAACGCGGAGCCACAGGAGCGGCACGTGTGCACCTCGAAGACGCGTGCGCCGCAGCCACATGTCCTGTGCGGCTGCGCGTAGAGCGCTCCGGTTGGCAGGAGACGCTCCCCCCACCGGGCGCGTCGCTCCTCCGGGACGCACGCGCAGGCGGGATCGGAGCACGCCCAGAGCCCCGGCAGGCCGCGGAAGAACGCGTGCACGCGTGCCGCGAGCAGAGGCGTTTTGTCATCGCTCTCCTTCGCGAGCGATGCGAGCTCGACGAGGCTGTTGGTCGCCGCGTGGGCGAGGTTCGAGGCGACGCCGGGGAAGAGGCGTGCTCCGAGCGCTGATGTGTCCTGCGCCGGTCCCGTCCCTGGAGGGTCTCGCTCATCATCCCCGTCTGCGACCGCGCCGCTCGTGAGGTTCACGAGCCGCCCTGTGACCGGGATCTCGCTGAGCGCCCCAAACAGCGCACGTGCCACGGGATCGGCGTTGGCAGTGGTGGGATGGGCGGTCATCAGAGACTCGATGGTTGCCGTGGACTCCGCCAGCCGAAGCACTGGGAGCACCGCCTCGAAGCGCGAAATCAGCGGTCCCTGATGGACGCGGGTGAGATCGACGCTCGCCAGCGCGGCCGCGACCCCAGCGTCTCCGGGACCCGACGGGTGGGCCGCTCGCTTCGAGCCGGTGAGGACCTCGAAGCCGCCGACCGGCCTCCCTGCGAGGTCTGCTGCGAACTGCTTCGCCACGTCAGAGTTTGAGAACGACGCGCTCGTGCAGATGACCTGCAACTGTTGGGGTTTGAGTTCGAGCCGCTTGCGGAGCCGGCGGATCAGCATCGCCACCTCTGTGCCCTGCGCGCCGCGGTAGAGGTGCGCCTCGTCGAGGATGAGGAGCAGGCGCTGGTCCGGGTTATCCTTGTAGTAAGCGGCGGTCGCCCGGAATATCTCCCGCTCGATCGGGCGCAGCAGCATGTACTCCAGCATCGAGTAGTTGGTGACGAGGAGGTCGGGCACGCCCTCCTGGGCCTCGTGCCTGAGGAACAGCTCGGGATCCTCGGTGCGCTCGACGGTGCGGACCCAGTTCCCCTGGGCATCCTTCCATTTGCCGTTGCCCAGCCACGCGCTGACGCCGTCCTCCTTGTCAGGACTAGAAGACGGCTTGGCGGGCCACTTGCCTCGGCGCCGGAGCTCCGCGATGAGTTCGCGCGTCTCCGAGTCGATCGCCGCGCGGGCCTCGAGCTTCGTGAAGAACCCGAGCGGCTGCTTCAGCCTCGCCCAGTGCTTCGCCGTGTCCTCCCGCCGCCGCCCTGGATAGAGGGTGCGCCCCGTGTAGCGGGCGAACTTCATCGGTCGGCCAGCTCGGTCGGTGAACCACCGCGACACGTCGTTGCCCCCGAACAGCACCCGAAGGCGGCCGAGTTGGTCGTTGACGAGGGCGTTCATAGGGTACAGCAGTAGGGCCCGCACGGCGCGCGTACTGAAGGAGGGCCTTGTCGCTGCCTCCGCTGCGAGGCGCCCGAGGATCGGAAGGAGGAAGGTCTCCGTCTTGCCGGACCCAGTGCCCGTCGTGACGACGAGGTCGCGGGGTGTGGACGCCAGCGCGAACTCCAGGGCGTCGGCTTGGTGGTCGTACGGCGGGTCGAATACCACGCCGCGACCGCCGAGCCAGGTGAGCAACTCCTTCGCCTCGGGCGGGATCGAGAGGTCCGCGTATCGTCGTGACGCCGCGTAGCGGGCGGTGCTCTCGATGTAGGGGGTCTGCGCGATCGCGCCCTGGCGGGCCAGGAGATCGTCTCGAAGCTCAACAAGCGCCGGGTGGGAGACGTGGTAGGTCGAGGTGATGTAGGTGCGCAGCGCGGCGGCGTAGCGCTCAAGCTCTAGATACATGGCTATTTCTCACTGTCTTCGCTCACGCCGTTCTTGAACACGCAGCGGTCGATGTCTCGAGCTTGAACTTCCAGTGCCGCTCCACCCGACAGGCAAGTATGCTCACCTCGATCCGGTGGTAGACGGCGTCGCGGAGGTGCTCGGCGACCTCCGGTACGAGGCCCAGCGTCCCGTGCTTGGGGGTTGTAGGATGATGCGTCAGCGCGGATGATATCAGAGTCCCAGAAGATCCTCGACTTCTGCCACGCAGGCGAGCATCTGGCCGCCGCCGTGGCTTCCGTGTACGGAGACGGGACGCTGGCGTAGCGAGGACGCACGCGCACCAGTGGCCGCGGGTTGGTTGGCGAAGGAGCTCGAGAGCGGACAACGCGAAGTGCAGATGCTCCCAGACTACCAACGAATTTCGCGTCGCAGATCGCGAGTTTCTTCGGCGGATTTCCCGTTGGCAGCCCTACGTTTCGTGGGGCGAAGCGGCGACCATCGTGGTGGGTGAGCAGGCGACGATCGCCGAGCGCCACGTGGCGCTCGCAGCGGAAGCAGATAGCGAGCGGCGTGGCAGACGAGGGTGTTTCGGCGGGCCACATTTCGTTCCATTGCCGAATGAAGAACCGAAACCAGGGAGGGCAGGCCGCTGGCGCAGGGAGCGGTCGCAAGAAGACGGGGCAGGCCCCTCGGGCGGGCAACAGAAGGGGAAGGGCGTTCGAGCAGAGCTTGAGGGCACAGATGAAGTTAGCGCTCGACGAGCTGGACACCCTTGATGGCACGCTGCGCGCTTGGAAGAAGGATGCTCGCAGAGTGCAGCGTCGTTCCTGGGACTCCGACGAACTCCTGAGGCGGCTGAGGACAGCACGCCTTGTGCAGGCGATGCTCAAGGAGCTGGGAAAGGGGGGAACGCGGGAAGAGTACTGGTGGAGAGCGTGGTGGCGTGTCCTGGAGGAGGTGAGCAGCCACGAGCACAGGCTCTTTGTCGATAGGCTTCGGGTCGCTCGGGGAAAGAGCAAGGAGCGAAAGCTGTGGCGCGAGTTTCGAAACCGGTCATTCGTGATGTCGATGGCGGAGTCTGTTCTTACGGTCGAGGATGTGGACTCGCTGACGGCGGAGGACTGGCTTGGCCAGATGCTGAAGCTCTATAGGGCCATGAGCGCGGCACTCTGGCAGAGGTTGTACTCTGACGGTGTGAAGCCGGCCAAGGACACCGAAGTTGCTCTGCAAGCCTGGGCCCACAGTCTCCTTCTGCTCTCCGTCGATCCGAGAGAGGCGGCGAAGTGGGGGAGGCAGGTCAAAGACCAGATGCTGTCTTACCACGCCACGTTGAGTGCGGGCGCTCCGCAGAATAGCTTCGGACTCGATGATGTAGCATTTCTCCTCGACCGGCCGAAAGCCATACGATGGCTGTTGCAGGAGGTGGATCGCCGCGTGCAGGAGCTCTGGGAGCTGAAGCGCGGCGGTGCCCAACATGATGCCTTGCGAGAGCCTGCTCAAAATATCGGTAGGTTCGTGTTCTTTGTCTGGAACGATCCGGCGTTGCTTGGCGCGTCGCTGTCGCAAGCTGGAGTCCAGCTCCAAGCGCTTGGTTCGGCGGCTGAAGACGCAGTGGCGCAGGAGGCTGCCAACTATTTGCTCACAGTGCAGGTGCCACCTCCGGCTGGGAAGCGACCGGCGAAGAACGCTCCGAGTAGCGTAGCGGCGTACGATAGGCATGCGTTTCTTTCCGTCCTGCTAGAGGCCAGCGGCTACCAACCCGACGAGGTGAAAAAGTTCATGGGCTTTTTGAAGCGGGAGGAGCGCCGGAAGAAGGCGCGGTGGAAAGTGAAAGCTGGAGCACGAGCGCAAGCGAACACGTCCACGGGGAAGTAGCCTTTCGACCTGTAGAGAGACGGACAAGTTGAAAGCTGTCCGGCAGGGCTCCCGCGGCGGGCTCGACGCGGGAAGGCTCCTGGTGTGACGAACCGGGAACCGCTCGAGACAAGCCTTGTTGTTGCGACGCCAGAGGAGCTCCGAAAGCTCCTCTGTGAGGCGCTTTCGGAGGCGCTAGCGGGTCAAGCCGCCGTCGGACCGCCTCCCCCCGAGCTCGTCAAAGGGGCGGAGCTGGCCCGCCTCCTCTCCGTTTCCCGGACGACCGTGCACCGGCTCCGGCAAGAAGGCATGCCCGCGATACGCATGGGGGAAACCTTCCGCTACCACCTCGGTGACTGCCTCGAGTGGCTGAGGAGGCGTGATGGGTGAGGTTGCTGCCACCGGCAGGGGCCTCGCGCCGCCGTGCACCACGTCTTCGGCGGGAACGAGCGTTGAGCACGTGGGGCTTTCCATCGGCCGAAGGTTGATGGAGACTGGTAGTCCGCCCTCGGTCCTCGCAGGTCGAGGTCCGGCTGATGGAGATCCGGGCGCATGGTAGAGGGAACGAAGCCAGCCAAGAAGCGCGGCCGACCGCGTAAGGGCACCATCGAGCTCCGGGGCAAGACGCTCCATGCGCGGTTGACCATCACGGTGGAGGGTGAGAGCGTGCGGCGCTGGTTCGACCTCGGCACGACCAACTGGGCGGTGGCGCGGCGGAAGACCGCCCGCCTGGTCGCCAAGTACGCGACGGAGGCGGCCGTCTCCGTCGAGGCCGTAGAAGTGGAGGCGAGGGGAGGGGAGACCTACGCTGAGCTCGCGCAACGTGTGCGAGAAATGCGCCAGCGCGACGGCATCCGGGATCTGAAGAACGAGGTGCAGCGCGAGGACAATCACGTGATGGAGGAGCTCGGTCTTCGAGCGGTGGCTGAGATCACTCCCGAGGAGGTCACGGCGTTACTCCAAGCCCTCCACGAACGAGGGAAATCCCACGAGACCATCAAGCACGTCCGCAACCTGCTCAGCACACGCTTCACCATCGCGTGGCGGGAAGGGACCATCCGGGAGAACCCCGTGCGCAGGGCGGTCCTGCCGAAGGGGAGGAAGGACCGGCGGGAGCGGGCCGTCCTCGCGGATTCGGAGCTCGCGATCTATCTCGGCTGGCAGCACCCCGCCGAGACCCACCGCAGTGGCGTCCTGCAACGACAGGTCATGGCTTGTCTGTCGCGCATGTTCGGTGGGCTCAGGACCGGAGATCTGCACGCGCTACGCTGGGAATCCCTGGACGCGGAGGACGGGAGGTTCGGTTTCGGGTGGGCACCGCGCAAGAAGACGGCCCGTCCGCAGAAGCTCGTCATCCCCGAGATGCTGCGTCCCATCCTCCGAGACTGGTGGCAGCGGGCGGGCCAACCTACCGAGGGGCTCGTGTTCCCAGCGCTCCGGGGCGAGAACGCCGGCCAGGGGGCGAAGAGGGGCGTCAGCCACGCCGTGGCGTTCCGAAGGGATCTGCGGCGCGCCTTCGGACTCGAGGTGCCGGAGACGCGGGAGAAGGTTCAGAAGGACAGGAGCGTGCGGATCGTGGTGGACCGATGGCTCCCGGCAGCCGACCGGGTCATGACGGCCCGCGAGCGGGAGCTCTTCGAGGAGACGGAGCACACCAGGCCGGTGGACTTCCATAGCTGGCGCCGCGCCTTCGTTCAGGCCCTGGCCGACGCCGAGGTGAACGCTCAACAGGCCGCTGCGTTGGCCGGGCATGCCAGCCTGTCCGCCCACGCGCGCTACCTGACCAACACGAGCAAGGCCCGGGAACTCCCAGCCGCTGCGCTGCCGGCGATCGTCGTCGCGTCGAGCCCGGCCAACGACTGCAGCCCTGGCGGGATTTCTGCCCCAAGCTCGGCCGAAACTCCCTGCTCCGCCGTGGGCGCTGCCTGCACGATGCAGCCAAATCCAGCTGCGTTATCTGCGCGCCCGAAAGGATTCGAACCTTTGACCTTCGGCTCCGGAGGCCGACGCTCTATCCAGCTGAGCTACGGGCGCCTGCTGCGACGACCCTGTGGGTCGTGCGCGTCAGAGGGGGCGTCTTTAGCGCAGGCGTCGGCTTCTGGGAAGGGCAAGGGACCCACATCCTTGCAGGTGAGCGGCGCTCCGGCTCTTGGTCCACCGGGCGCACCGCGACGCTCGTGGTAACGTGGGAGGCGATGGTGGTGCATCCGGTCGCGTGCCTGAAGGACAACTACGCCTACTTGGTCCACGGAGAGGGGCGGGAGGAGTGCGTCGTGGTGGATCCGAGCGAGCCGGGGCCCGTGCGCGAGGCCCTGCGCCGGCTCGGGCTCCGTCTGGTCGCGATCCTGAACACCCACCACCACCGAGACCACGTGGGAGGCAACTCGTCCCTCGTCGAGGAGCTGGGCCCGCTCCCCGTCTACGGACACCGCAGCGACCGGGGGCGCATCCCCGAGCTCACCGAGGAGCTGGAGCATGACGACGAGTTCGAGGTCGTTGGCCTGTCCTTTCGCGTGCTCCATGTCCCAGGCCACACCCTGGGGGCGGTCGCCTACGTGGGGGATGGCAGAGCCTTCACGGGGGACACACTCTTCGCGGCGGGCTGCGGTCGCCTCTTCGAGGGCACGGCGGCGCAGCTCTACGAGTCCCTCAACGAGCGCCTCGGCGGGCTCCCGGACGAGACGCTGCTGTACTTCGGGCACGAGTACACGGAGGCCAACCTGCGCTTCGCCGCCTTCGTCGAGCCGGGAAACCTCGACGTGAGCGACAAGCAGTCCCTCGTGAGCGAGCTGCGGAGCCAAGGCGTGACGACGACGCCCACCACCCTCGCCGACGAGCGGGCGACGAACCCGTTCCTGCGCTGCGATCGCGCGGAGGTGAGGCAGGCGGTTCACCTGAGCCTCGAGGCGTCGCCGGCCGAGGTCTTCGGGCGCCTGCGCCAGGCCAAAGATGAATTCTGAGCCGCTGCGGGCCGCGGAAGACACCTAAAGGAGGGGGCCTCTGCGTGGTGCGACGTGGTCAGGGCTCGGTGGCGGAAGAGCTCGCTCCGATCAGCGTGAGGAGCTCGCCGATCGTCGACGTGCGCTCCAGCCGGAAGCGCACCCCAGCGCGGACGCCCCCGTGAGCCGCCCACGTCACCCAGGCGATCTCTCCGTCGAGCTCGACGCTTGGGTCACCCCAAAACCTCACGCTCACCGCCTCACCCAGGCGGACGGGGTGGGAGAGGCTGAGGGCCGCTCCACCCAGCCCCAGGTTCTCGACCCGACCTTGAGACTCGAGCTTACGTTGGCGCATGCGCACCGTCGCCGCGCATTGGACCTCGTACCTCTCATGAGCGCGGAAGTGGTCCCAGCGGGGCATGGCCGCAGGTTACCACGGGATTTTCGCGATTCGGCGTGGCTCCGCTAGGATACGCCCGCTTGACGTGCCGGGAGAGCTGCGCGCACGTGCCGGAGAACTGACCATGGCCCAAAACACCCGCAAAGATCCGCGCGCCAAGGTGCTGACGATGACCGTCCGCTACCGGAGCGCGACCATCGACGAGTTCATCGAGCACCACTCGTACGATGTGAGCCGGGGTGGCATGTTCATCAAGACCCCCTCACCGTTCCCCGCGGGGACCCTGCTCAAGTTCGAGGTGAAGATCGCCGAGGACCAGAAGGTGATGCAGGGGGTGGGGCGCGTCGTCTGGAAGCGGGACCAGGCCTCCGCCGGCCCGGATCGCCCGGGTGGCATGGGGGTGAAGTTCATCAAGATCGATGAGGAGTCCCGGAGCGTCATCGAGAAGCTCCTCGCCTCCCGGGGGCCGGACTCCGCGAGCGCGTACGACTCGGGCGGTGACGAGCCTGTGACGCGCAGCGAGCCCCCGCCCGAGCCCGTCCCGGCGCCCGCAGCGGGGCCAAGCGCCAAGGAGCTCTTGGAGGAAGCCCTGCGAGAGACGGGCGCGAAGAGCTCGGAGCACCCCAGCGCCGCTCCAGCCGCTTCGTCCGCCGCCGCCGAGGTGGATGGGCCCCCCCAAGAGGAGGCCAGCCCCCTCAGCGACGCGCCTGCTGCGGAAACCAAGACGCCCTCGGAGGCGCCCGAGAGCGCGGACACGGCGCCGACAGTAGAGCAGCCTGCAGCAGCCGATTCCGCGGACAGCACCTCCCAGGCCCCGCCTGCGGGAGCGCTGCCCCCCGAGACACGTGCTCCTGAGACGTCGCCCTCCGAGAGCTCGCCCGGTGGACCAGAACGGTCAGCCGGAGTGGCGCCGGCCGGTGAGCCGCGTCTCCCTCGAGAGGAGGACCGCGTGGCTCCCGCCCGGGCCGTCGAGTCCTCGACCGCCTCGGCCGGCCGGGACCGCTCGAGCCGCGGTCCGGCGCCGGAGCTACCAGAAGAGAAATCCGGCGGTGGACGAGCCCTGGGGCTCATCTTGGTCGCTGCGGCGATCGCGGCGGGGATTTACTTCCTCACTCGGCAGGACCCCGGCATTCCTCCCGAGCCGGCGCCGCGGACGCCCACCCAGAGCGAAGCGCGGCCCACCGAGCCACCGGGAGTTCCCGCGGACAGCCCCGAGGCCGCCGAGCCCCCGCCCGCCGACGTGGCTCCCGAGGGCGAAGAGGCAGAAGATCCGGGGCCGCCCGACGTGCCGGCCCAGCCACCCGCCAC
>JAEWOQ010000482.1 GCA_023460875.1 Pseudomonadota bacterium
TGGTGTTCACGCCCGGCATCATGTACGGCATCAACACCTACCGCAGCGGCAACGACGACGTCGACAGCCAGATCAATCAGCTCTTGAGCGCCGACGGGCTCTACTGGCGCGCTGGCCTCGGGGTGAACCTCCGCGTCACGCCGGGCTTCGCGCTCCACCCGGAGATCACCTTCCTGCGCTCCTCCAGGGCTGAGCCGAGCGGCGCCTCGGTGACGAGCGCCATGAGCTACATGTTTGGCATCGGCGTCAACTTCGGGCACCTGCCCCGGTACGGCTTCGCCGAGAGCGATTAGTCGCAGTCCTCAGAAGGTGATCTCGATCGAGGCCGCGGAGCGCGTCGCCGGGCCGTGGTGGACGACCTCGACGTTGTTGCCGTCCGGGTCGAGCAGGAACGCGGCGTAGTAGCTGGGATGGTAGGAGCGCAGGCCCGGCGGGCCGTTGTCCCGGCCCCCGGCGCGCAGACCCGCGTGGTACACGCGATCGACGGTCGCCCGATCGGGAGCTTGAAACGCCAGGTGCGTGGGGCCCGTGGGCTTGCCCATCGCCGCGGGGGAGTCCACCGAGCTGACGACGAGCTCGTCGCACCAGAAGAACCCGGGTCCGTCGCCGCCGAGGGGGATCCCGAGCTCGCCCAGGATCGCCAGGTAGAAGCTCTTGCTGCGCTCGAGATCCAGCGTGACGAGCTGGAGGTGATCGATGAGCCGTCCTCGGTGGAGCTTCTGGACTTCCATGAGACATCGCATAGCACGGGGTCGCGCGGCTGGAGGTTCCTGCCTTTGGTCCGGATCTCGGCTCTGGGGGGAACAGTCAGACTGGAGCGGTGCAGCAGGGGCGGCGAAGGCGGCCGAGCCGGGAGGGCCGCCCCGAGGACCTGCGACCTTCGGTTGACGCTGGGGGCGATGGGCCCCCAAACTGCGGGCGCCCGACCCCGGATGGAGGGGACTTTCTTTCTTGGAGTCATCGGTCCACGCGCCCGGAGCTCCAGGCGATGGATGGGTGAGATAGAGACCATGGGATCGCGCATCGACGACGACGACGCGCCGCTCGGCGACGGTTCGTCCACCCCACCGACGGGGACACCGGCGAGCAGTCGAGCGAGCGGTGCTCCGCCAGCCCTCGACGTGCCACCAGCGCCCGGGGTGCCGCATGCGTTCGCGGTCCCGCCGGCCCCGCCGGTGCCGTCCCTCCGCCTGTCGGAGCTCGACTCCGTTCTCGACGCCGATCTCCATCCCGGCCCCGAGCCGGAGGAGCACACGAGCCCTGGCGTCGCCCCGCCTCCCGAGCCGCTCTACGCGGAGGGCGCGCCTCCCTCCTCGGACCGGTCCTCGGAGCAGGTCTCGGACCGGCCTTCCCAACGACCCACCCGGAGGCCTGGCCCGCAGGTGGTCGTGGGCAGCGGGAGCCACGCTTCGCGGGGCGGCGAGGAGAACTACGCCGCCTTCGCGGCACGGGCGGGGCGCGAAGGCGCGGAGGTCGAGGGCGCAGTGCGCGACGGCGCAGGGCTCGAGAGCGCGGTGCTGGAGAGCGCAGTGCGCGACGGCGCAGAGCTGGAGAGCGCTGGACCCCTCGAGGCGGCGGCGATGAACGTCATCGAGGAGGCGCCCGTCGCCCTCGGGCCGTTGCCTTCGTCCCCGAACGACCTCGAGGAGCCCGTAGCGAAGTTCGCGGCGGTCGTGCGCGAGGACGCCGCGTGCGCGGAGGCGGCTCGCGCCGAGGCGGAGGTGGCTCGCATGCTGCGTGAGTCCCAGGTGCGCAACCGGAAGATCCTGGCAGGGGGCGGGCTGGCCCTCCTTCTGTTCGCGCTCGTGACGTGGGTGAAGGCGCCCGAGGCCCCGGCCCCGTCGGCGGACGTGACCCCCGCGGTGGACACGGCGTCCGCGGCCCCGTCTGACCGCGAGGCGCCCGACGCTTCGAAAGACGCTCAGGTGCGCGCGGTGGGGAGCGCTGAGGGCGACTCGTCCGAGCCAGAGGTGGTGGGCGAAATGGCCGCGGCGCAGACGGGGGAAGCGGGCGATGCGGAGCCGACCGACGCCCGCGCAGAGACACGACGGGAGCCCGGCAAGAGCTCCGGCGAGACGAAATCCCGTCCTCGGTCCTCTCCGCGACGCGACGATCCCGACGCGCCCTGGATTCGAAGGTGAGCGCTCCATGCAAGCACCCATGAAGACTCGACTAGCCTTCCTCGCTGTCGCTCTGCTGCTCTCCGCGGGGCAGCCTTGTCACGCGGAGACGCAGAGAGAGAGAGAGGTGGCGCGCAGCCTGGCGTTCGCGGAGGGCATCGAGGCCATGGAGGCGAAGGACTGGAAGACGGCCGAGCGCATCTTCCTCGGGCTCTGGGCGGAGTGGCAGAGCTACGACGTGGCGCTCACCCTCGGGCAAATCGAGCTCAAGCTCGAGAAGTACCGGGACGCCGCCGAGCACATCGCCTACGGGCTGCGGCACATCGCGCCACGGGAAGATCCTGCGGTCATCGACGCGGCGAACAAGGGCCTCGCGAGGGCGAAGACGTTCATCGGCACCGTCCGCATCACGGCGGAGCCGCCCGACGCGGAGGTCCTCGTCGACGACGTGACGATCCCCGCGTGGGCGGATGGTGAGGTGTTCCTCGAGCCCGGAGAGCACCGAGTCCGGGCTCGCGCGGGCGGCGGCGCCGTCGTGGAGGAGACGTTCTGGGTGGCCGCGGGGGATCTCCGGGCCCTGTACCTGAACACGGAGGAGGCCCGGAGGACGGCCGCTGCGGCCCCCGAGCCCCCGAGCGGGTTGAGCCCCCGGCGGAAGCCCAGCTGGGTGCCCGCCTACGTGCTGGGCGGGGTGTCGGCGGCGAGCCTCGTCAGCTCCGTCGTCCTGCGCGCGTCGCGATCCAACGACGCGCAGGAGGCGGAGCGGCTCCATGGTCAGCTGAGCCCCGGCGCGTGCGCGGGGGCAGACGTGTCGAGCAGCTGCGGCGCCCTGCTCGGAGCCATGGATCGCTACGATCGCAAGGGACTCGCGGCGGACGTGACCCTGGCGGTCGGCGGGGTAGCGGCGGCCGCAGCGCTCGGCTACGTGCTCTACGTGGTGCTCGATGAGCCGAAGGAGGCGCCGCGTCTGAGCGGCTCCGTGGGCTTCGATCGGACGGGCGCTGGGGTCTTCGTGGGTGGGAGTTTTTGAGGAGAAGTCATGGCACACAAGGGGACCTGGGGAGTCATCGCGGGGATCTCGTTCCTGCTGGCCGCGTCACAGAGCTGTACTCGGAAGTACGACGGTGACTGCGGCATGGCCCGCAACTGCACGGCGGACGTCCTGGGGGGCGCCTCTGGAGGCGGTGAGGGCGGCGCGGCGGGCGCCGACGCGGGCTCTGGCTCCGGTGGGCGCTCGCAGGTCGACGTCGACCTGTGCGAGGTGGCCTGCGACGGCGAGACGCCGATCTGCGACGCCAGCAGCGCCCAGTGCGTCGAGTGCACGGCGTCGTCGGGCTGTGAGGAGGGGCTGTGCGACGAGTCGACCCACAGCTGCGTGGAGTGCCTGGACGGTTCCGACTGCACGGCGGACGAGCCTCGCTGCGAGGGCGGCTCCTGCGTCGGGTGCGAAGAGAACGCGGACTGCGCGGGCATCGCCGGGAAGGAACAGTGTCACGTGCCCAGCGGCGCGTGCGTCGAGTGCCTCCCGGGTGAGCACGATGCGTGCGGTGACGGTCGGCTCTGCCACGGCGAGCTGCGGAAGTGCGTGGAGGCGGAGGCGGGCGCGGCGCCCACGTGCCAGCCGTGCGTCGCCGACGCCCACTGCAGGGCGGGCTTCCGCTGCGTGGCGCCGAACCGCTTCGGGGAAGAGGGTTCCTTCTGCCTCCCCGAACCGGACCCGGGCTGCGCTAGCCGTCGCCCCTTCGTCCTGGAGTTGGAAGAGGTGACCACGATCGACGGCGAGACGCTGACGGTGTGTGGTCACCGCTTCACGAGCTGCGCTGGTTTCCAGAGTTTCTCGACCGCCGTCGACGGCTGCAGCCTCGCGACGGATCCGCCGCCGGACGGCGACGGCAACGCCGCCTGCGGGCTCCTCGGCGCGGAGGACAACACCTACTGCCGCGCCTTCAGCGGAGAGGCGCGCTGCACCTATCGCTGCTCGAGTAAGGACGACTGCCTCTGCGGCCACGACTGCGTGGAGCAGGTGTGCGCCTTCGCGCCGAACAGCGAGACGTGTAACTGAGGGCGCTGGGCGGGACGCCGCCTGGCGCGCGCCCTCCGCGAGCTCCAACGTCGCCTCGCCGAGGCGAAGCGCTCCTGCGGCTCATAGCGGGGTGTTGGGAGGCCCCGCCTTCGAGCAACACCGCGCCGCGGGCGGCCTCACGTTGGGTTCACGTCGACTTCGCCCGGGGGAGCGGCTGACTCGCTCGATCGCTGCGGGACACGTGGCGCGCGGGAGGGGGCCCCAGGACGCCGTCCCAGGGTTGCCAGGTGGACGCGAGGCGGGCGTTCGGGTGGAAGACGAGCTCGTGCACGACGCCGGGCATCGAGCGCTTCGTGGCCTCCAGGCGGGCCAGGTCGGCCTCTTCGAAGACGACGTCGATGCCGCGGTAGCGCCAGACCTCGACGTAGTAGTAGTAACCGACGATCTGCTTCTGGAAGGTGAAGCGAGCGTCCGCGCTCACCTCGTCGAGCAGCGGCTCGAGGGCGACGCGGTGGCCGTCGCTGTAGCGGACGACGAAGTTGCGCTCGACAGTGCTTGGATCCGTGCGCATCAGCTGGCGGAAGATGACGTTGTCGACGCCGATGGACTCGGCGAAGTGCAGGTAGTCGACGACCGTCGAGAGGTCGTCGACCGCCCCCCTCAGGAGCACGCAGGAGAGGCGCACCCGGGTGTTCCCTTGCCGGGCGAGGGCGGCCACTTCGCGCAGAGCGTCCAGCTCGAGCCCCTCGGTGTAGCGCATCAGCTTCGCGTTCCGCGCGTGGCTTGAGTGGGCGCGGCTGATGTTCAGGTTGCGGACGCCCGTCTCCGCGATCCAGTCGATGACGCGCCGCCCCTCCCGCCGATCCAAGAGCCCCGAAGCGTTCGTCGTGAGGGTGCGCTTGCGGGCGTCGTGGGCGGCGATGGTGCGGAGGACGCGGGGCAACCGGGGATCCTTGCTGGGCTCGCCGCCGGTGACGGAGACGCTGGGCGAAAACGACGCGAGGGCGGTGAGGACCTCCTCCAGGGCCGCGAAGTAGCGCCCGTCGTCGGTCTCGATGGTCTTCTGGGTCTGGAGGAGCGTGCCGCGCGAGGCGGGGCGGAGCTCCTCGACGCAGAAGGCGCAGCGCGCGTTGCAGGTCTGGGCGCTGTAGAGGGACAGGTTGGCGTTCGCGTAGACGGTGACCGTCTCCCCCCAGAGGTCGACCGGCACGGCGGCGCGCGCGGTGCTGTTGGTGGCGAGATCGAAGGCCGCGCTCTTCCTGCGGCGGTAGTCGTCGACGAAGGTGCTCACGGGAGCTCCCGCATGCCCTCGGAGCGCGCGATGAGATCGGGCCCGAACACCTCGCCGTCCGGGTTGACGAGGCTGAAGTTCGCCCCCGCCAGGGCCGGTGGCTCCCAGGCCTCCTCGTCGGAGGCGAAGCCATAGCGCTGCAGGAAGAAGACGTTGGCGTGCGGCAGCAGGCCAGCGTCTTCGACGGCGCGCCGCACCCGCTCGTCGTCGTGCTCCACGCCGCGGCGCAAGCGGACGTTGATGACGAGCAAGCGCTCCTCCCCCAGCTCTTGCATCGAATCTCGCAGCACGGTGGCCAAGGAGATGAGCCCCGGGTCGCGGTCCAAGAGGTGGTGATTGACGGAGAGCTTGATGGTGAGGGGCGCGCCGAGCTTCAGCAGCCAGGCCCGGAGCTTCTCGGGGCGCCGCGGCAGGACGACCCCGTTCGTGCAGACGACCAGGTGGGTGCAGCGAGGGTGCTCCCGCGCGATGCGCACGAACTCGAAGAACTCGGGGTGCGTGGTGGGCTCGCCTCCTTCGAGCTGCACCTGGAACATCCCCCGCGCGGGCAGCGCGGCCACGAACGCGGGCACGTCCAGCCAGGTCCTCCCCCTGGGGGACGAGCACGTGCTGCACCAGGGGCAGGCGCGGTTGCAGTGGTTCGTCAGCGCGAAGTAGACGCGGTGCGGGCGCTCCGGGCTGGGGTGGTCGAGGGGGATGGCCACGTCACGTCTCCTGCGATCGAGCTCAGTCCTCGAGCAAGAGCTCGCTCTGGTAGGGGATGACCTTACCTTCGGCGCGATCGCCGAGGTGGGGGTCGAAGCGCACCGCGAGCTTGACGTCGCCGAGCACCGTGCGCAGGGCGGCGATGACCTCGGCCGGGTCGGGCACCTGAGAGGGCAACGGCCGCGCGACGAGCTCGCAGGAGCGATCCGCGCGCTGCTTGAGCTCGTGCTGGACGAACGGAAACTCGCGGAGGATGCGGGACAGGTCCACGGGGTTCACCAGCGCGCCCGTGTGGGACCGGAAGAGCACGGGCGCGCGGCCCTCGAGCCCCACGATGCGCGGCATCGGATCTCCGCAGGGGCACGGAGCGTGGTCCAAGGCGCCGTAGTCTCCCGTCCGATACCGGAGGAGCGGCAAGAAGGGGTTGCGCCCGCCGCTCACGGTGATCTCCCCGCGCTGCGCGGGCGCGACGGGGCGCCCCTGCTCGTCGAGCGCCTCGATGTGGAGGTCGTGCGGCAACAGGTGGTAGCTCTCCGTGACCCTGCACAAGTACCCGATGGGCCCCGTTTCGGTGAGGGAGTACCAGTCGATGACCGGGCAAGCGTAGGCGCGGGCGAGCTTCTCGCGCAGAGCGACGCTCATCGCGACCGCGGTGGACACGAGCGCCACCGGGCGCGCGGCGATGCCCTGACGCAGCATCTCGGCGAAGGAGATCGGATCGCCCGTCAACAACCGAGGCGCCATGTCCGCGAAGTAGCGCGCGGCGCTCCCTTCCCGCGGCCACTCCGGAGGGTGCAGGTTCAGCTTGGCGAAGCCCGCGCCGCCCCAGGCGGAGAGCACGGTGGGATAGGTGACCGTGCGCGCCTGCGCGCCCACCAGGAAGCACGCGACGGTGTTCGCGTCGAAGGAGAGGTGGGCGCCGTGACGTTCGATGGCGTGCTCGAGGAGGGGCTGGTAGCTGGCCGCCGCGCGGGCGGCGTGGGGGACGAGCAAGGCGTGCCCGGTGGTGCCAGCGGTCCGGTACACGAGGAGCTGCTCGAGATCGGCGTCGTCGGGGAGGAGGTCCACGATGGAGACGGCCACGTCTTCCCGGGACATCGTGTCGATGTGCTCCCAGTCCCGCCCCAGATCCAAGCCCTGGGGGATGCGGCGCCGAAAGGAGGGGACCAGCTCTGCGAGGGAGGCGATGCGCCGGAGGATGCGCGGCGGCGGAGGACCCGGGCTCCGCGCCGAGCGCAGCGAGCGCAGCTCCTCACGGAACCGATCGAGGGCGGCGAGGTCGTCGTGGGTGAGGCGATCCCCGGCGGCGTGGTTCCAGCGCGGCGCGTCGGGGTGCTCAGCGAGCCGGCGGAGCATCACGCGGCGCTCGGGGCCCAGGGTGGGCCAGCGGAACGCGGCTTCGTCGGTCATGGGCGACACCCGTCCGCGAAACGGGCCACGAAGGCCTCCTGCACCCGCGTCTCGACGGCTCGTGGCCCGCGCGCCTTGCGCACCTGGGCGATGGCTTCCTCCGCGGACGAGCCGAGCAGCACCAGGACGCAGGCCGCGATGGTGCCCGCGCGCCCGAGGCCGCCCATACACGAGATTGTGACGTGTTGGCCGCGGCGGGTGGCCTCGAGGCACCAGCGGGCGACGGCGAAGGCGTCGTCGAACCCGGGCGCGCCCTGGTCGCGGATCGGCAGCTGTCGGAGCTCGATGCTGCGCGCCGCCATCTCGCCCGCGAGGCCCGCGACGCCGGCCCAGGCCAGCTCCTCGTCGCTGAGCAGGCACAGGTGCCGAGACACGCCGAAGCCGCGCAGCGCGTCCAGGTCGACGGCCAGGGCGCGGCCGTGATCCCGTCGCCCCGGGCAGATCGTCATGCCGAGGCGCCCGGGGCCCAAGGAGCCAGTGTGCGAAGACCCAGGACCCACGGATCCCGCGTTCAGGGACGAGGCGTCGAGCCAATCGACGCGCAGCGCCTCGTCCGCCAGCGTCGTGCGCATGGCGTCCTCGGCCAGGCCGCAGGCCGCCGCCAGCGCCCACTCCTTCTGGAGCGGCGAGGCCTCTTCGAAGGTCAGGGTGTGCACCGCGTACCGCAAGAGGGGGAGCGTGAGCTGGAGCGGGTGCCGATCCTCCCGGCACAGCTGGGCGGCGATGGCGCGCAGCGTGCGGAGGCAGCTCCACGCGCGCAGGAGCGCCGGAGAGCGCAGGCCCTCCAGGCGCTCGGGGAGGGGGCGGAGCAGATCGACGACGTCTCGGAGGGCGCGGGTGATGAGCAGCGCTTCGCGGAGCTCTTCACTGGAGCCGAGCGGGGTGAAGACGTAGAGGAGGTCGTTCTCGAGCTTGGCGACGTCCTTGAGCACGTGGCCGGGGCCCGTGTGGAAGAAGTCGATGACCCACACGTTGTCTCGCCCGTCCAGGAGGATGTTCGCCCCGTTCAAGTCTCCGTGAACCACCGACACGTACCGGAACTCGCTGCCCGCGACGGCCTTCCGCTGGAGGAAGGACTCGTAGAAGCGGCAGACGTTCGGGACGCGGTAGTCGCCAGGGAAGGTGAGCTCCGGATCTCGAGCGCGCTCACCGACGATCTTGGTGACGTTCTCCCGCACCGACGGCGCCCACTCCGTGGAGAAGCCATAGTGCTCCAGGATCGGTAGCTTCTCGTAGCGCGCGGCGGCGTAAAGGGGGCCGAGGATGACCTCGAACACGGCGCGGATCACCGCGTCCAGTTGGTCCTGGGGCGCGTCGTCCTCGAACAAGGACTTGAGCGTGCGGATGCGATCGCCCCCCATCGCGGCGTAGGAGTACTTGATCCCGGCGCGGCCCCCGAGCTCGGCGAAGCCGCGCACGGCGGGCGCGTTGTTGCCCAGGACCTCCTCCACCCGCTCGAACGCGACGCGTTCCCGCGCGATCATGCGGCTCGGCCCGAGCTTCACCACGGACGGCGCCTGCTGATGGCCGAGGGAGTCGTCGCTCGACGCCTTGAACACGAGGGCCCCGGAGAACCCGCCGGACAGCGGCTCGAGCTCGATGCGTGGGCTGTTGCGGTACAGGTCCCCGACGATCGCCAGGTCGTCGTCGCCCAGAGAAATGTCGCCGCTCGACACGTGCAGTTTGGGTCCGAAGCGCGCGGGCGCTCGGGGGAGCTCGAGGGTCGAGCCGGGGTTCAACCAAGAGGTCAGCTCACCGACGGACCCGAAGCACTCGACGCCGAGCACGCGCCGGAGCTGCTCCAGCGCGTTGAAGTGCTGGGCGCGCGAGGCGCTTGCCGTGAGGGCGCTGCAGGTGGCGAGCTCATCCACACCCAGGCGGGTCTTCAGGTCGTAGAGGAGGAAGCTGATCTTGGCCTCCGTCCACACCCCGACGACCGCGACGCGCAGGGGCTCTGGGTGGGCACGGCGCCGGAGCTCATCGAGCATCCCGGGCAGCGCGGTGGCTTCGAAATCGTTCAAGGCGATGGAATCCACGACGCGCTCGTTTGGGCGCCCGGCGAGGCCGTCGTCGAGGTCCAGGACGAGCTCGGCGCCCGGCGTGTTCCGGATGCAGTGCCTGCCGAAGGTCGCCAGGTGATCACGCTGCCGCGGATCGTCCGGATCGTGCCAATCGCGGATGTGCAGGATCTCGAGGGCGTCCGTGGGTTGGGCGCGGGCCCAGCTCATCACCTGCGCCACGGGGCCTCCGCGCGGGTCGGCGCCGAGGAGGCGCTGCGCCTCGGAGTGCCCGACGTGCAGGCGGTTGGGCAACGGATCGTGGCGGCCGAGGGGAGCCACGAAGTCACGCTGCAAACACTGGGTGATCAACACGGACAGGGCCATGACTACTCCCGGCTCACCTTGGCGGCGGCTTCTTCCGCGGCCTTCCTGGCCATCGCCTCCCGCACCTCCCGCGCGCGACGCTCCCGCGCGGCGGCGGCGAGGAGGACCCGGCGTCGTTCGACGGAGTCGACCTGTTCGAGCCGCGCGGCGGCTTCGTTCGGGCTCTCGCCCGCCAAGGACACGCCCAGGGCGGTGGTGGCGCGCCGGATGAGCTCTTCACGGCGCTCCTCGTCCTCGTCGAGGGCGCCGCAGGCGACGACGCTGGCGAGGGCGGCGAGCTCCTGAAGGAAGAGGCGCTCCAGCTTGGGGCGCATCACGTTGGCGGCCCCGGAGACGGCCTCCCGGAGACCCGGGTGCCACAGGAGGTGGCTGGCCGCGAGCACCCAGCGCAAGCGATTGTGCTCCGCGGCTCCCGTGTCGGTCGGATCGAAGGCGTCCAGCAGCTCGGGGGATGGGCGCTCGGAGAGCAAGGTCTCGAAGAGATCGCCGACGACGGCGCGCACGCGCGTGCTGCCTTCCGGGAAGGGCTCGGGCGCTGCGCGAAACGCGCTCGGCATTTCGGTCACCCAGCGCATGAGTTCCGGCAAAGGAGGCGTCACGATCGGTCTCCGTAATTGTCTAACACGAACGCTCTCGCGAACGCGACGAGATCTTCCCAGGCGCTGACCGCGTGAACGCGATAGCCGATCTCCTCGAAGATCTCCTTGGGGTGCCAGGAGGCGAGCGCGAAGAGGTTCAGCACCAACGTGCCACCGCCCCGCGCGCGCGCGAGCGCGTCGGCGATGATGGTGGCTCCCGGGTTCCCCTTCTCGTCGTGGCTCAGCATCGTGTCGCAGCCATCGTCGGAGATGACGACGATGTGTGCCGGAGGATCCGACGGCCTCCTGTCCTCGTAGGTGTCGCGCAGCAGGTGGAGCGGGAACGCCGTCGCGCCGCTCACGTAGCCGGTCACCATGCGGAGCACCGCCCTCTCGTCCCGGATGAACCCGCCAGTGGTGTCGAACACACCCGGGGAGGACCAGAGCGTGGCCTGCACGCGCGCTCCGGCGCGCAGCGCGCTCAGCGCGAGGATCGTCCCGCACAGAGCCAGGTAGCTCACGGAGCGCGCCGGGTTCGGCATGCTCCCGGAGCAGTCGATGTAGATGTCGAGATCCAGGGGCACTCGCGCTGGATCCTCGCCGGGGGCCTCGCCGTAGACGCGCTGCACCGTCGTGACGCCCGGCACCAAGTGGGGCGACCGCATCACCGAGCCGAAGAGGTCGAGGGCCTCGATGGGATCTCCCGCCGCCCAGTCTTCGTGACCCTCCGCGAGGGGCTCCACGCCGCGCGGCGCGCGGCGGTTCGGGAAGGGGATGAGGTGAGGCAGCGCCCGCTCCTTGTAATAACGGGACGTCACCTCCGCCTCGTCGAGGGGGAGACCGAGCGCTTCGAGCAGCGCGCCGTACTCGAAGGGTTGCCGGTACTGAGTCCCCGCCGGTCGGTTCGCGCCGGAGTCCTCGGGCGGCTGAGTGGGCGACGCGAGGGGGGCATCGAGGTCGTCCAGGTCGTCGTCCTCGAGCTCCGCCGGATCGAGGGTGGCGAGGCCGTCGGGGATGACGCACTCTTCGCCGGGGACAGCGGACGAGGCGTTCTTCGTGTCGTGGAGGCCCATCTTTTCAAAGGGGTTCCCCGAGGCGCGCGCCTGGTCCGCTGCCAGATACCGGTAGAGGACGGTGGCGAAGCGCCGCGCCCCGCGCAGCCAATCGCCCGCGAAGTTGCGGATGATCCGCGCGAGGAGCAGCGCGTCGGCGTCCATCTCCTCGTCGACGCCGAGGGGCGCGATCGAGCCGGCCTCGAGCCTCCAGAGGTGCTCGTAGGTGCGGGTGTAGACCGACCAGACGCTGCTGGTTCCGCCGCCGCGAGCGTGCTCGCGCAGCTTCCCGTAGACGCTCGCCACGTCCACCTCGGCGCGCCGTTGCAGCCGATCGTTGATCATCAGATCCCCGTACAGGTTCGCCACGACGTGGACGATCCGCGAAGGGAGACCGATCAGTAGGCGTGACATGGCGCCGATCATCCGCGCGTTGTCCGTCAGGTTGCCCGGCACGTAGACGTGGTGTCCCACCTCGTGCGCGAGGATGGCGAGGGCGTAGTCCTCGAGGCCGAGGGAGCAGATCTCCGCTACGTTCACCATCACCGTCTGGTCCCGGAGGCGGATGGCGGCGAGCTGCCCCGCCATCCCGTAGGGAGCTGCGGCGTCGTTGCTGTCGAAGAAGCGTGGCTCCCGCAGCAGCGTGTAGGTCGACCAGACGTCCAGGGCCTGTGGCCAGACGCGCCGCCAGCGCTCGAGCACGTCGTCCGTCTGCGCCACGTCAGAGCCTCTCGCGGCGTAGGGCCAGGACCCGCAGGCGATGGGAGTCGGCGTGGCTCACGACGAGCACGTCCTCTCTGAGCGTGAACGCGCTCGCCGCGGCGAGCGCGGGGAGGTGGACAGTCCGACCCAAGACTTGGAGTGTCCCGTCCGGCCGGAGTTGTGGCGAGTGGTCGCGGGGAGCGAGGTGAAACGTGCGCGCGAGGCCGGAGGGAGCCCGTGGGACTCGGACGGGGAAGTCGAGCGGGGCGAGGGGGCGGCACGTCCAGCCGAACACGTCGGCGTCCACTTGGAAGTCCCCCGAGGTCGTACGCGCGAAGAAACGGTGGCGGGTGCCGCCGTCGAGGACCAAGGGCGGCGTATCGAACTCGCCGTCGAAGCCAGAGAACTCGCCCACGGTCCCCAGGAGCGTCCAGCTCCGGCCGGGGCTGGTGTCGGAGGACGAGAGCTTCGCCAAGAGCTGGCTCATGGCGGCCGGCTCCAGGCGGGGGAGCGACTCGAGCGCGGCGTCGGCGACCGCCGCCCGCGGATGGCGCCAGGCGTCCGTCTCGAGGCATCGGAGCGCCAGCTCGGCCGCCGCGGTGGGCCAGTCTCCGAGATCGAGCGCGCCGAGCAGCGCGCGAGGGGGGAGCTGCCGCGCTCGCTCGAGGGCCGCTCGGCGCAGGCGCGCTTCCCCCAGGCGCCACGCCACGACGGCGCCAGCGTCCAAGAGGTGCTCGCTCGTCGACAGCTCGGGGGCGAGCGCCGCCAGGGCTCGAGCGAAGGCGGCGCCGCGCGTGCCCAGGTGCTCCACGGCGTTCGAGAGCGCTGCGGGGGTTGCTCGGGGGCGCTGGAGGAGCAGGGGACGGAGCCGAGGAAACGCCTCGCGCAGGAGCACGTCGAGCCCACTTCGCGCAGAGAGGGTGTTGCGCCCCGCGTGGAGGAGGATCAGGTCATAGACGGACGAGAGGAGCTCTGCGCTGGAGGGATCCGCGTCCGCCAAGGGAGGCAAGAGCTCGGGCAGGAGGGTCAGCACGCGCTCGGGCGCCAGCCCGGGGTAGCGGCGCCGGGCGCTTTGAAATCGCTGATTCAGCTCGCCCCGGTGGGCTTCGAGCCAGCGGGCGGCGGGGCCCGTGATCAGCCCTGCCACGTCAACCACCGGAGATAGTTCGAGTAGCGTTGGTGGTAATATTTGAGTTTGAGGACGTCGTTCTGCACGTGGGCGTAGAGCTTGGTCGCCTTGGCCAGCTGGGCCAGCTGGCTCTCGATGGCGCTCATCCGCTGGCGCACCTCCGCCGCCGGGACGCCGTCGAGCCCGCGATCGAAGACCTCGTCGAGCTGAGCCACGGGATCGTAGCGATCCAGGTCGAGCCGCGCGTACTCCTGGCAGGACAGATCGAAGGCCTTGCGGATCCAGCCGACCCGGTCGATGCGGTACAGATCGTGGCCCGTCTGATCGAAGAACGGTGACGTGGCGTTCTGCTGGAGCTTCTCGTGGAGCACCCACGGCACCAGCTGGCGCACGTCCTCCAGCGTGACCTCTGGAGCGCCCCGAAACCAAGCGAGCGTCTTGACGAAGGTGAGCAGCGTGAGGAGCGAGCGCACCGAGACGCCATTTTCCGTCTGGCTACAGAGGGCGCGCACCTTGTCGCGACCACACTCGTTCCCGCACACGCTCGACACGCTCTTGCCCGCGAGGCGGATCGTGTCCTTCGTCTTGTACTCGATGTCCTGGGAGGCCAGGTCGCAGAAGTCGAACTGGGAGGCGAAGAACTCGAGGCGGCGGCGCACGGGCCGAGGCAGGGGGATCTCGAGGATCGAGCGATGAATCTCGTCGAGCTCGGCCTCGGTGAAGACGATCTCCCGAGGGATGATCTCCTCGGGCTTCACCCGGTCCTCGACGCGCATCAGGAGGTCGGAGAGGAAGCGCGGGTTGAAGTTGAGCGCCTTGACGACGATGTCGATGCGGTCCTTCAGCGCTTCGATCACCTGGTAGGTGCCGCCGCCCATGTCGTCGTTGGCGGTCAAGAACCAGGCGCTCTCCGGGCTCTCCAACGTCTGATCGAGGATCTCCGCGTACCCGTCGGCCAGCAGCGTGAGCAGCGCGGACTGGGTGCGCGTCGGGATGCGGTTGTACTCGTCGACGATCTTCACGCGCATCGAGAGCCACTTGCGCCAGGCGATACGGATGTTCTCCATGCTCCCCGCCTCGATGAGGTCTTTGGGGAGCGGGTTGCCGAGCAGGTCGGCGATCGTCATCTGCGGCTGGCCGTGCTGGATGGCGCGGCGCACCTCGTCGAGGGGGTACCCCGCCAGGAGCCCCATCAAGATGGCGCTGGCTGTCTTCCCGCGCCCCGGGCCGCCGATGAACAGGCAGCGTTTGCGGCTGGCGAAGGTCAGGAGCGGCAAGAGCACGAACGACGAGTACGACGGGGCGGTCGGGAGGCGGACCTCCGTGCCGGCGCCGCCGAAGCGGTAGGTCGTGGGCGCCGTCTCGTTGAACTCGAGGTCGTAGTAGGGGGTGATGATCGCGTGGTTGACGATCCAAAAGTAAGCTTGGCGCAGCTTGTCATCGAGGGCTGGCCGCTGCGCGGGGCTCGAGGCCTCCACGGCCGTCGCGGGACCCTGATAGAGGCTCTGCACGTCGAACTCGCGGCACTGGGGCGCCGTGGTCGGTAGGGTGGGGGACGCGCTGACCTGACGTGGATCCCTGGGGCGGAGTGTGGCCAAAGTGCGCGAATCGTCCCGTAGGCGCGTCGAAGCCGTCAAGCGCGGCGCTCATCCCGAGCGGGGGCGTCGTGCGGGATCGGGGGCGCCTGCGGGGGGCGGGGTGAATCTTGGGTCGTGTGGTGGGTAGCCGTGACCCCTCGAGCCCGAGATCCTGGCTTGGAGCAGAGCTGCCGCGAGCGAAGCTCCCGCTGAGAGGCCTGACTCGCCGGGGGCCCGACGTTCCGCGGCGCTCGGGGCACCGATGAGCCAGGCGCTTCCCGGCCTCGCGTACGCCGAGGAGCCCGCCAGATCCGCCGCGGGGCCGGTCGGGCGAGAGGGTTCGTCGCGTCG
>JAEWOQ010000483.1 GCA_023460875.1 Pseudomonadota bacterium
CCCCGGGACACGCGCCGGAAACACGGCCCGCGGCAGGTCCGCGCACAATGTGGGACGGCTGACAACCAAAACCCGACAGCGGCGCGCGCGGCAGGCGCTGGAGGACGCGGCCATTCGGCCGCTCTCGAGGGATGTTGGGGGCCCCGCTTGCATCCACACCGCTCGTCGGGGGAAGACTGGGGCGAAGTGACAGAGTCACCACACGCCGAGACCCTAGGGGAGACCTCGGATCTTCAGCTCGCCTCGCTCTGGGCGGTGCTCCGCAAGCACTGGCGCCTCGTGCTCATGATCATGGCCGGGGTGACCCTGCTCGTCGGGTTCGTCGTCAGGGGGCAGACGAAGGTCTACCAGGCAGCGATGACCCTGAAGATCGAGCCCGCGGCGATCCGCCCGCTCGGCAAGGACGTCCAGACGCCCGGCGACTCGTCGGACTTCTACTGGACGAACAAAGAGTATTACGAGACGCAGTACAAGATCATCCAGAGCCGCAACGTGGCCGAGGAGACCGTCCGGATCTTGAGCCTGCATCGGGACGCCAGCTTCGTGCTCATGCTGCCCGCAGACGCGGACGCGGAGCTCGAGGAGGAGCTCACGGTCGAGCAGGCCGCAGGCCTGCTGCAGAAGCGCCTCAGCGTGGAGCCCATCAAGAACAGCCGCCTCGTGGAGCTCAAGCTCACCGACGCGGATTCGGAGCGGGCCCGGCGCGTCCTGTCGACCCTGGCGGACACCTACATCCAGCAGAACCTCGAGGTGTCCCTGACGAACATGGGGACCGCCGGCGACTGGCTGAACGTGCAGCTCGTCAAGCTCAAGGAGGAGCTCGAGACCAGCGAGCTCGACCTCCACGAGTACAAGAAAACGAACCAGCTCCTGTCGGTGTCCCTCGACGACCAGTCGAACATGCTGCGGGACGAGATGCAGCAGCTGCACCGGGAGCTCACCTCGGCGCGAGCGCGGCGGGAGCAGCTGGCGGCGCGCGTGTCCCAGCTCGACCGGGTCGACCCCAACGACTCCGACTCGCTGCCAGCGGCCGAGCTCCTCAACAGCGTCGTCCTCCGGGAGCTCCGCAGCAACTATCTCCTCGCGCGCACGACGCGGGAGAGCCTCGAGAAGGCGGGCAAGGGCGAGAATCACCCGGAGGTGCAGAGCACCACCGCCACCATGGCGACGGCCCGCAAGGCGCTCCTCGACGAGGTCAAGAACATCCAGGAGGCCTACCGGCGCGATCTCCTGGCGGTCGAGAAGGAGGCCGCGGGGCTCGCCAAGCTCTACCAGGCCGCCAAGCAGCGCGCGCTCGACTTGAACCTACTGGAGATCGAGTTCAACCGGCTCGCCCGCAACAAAGAGAACACCGAGCGCATGTATTCGCTCGTCCTGGAGCGCGCCAAGCAGAGCGACGTCACCAGCCAGATGCGCTTCAACAACGTGAGCGTCGTCGACGCGCCGCTGGTGCCCCGGGTTCCCATCCGCCCTCGCGTCGGCCTGAGCTTGGCGCTGGGGGTGTTCGGAGGGCTGGGCCTCGGGCTCGGCGTGGTCATGGCGCGGGAGCTCCTCGATCGCCGGGTGAAGGTCCCCACGGACATCGAGCAGCACCTGCAGGTGACCTGCCTCGGTCTCTTGCCCCAAATCGAGGGCACCCCCGGGAGCTCCGACGCGGGCTCCACCCCTTCCCGGCGGCGCCGGCGCCGGGGCAACCACGCGGGCGAGCCCCCGGAGCTCTACGTCCACAACCACCCCACCAGCGGCGTGGCGGAGGCGGTGCGGGCGCTGCGGACGAACATCGTCTTCATGTCGCCCGACGAGCCCTTCCGACGCATCCTGGTCACCAGCGCCGGCCCCGCGGAGGGCAAGACGACCGTCGCCTGCTGCCTCGCCACGGCCCTCGCCCAGTCGGGGAAATCAGTGCTGCTCCTGGACGCCGACCTGCGCCGTCCACGGCTCCACAAGGTGTTCCAGACCAGCGGCGCCCGGGGCGGGGTGACCACGACCCTGCTCGATCCGAGCCTCCTCGACAGCGCCATCACACCGACGGAGGTCCCCCACCTCAGCGTGCTGCCCACGGGCCCCATCGCCCCCAACCCCGCCGAGCTCCTGCACAGCGCGAGCTTCCAGAGGCTCCTCGACACCCTCTCGGAGCGCTTCGATCGGATCGTCATCGACAGCCCACCCCTGGTGCCCGTCACGGACGCCGCCATCCTGTCGAGCCTGGTGGACGCCACCGTGGTCGTGATCCGCGCGTTCCAGACCCGCAAGGATCTCGCCAAGCAGGCGGTGCGCTCCCTGCGGGACGTCAACGCGCGCATCGCCGGCGCGGTCTTGAACGACGTCGACTTCGAGCGCAGCGAGTACGGCTACTACCAGTACTACGCCTACAAGAAGGAAGGTTACGGCGCCGACGAGTCCGCCGCCTGACCCTCGCCTTTCCGGGATGAAGATCGACTCGACCGCAGCGGTCACAGCGCGCCAGAACACGGCGCGCCAGAACACAGAGCCCTCTGTGACAGCGCGGCCCGAACGACCCCGGCGACGCAGAGCCCCACGCAGGCGCCCGCGCGCCTCGATGACCGCCGCCTGGCCCCCGCTGAGGACGCACCTCGGCGCGCTGCTGTTGGGCTCCGTGCTGGCGATCGGCACGGTGCACCGCCTCACCCTGCTCGTCGTCGCCGTGTTCGCCTGCGCCGGCGTCGCCCGGGCGCGGGCCGCCGATCAGTGGCGCCCGATGCCCGCGGTGTCCCTGGCCCTCGGCCTCGCCGCGTACTGCCTGCTGCAGAGCGTCCCGGTGCCCGTCGAGCTGCTGCGCACGCTGGCCCCCGCGAGCGCCGACGTGTGGGCCCGCGCGCTGCTGCCCTTCGGGGAGGAGGTGGGCTGGGGCAGCCTGTCAATCGACCGAGGCGCCTCCCTCGCGGAGGCCCTGAAATGGATCACCTACGCGGCCACCTTCGGGCTAGCGGCCAGCGTGGGGCGAGAGCATGGCGCGGTCACCGTGGCGCTGCTCGTGTTCTCCAGCGCCGTGGTGTTGGCGCTGGTCACGCTCGCCCATGGCCTGCTCGACGCCGCCCGGGTGTTCGGGGTCTACCAGCCGACCTTCACTCCGACGCGTTGGGTGACCTCCCCGCTCCTGAACCCCAACAACCTCGCGGGCTACCTCAACCTCGGGACCTTCGCGGGCCTGGGCCTGCTCCTGTCGTCCCGCGCGCCGTGGTCCCTCGCGCCGTGGTCCCGCG
This sequence comes from Pseudomonadota bacterium, assembly GCA_023460875.1. Classification (GTDB taxonomy): domain Bacteria; phylum Myxococcota_A; class Polyangia; order Polyangiales; family Polyangiaceae; genus NIC37A-2. The sequence goes on from JAEWOQ010000483.1 coordinate 3,225, forward strand.
CGAACGATTCGTCCCGTCGAGGAGGGTCGGGTGGATCCTCGGGGACTACGGCGCGCTGGGCCGTGGCGATCGGTACGGCGCTCTTGATGGGGCAGACGGTGTTGGCCGCGTCGCGAGGGGGGCTGCTCGCGCTCCTCGGAGGCTGGCTCCTCCTGGTCCTGCTGGTGCCGCTGGTGGGGGATCCTCGGGAGCGCCGACGCCGACTTTGGAGCTGGCCCGTCGTCTGCGCGCTGGCAGGGGGCGCGCTGCTCGGGGTCCTGGGCGCGCAGCAGACGACCTGGGCCGAGCTGCGCCAGGAGGGGCTGGAGAAGCTCGCCGTCGTCGAGTGGGTCGCGCCGCTGATCGCCGATCACCCCTGGTTCGGCGTCGGCGCAGGCGCCTTCGAGACGGCCTCCCCGAAGTACCGCCCCGTGGGAGGCTCCTGGTGGGCGCACCCGGAGAACTTCGCCCTCGCCTGGGTTGCCGAGTGGGGGCTCCCCGTGGGGCTGACGGCGCTGTTCGCCCTGCTCTGGGTGTTTCGCCCCAGCCGCCTCGGGGCCCACCGCAGCCGCCTCGCGGCCACCCTCACGATCGGGGTCGCGGTGGTGTGCTTGCAGAACCTCGTCGATCTCGCCTTCTCGCTCCCCGGCGTCTTCATCGCGATCGCCGCGAGCCTCGGCGGCCTCTGGGGCGCCTGGGCTCGGGAGCGGAGCATCGACGGCCCTCCCCCGCGCTCCTCCCCATCGCCCGAGGCGGGCTGGCTGCTCGCGGGGGCTGGCGCGCTGGCTTGCCTGCTCGTCGCCTTCGGCGGGCTGCAGAGCGCCCACGCCGATCGACAGGAGCTGGCCCGAGCCTACGCCGCCACGGAGCTCGGCGATCCCGCCGCGCGAGACAAGCTCCGCGCTCGGCTCCGGGACGCGATGTCGCGTCATCCCGGTGATGCGTTCTTCCCTCGCCTCGGCGCCCTGGCGGCGCGGGACACGCCGGGGGCGGCGCCGCTCCCCTGGATCGGCCGCGCTCTGGAGCGCGACCCGATGAGCGGGCGGATGCACCTGCTGCTCGCCGAGCTCCTCGCTCAGCGCGGAGCTGTCTCCCAAGCGCTCCTGCACCTGCGCCTCGCCGCAGAGCGGGAGCCCGCCCTCGCCGCCACCGTGGCCCAGATGACCTTGGCGTGGGCCCGGGATCTCGACGACGTGGACCGCGCCGTGCCGGAGCACCAGGAGGGCGCGGCGCTGTTGTCGAGGCTCGCCATCGCCCTGTCCCCGAACGATCCAGAGCGAGGTCCCTGGCGGCGCCGCTTCCTGGAGGACGCCCTCGCCCGCGATCCCACCCTCGGGAGCGCCCGGGTCGTCCTGATCCGGGATCTGCTACGGGACGAGGCGACCGGGGCGGCCGCCGAGCAGCTCGCGCAGCTCCTGGCGACGGATCCCGGCAACATCCACGCCGTCGAGCTCGAGGGGTCCCTCATGGCCGCACAGGGGAAGCGAAGCGCGGCCATCGCGTTCCTCTTGGAGCGCTGCGTTCGGCGCGACGCCTCCTGCCTGCGCCGCGCCGTGGAGCTCAGCGCGGCCACGGACGAGCGGCCCCTCGACGTCCCCAGCCAGGCGTACCTGGCGGCGGCCTGCCGCACGCCGTCGGCCTGCGGCAGCGCGCGGCTGTGGATCGGTGACCTC
>JAEWOQ010000484.1 GCA_023460875.1 Pseudomonadota bacterium
GCGCCCGTCTTGTACGCCTTTTACACCTCCATGGGGGGGGGGAGGGGGCGGGGGCTCGCCATCGTGCACCGCCTCATCACGGAGCACGGAGGCAGCGGCGCCGTGGAGACGCGCCCCGGACGGACCCGGTTCACCCTGCGTCTCCCACAGCGGGCGGCCGACCGGCCACCGCCACGCTGAGCCCGCAGTCGTAAGGGGCTCGGCCATCGGCTCACGGGCCTACGCTCTCGACAGGGACCAGCCTACGGGTCACTCACGGAGCGGTGAGGCTGAGCGGTGACGCTGGGCTTATCGGTCGGATCGCCCCCTTGACGAATCCGTGAAAAAGCTGCGTTACGGCCCTGAAGTACCGATGCATTTGCGCGTTCTCAAGGGTGAGGGCGGGGGGCGAGCGGTCGAGGCGAGGGGCGTTCGCGGGGAACGTGCACTGGCACGGACGTTGCTCTCTTTTGTCGAGAGACGTGATCAACATGAGCGGGGGGAAGGGCGTCGTGATGGGAGTTTCGGTCGTAGCGTTGGATGGTCGAGCGGGTCGCGGTAGGAGCCTGACGAGCGCCTTGGCTGCGGTGGGGTGTACGGATCCAGCGGTTCTTCGCGCGATGTCCCGCGTGCCTCGCGAAGACTTTCTGGCCGACGAGCTGCGGGAGGAAGCCCACCTCGAGCGCTCCCTCCCCATCGGGGAGGGACAGCGGATCGCCGCCCCCTCCCTCGTCGCGCGCACCCTGCAACTGCTCTCCCTGGGACCCCAGGACAAGCTGCTCGAAATCGGAACAGGGAGCGGGTATGCCGCCGCCGTCGCTGCGGACCTGGCGCGAGACGTGTACACCGTAGAACGCAACGCGAACCTGGCCCGCGCGGCGAACTGCTTCTTGGGTCGGCTCGGCTACCGCAACATCCACGTGCGGCACGGGGAGGGGGTGGACGGCTGGGCCGAGCACGGACCCTTCGACGCAATCTCGGTCACGATCCCAGCCCCGTCGCTGATCCGACCTCTCGTGCAACAGCTCACCCTCGGCGGCAAGCTCGTCATGGCCATGGGGCACACCGGCGTCAACGACGCCCTCTTGCTGGTGACGCGCACGATCGACGGCTTCGTGGAAGACTCCGTGTTGGGTCCGCGATCCGGGCCATACCCCCTCGCCGCGGGCTCGCGCGAGGCGGCGCCGTACCCCGTCGCGGCGGGCTCGCGGCAGGCAGCGCCGTATCGCCGCTCCTGCGCCTGACTCAGGCACCAGCTGGGCTACCCAGCGCGTTCCAGGTCGCCAGAGGCAGCCGCTCGGGGAGGGGAGGGGCGAGGCCCTTGAGCTGCTTCTGCACGAGGCTCGCGTAGTAGCCGCGACGTTGGAGGAGCTCGTCGTGGCGTCCGGCCTCCACGATCCGTCCGTCCCGGAGCACGATGATACGATCGGCCCCGACCACGGTGGCGAGCCGGTGAGCGATCACGAAGGTGGTGCGGCCGTGAACGAGTCGATCCAGCGCGTCCTGCACCAGCTCCTCGGACTCCGCGTCCAGGGCGCTGGTCGCCTCGTCGAGGATCAATAAAGGCGGATCCTTCAAGAGGGCGCGCGCGATGGAGATGCGTTGACGCTCGCCTCCAGAGAGGCGGCCGCCCCGCTCGCCGATCGAGGTATCGTAGCCTCGGGGGAGACGCTGGATGAAGTCGTGAGCGTTGGCCGCTCGCGCTGCCTTCACGACCTCCTCGAAGGGTGCCTCCGGCCGCCCGTAGGCGATGTTGGCGCGGACGGTGTCGTCGAACAGGGTTCCATCCTGGAGGACGACGCCGATCTGGCGGCGAACGCTCGCTTGTTTCAAGGTGCGCAGATCGTGGCCATCCAGGAGGATCGCCCCCGCGCTCGGATCGTAGAAGCGCTGGAGCAAGGCCATGGTCGTGCTCTTGCCCGAGCCGCTCGGGCCGACGAGGGCGATGCGCTCGCCGGGGCGCACGTCGAGGTTCAGGCCATCCAGGATGGGGCGCTGATCCGCCCTGTAGGCGAAGGACACTTCACGGAACTGCACCGCGCCGGTGAGGTGCCGGACCTCTCGGGCGTCGGGGGCGTCGCCGAGGTTGTCCTGCTCGTCCAGGATCGAAAAGACGTCGTCGATGGACACGGACGCCTTGTGGAGTGTCCGATACACGCCCGTCAGCCCCTGCACTGGGCCGAAGACGCCAGTGAGATACCCGAGGAACGCCACCAGGGTGCCGACGGTGCCCTCGCCTCGTAGGATCAAATAGCCGCCGAGGGCGATGGCCACGACGCGGGCCAGTGCGATCACGAGGCCCTGCTGCGCCGAGATGCGCGAGTCGACCTTCACGCCCCGCAGCACCAGGCCGTTGGCCTCCTGCACCCCGCCGAGGAACCGGCGCTTCTCGGCGTCCTCCATGGCGTAGCTGCGCACCGTGACGATGCCCGAGAGGACTTCGTTGAAGCGGCTGTAGATCTTGGTCCAGCGCTCGAGCAAGGAGCGCTCCCGCTGCGTCTGCTCCGGGGCGGCGCGCGCTGCCAGGGCGGCTGGGAGCGGCGCGAACAAGAGCACGACCAAGGCCAACCGATAGTCCAGCTGCAGCATGATGCCGACGGCGAGCGCCAGGTAGACCACGCTCGGCAGGACGTTGCAGGTGATCTCCGTGACGGCGCTCAAGAACCCCTGAATGCCGCGATCGAGCCGGGTCATGATGGCGCCGACCCCGTGGGCCCGATGGAACCCGACGGGGAGCGTGTGTAAGCGCCCGACGGTCTCGTCGAGGAGTGTCTGGTGAAGCTGCAGGCGCGTGCGCCAGGCGAGCCAGTTGCTCGACGCCGTGAACCCCTCCCGGAGCAGGGCGACCCCCAGCAGCCCCCCCACGCCGTACACGATCAAGCGGAAGGAGCCACCCGCGCTCAGGTCGTCGACGACGAGGCGCAGTAGCAGCGGCTCCAACGCGCTCGCGACCGCGGCGGCCAAGGTGAGCGTCAGCATCAACGCGAGGGGCACGAGGCTGGGGCGCAAGTAGGAGAGGGCTCGGCGCAGGGAAGCGCGCTTCTTCTCGGGTTCCATGACGGGGGAGCGAGCGGGTGGCGCCGGGCCACGACCGCGGCTCTCTAGCACCCGGCTCTCGACGAGCACGAACTTCGAGCGGCATCGGTGTCGGAATTCGCCGTGCGCCGCCCCGGCGTGACTGGGTCAGCTCGCCTGGGCATGAGCAGTGTGTGTGCGCGCAGAGCTCAGTCGCCGTGTCCGGGGTTGGGGGCGGGGTTAGGGACAGGGTGGTTGGGGAGCCCCGTGACGCCTCCGATGAGCGGTCGCGCGTTCTTCGTCATGCGGATGTTCAACAGCTCGACCAGGAGGGAGAAGGCCATCGCGAAGTAGATGTACCCCCTGTCCACGTGCTGATCGAAGCCCTCCGCCACCAGCATCACGCCGATCAGGATCAGGAACGCGAGGGCCAGCAGCTTGATGGCTGGGTGCTTCTCGACGAAGGCGCCGATGGTCCCCGCAAACGCCATCATGACCCCGATGGCGATGATGACCGCCGCGACCATGATGGCGACCTCGTTCACCATGCCCACGGCCGTGATCACCGAGTCCAGGGAGAACACCAGATCGATCAAGACGATCTGGACGATGACCGCGCCGAAGGAGCCCGCGCTGCTCGTCGCGTCGTCGGCGGCGTGGTTCACCTTGTGATGGATCTCGTGGGTGCTCTTGGCGACCAGGAAGAGGCCACCGACAATCAGGATGAGATCCTTGCCCGAGATGCCCGTCTCGAAGAGCTCGAAGAGATCCGTGGTGAGCCGCATCACCCACGTGATGCCGAGCAGGAGCAGTACGCGAGCGCCGAGCGCGAGGCCCAGGCCGATGAAGCGGGCCCGCGCGCGCAGCTCCTGCGGGAGCTTGCCGGCCAAGATCGAGATGAAGATGATGTTGTCGATCCCGAGCACGATCTCCAGGGCGGTGAGCGTGAGGAGGGCGATCAGGTTCTGAGAGGTCAGCAGGTCCGCCATCTTCCGTGAGCGTACGCCCACGAGTCCCCGCGAGTCTCGGGTGGAAGAGGAGAGCGCGGCTCCCCGTAACCCGGACGAGCTCCGCTGGCGGCTGCGGCTCGCGGACCGGGACTTACGACTGGGGCTCCGCGACCTCACGAGGTGTGGGCGGTCCGGAGCCCCACGGCGGGGCGGCTCTAGTCACGGCGCAGCACCAGTGCTCAGGAGCCAGTGCTCAGGAGGCGGGGCGCACGCTATCGAGCAGCTGATGAAAGCGCGCGCGCTGGCTGGCGACGGTCGCGGAGGGGCCGGTCAGCTTGAAGAAGTAACTGCCGCTTGGGCTCTCGACGACGGCGCCCAGCAGGCCGTAATCAGGTTGGGGTGTGGGCGGGGCTCCTGGCATTCCCGCCGCGAAGGTGCCTCGCGGGATCTCCAACACGTGCACCTGGGCGCCCGCGGAGGTCATCTTCTCGGCGCGCACCACCTCCGTGCTCGGCACATCGGAGAACTGTCCGACCCAGCGCGTGATGTTGGCCTCGATCCCGCCCCCGTCGCCGGGCCCGAAGTGGAAGACCGCGAGCTCGGCGGGTGACGTGTCATCGGCTCCGGGCACCTGATAGGTGGCGAGGCGCATGGGGCGCTGTTGGGGCTCCTTCGTCCAGCCTTCGGGATCGGTCCACGTCAGCGTCGTCGCGTCCGCGGGCTTCGCTGCGGTTGGCTGGGCGGGCTGCGCCGTCTGCGCCGGACGAGAGGGGGGCTCGGGTGGCGCCTTGCCCTCACATCCCGCGTTGAGGAGGAGAGCGAGGCCCAGAAGGAGGCTGTGGCGTGACATCTACTTCACTCTTTTTTTGAGGGCTCCACGAGCACGTTCGTCGCGGGCTCCACGAGCACGTTCGTCGCGGGCTCGGAGAGCGCGACACGATTTCTCCCCTCGGACTTGGCCCGGTAGAGCGCGAAGTCCGCGGCCCTCACGAGATAGTCTGCCTCGGCGTCGGGGGCCAGATCCGTCGAGGAAGAGACGCCGATGCTGACGGTCACGGGGATCCGAGCACCATCTAGCTCGATCTCCAGGCCTCGCGCGACCTCGAGGAGGCGGTGAGCCACCACCGCTGCGTTCTCTTTGCTCGTGTGCGGCAGGAGCACCGCGAACTCTTCTCCGCCGTAGCGGGCCGCCAGATCCACCCGGCGCAGATCCGCCGTGAGCCTCTGGGCGACCGTTTGGAGCACCTGGTCGCCGGCGTGGTGACCGTGATGATCGTTGATGCTCTTGAAGTGATCGATGTCGATCATGAGGCAGCTCAGGGGGTGCTTGTACCGCCTGGTGACCGCGAACTGGTTCCGGAGCACGTCGGTGAACCGCCGGCGATTGTAGAGGCCCGTGAGGGCGTCGGTGATCGCCATGGCCTCGACGTGGTGCAACATCGCCTCGAGTTCGCTGTTGCGACGCTGGAGCTCCGACTGGGCGGTCCGGACCCGCAGCGCGGCGAAGATGTGCGCCTCGAGCTCCTCGTCCGCGCAAGGCTTCGTGAGATAGTCGCTGGCGCCGAGGTGCAGCCCGTGCACGCGGTCCTTGATGGCGCTCTGCACGCTGAGCATGATCACCGGGATGTCCCGCGTCTCTGGGCGCATCTTCAGCCACCGACACACGGCGAAGCCGTCCATGTCTCCGAGCACCACGTCGAGGATGGTGAGATCGGGGGCTTTGGACTGCGCGAAGGCCAGGCCCTCCGCGCCGGAGCGTGCCCACACCGTCGCGTACCCGAGACGGTCGAGGGCGCCGAGGATCTCTCTCGCTTGCGTCGGGTGGTCCTCGATGAGGAGGATCTTTCCCTTGGGTGTGGGGCGCGCGGGGGACAACCCTCTAGTATAGCACGACAAGGCGGGCGAAGGATGTTCGCCCTGGGGGACGGCACGCGAGTTAGTTAAGGATGGCGAGCGCGCTGGCGCGGGCCCCCTTATTGGCACGGGGGGCCTCGCGGGTTCAGAGCTGCCAGCCGAGATCGACAGACCAGGTCGCTCCCGGACCGTACTGATTCGTATTGAAGAACCCGTCCGGGAAGTAGAACTCGAGCAGCACGCCGCCCTGAAGCCGAGAGTCGCGCGGCGTCGCCTGGGTCCCTGCGCCAGTGTCGGACCTAGTCCCCTCACGTGCGACGATCCCTTCGAAGTACACACCCGTGATGAAGTCGCGCAGGAACCGTGGCACGAGCGGGTCCAGCTCGAACCCGGCGCGGAGACGGCCCTCGCCGAGGGAGTCCCCCGGGTCGATCATGAGGATGGGGGCCGCAGCTCCGAGGCGGCGTCGAGCGGAGGTGGCGAGCAGCCCAGCGGTGAGTCCGCCGACGAAGCCCGCGGCCTGCCGTTCGGCGGTCTTCGGGTCTTCGGTCGTCCTTTGGGAGCCGTAGATGGCGAGGAGGGCGGCGCCCGCGTCGGCGCGTGCGCCGTCGACGAAGAACGTGAGCTCGGGTTGGGAGGAGCGCCCACCGATGTGGAGGCTGATCCGGCGCCCCGAGCGCCGATTCTCGTGGACGGCGGTCAGATCGAGGGTGGGGTCGGGGGGCGACGTGCCAACGAACTCGAGGCGGCTGTCCTTCTCGAGGTCGAACACCCTACCGAGGAGCATCACGTAGCCACGATCGATGGACACCTCACCCCGGACGGTCATGGCTCCCTCCCGGTCTTCGGCGAGGAGGTCCGCCGAGAGGCGCACGGCGAAGTCGTCTCTGTTCACCCAGAAGTGGCCGCGGGTCTCCACGTCGACCCGCGTGACTCGCGCGTCTGCCGTCGCCTGGGCGTCCGCTCGGGAAGCGGGGGCTGGAGCCTTTGGGGATGGAGCCTCTGGAGCTCGAGGCTCTGGAGTTGGGGGCGCGGGCGCCGCGACGTCGGCGAGATCTCGCGCTGGGCTGGAGGGGGGAGCCTGGCCATCGATGGCGAAGTCCGGGTGCGGGTCCAGAGAGAGCCCGCGGCGCACGTCGGTGTTCTCGATCCAGAGATGGACGTCCTCCACGGTGACGCGCACGTCTGTCTGCTCGGGGTGGACCTCCGTGTGGACCTGCGCGTCAGCGTCGACGGTGGCGAGCACCTGGCCGAGCTGGCGCAGCGGGAACTTGCGGGTCGTGATATCGAACCGCGCGCGGATGTGCTCCGGGTCGTCGAAGGTCACCTGGCCGTCGATAGCGAGGCTGCCGTCACGATCCACGGCGCGGAGCTCTTCGACGTGGAGGGACCGCTCCGTGAAGCGCAGGCGTCCTTGGACGTTCTGCAGCGGTTGGGCGACGTCTGTCGCGGTGAAACCGACGTCGTGGAGCTCGAGCGTCCCATCCAGCGTTGGTGCGCCGAGGGTGCCCCCGAGCGCGACGTGCCCGTCGAGCGTCCCGGTGACGTAGGAGATGGGCGCGCTGGAGGGGATCAGGGGAGCCAAGGTGAGGCGACGCAGCACCATCCGTCCACGCAGGGGAGCGTCGGCGCTCAGGGTGAGAACTCCCTGCTTCCATTGGAGAGGGAGGCTCGCCCGGAGCTCGGAGGCCCCGCCGGGCGCGAAGATCCGCGCCACGACGTCGGCGTCGTCGGCGGTGGCCCGCGCGCGCAGCTGGCGGGCGATGGG
>JAEWOQ010000485.1 GCA_023460875.1 Pseudomonadota bacterium
GCGGATCTGACGCCGCCTGACCACACCTCGGAGCCCGGATCGGCCACCGCTCCGCGTGGGCACCGGCGTCGCTCGTCGGCAGGGTGTTTCTCGACGCCCCGCTAAAGGTGCCCGCATTTGTGCTGTAGGCTGCCCCCGTGCCGCCTCCCTCCAGCCCCCGTCGCCCGCCCCGCGCCGCCGCGCTGCTGTGGGTCCTGCTGTGGGTCGTCTCGGCGTGGCCCCACGACGCGCAGGCCCAGGAGGCGCCCCTCGCACCGGACGCCAACGCTGGCGGCGGTGAAGGGGCGGCCGGCGGCCACTCGGCTCCTCTCGTCTACACCCTCGAGCGTGTGGACGTGCGCGGCAATACGCGCACCCGCGAGAGCGTCGTGCGCCGCTACGTGCCCTTCCGCGTGGGGCACGTCATCGACGCGGAGGACGAAGAGCTCGCCCTGGTGCGCTACCGGCTCCTCGGCACCGGCTACTTTCGAGATGCCCAGCTCTCCCTCGAGAAGGGCAGCCAGCCCGGCAACGTCGTGCTGGTGGTCGAGGTCGTCGAGCGCAACACCATCGTCGTCAACGACGTCTGGATGGGCCTCGCCGCCGACGCCGACAATCAGGGCAACGCCCGCCCATTGACCGCCTTCGCCGGGGCGGACGTCGCCGAGACGAACTTGTTCGGGACGGGCATCACCTTGGGCGGCGCCATGGCCGTGGCCCACGAGCAGCTGGCGCTCCGCCTCAACGTGCTCGATCCGGCGCTGGTCGGCAACGAGTGGCGCGGTCGCGCGACGCTGCTGTTCAACGACGCCAAGGATTTCTTCGGCAACGCGCAGACGAGCTACAGCGATCCGGGCGACTTCGGACCTCGCAAGGACTACGCGGTGGTGCGCTACGAGCGCTTCGGCGGCGTCGTCGGCATCGGCCGCGACCTGAGCGTGCCCGCGCACCTCTGGCTGAACTATCGCCTCGAGGCCATCGACGCTTCCCTGCCGCTGCAGGCCTCGCACCTACGCGGCGTGGACAACGTCGAACCCATCGATTTTGGGATCCAGCGGGGCAGGAGCCACCTCTCCACCCTCGGCGCGGCGCTCCGCTTCGACACCCGCGACCACCCTTTCCTGCCGACCCGGGGCTGGCTCGTGGACGCGAGCACCGAGTTCGGGTTGCTGGCCCTGGGCAGCGACTACGACTACCAACGGATTGATCTGCGCGCCTCGCGTTGGTGGCAGCTCAACGCCTCGGGACACGTGCTGCGGCTCGAGCTCTTCGGCGGGGCGATCGCTGGAGACGCGCCCTTCTTCGAGCGCTACTTCGTCGGTGACTACAGCGATTTTCTGCCCTCTCGCATCCTGGGCGTGAACTTCGACCGGCGACCTCCGCCCAACTTCCTGGGGACGCAGATCGTCGAGGTCCGCTACGGGGCCTACGCCGGGCGCATCGGCGCCGAGTATCGGGTCCCCTTGTATCGCGGCAGCCGCTCCATCTACGGCATCGACCTGTTCGCGGGGGGCGGCCTGTATGCCGTCGCAGACGAAGCGAGCCTGCTGCGCCCCGCGCCGGGCTACTCGGGCTTGGCGCGGATCCCGGTCGATCTCACGGCGAATTTCGGCGTCCGCCTCGACACCAGCGCGGGCGGCTTCGTCTTCGCCCTGTCGAACGTCCTCTATTTCATCCCGGTGCGTGGGGAGGGACCCGCCGGTGAGTAGGCTCGTCCCCTGGCTGTGGCTGCTGGTCGCGCCCCTGGTGCTCGCGGCTCCCGCGATCGCGCGCGCCGACGACGACGCGGACGAGCCGCCTCCGCCGCGCTCGGCCATCTACGAGTGGGACTCGGAGGAGCGCTTCCTCTACACCACCCTGTCGTACCGGGACGTGATGGACGCCGGCCTTCGCCAGAAGCTGAAGAAGGGGCTGCCCACCACCATCCTCTTCTCCGCCGCCGTCTATCTCTCTTCGGAGAAGACCCCCGTCGCCACGACTGTGCAGAGCTGCAAGGTCACCTGGCACGTCTGGGAGGAGGCGTATCGCATCGACCTCACGCAGCCGGGCACGCAGAACACCACCTGGACGACCACCGTCGACGGCGTGCTGCGCCGCTGCGCCGACGCTCGCCAGCTGCTGATCGCCAATCGCCTGCAAGCGCCGCCGGGGCAACCCGTCTACCTCCAGGCCAAGGTCCAGGTGAACCCCGTGAGTCCGCAGCTCCTCGAGCGCATCAAGCGCTGGGTCAGCCGTCCCGGCGCCACGGACACGGCCGCTCCGGGTGACGCGCTCTTCGGCACGTTCACCGGGCTGTTCCTGCAGCGGATCGGGGAAGCCGAGCGCGTGCTCGAGTTCGCCACCGTGATCGCCGTCCCGCGCGTACGACCGAAGCGCCGATGAGGGCCCCTGAGCTCGACGGGCGCTGGTTCACCAGAAGCCAGGGCGCGGGCGCACCCTCATGGGCGGCCCTCACTCGAACAGGGGCGTCCCCGTCGGCGCTGGCGGCGCGTAGGTCGTCATGACCGCGATCTCGTAATACCGGTACTGGTGGTGCTGGGTGTCCCAGTTCGGGGTCGCCAGCGCCTGCTTCACACAGTTGGTGGCGCGTCGCGCCTGCGGCCCCTTCCAGCTCCCGCTCGCCCCCGGGAACACGTGCATCGTGCGACCGGTGAAGTCGAGTTGCAGGACGTAGTTGATGGTGCCCCCGCTGGCGGTGCTCGGCGCGCAGTCGATGGTCTGGCGGATGGCCGCCGCGAGCGCGCTCTCGAAGAAGGGCAGCTGATCACAGAGGACACCTCGTTGGCCCGCCCCCTTCGAAGACGCCCCGCACTTCACCCGAACCGGCTCGGACAAGGCGAGCCGGTCGTCCTTCGGGGGCCCCTCGGCGACGGGCACGGTGGGAGCGAACACGCTCGGGGCCGGCTCTGCCTCCGGCACTTCGGCGGCAGGGCGCCGCAGGAGGTAGAGCGGCACGGCCAACAGGATGAGCACCGCGACCAGCGCCACCACGACCTGCGCACGGATCGGGCGATCCCCGCCGCTGCTCCCCCCGACTCCAAGCCGGCGCAAGCTGGGCTCGCTCGGTGCGGACGGGAAGGAGGGGCGGGGGGGACCAGGCATCAGGACTACGCGAAGAGATCAAAAATCGAGCAAGGATTCGACCGGCTCGCTCGGATCGGCGCGGACGACGGAGGCCACCAGGTCGAGGGAGTCGGGCATCAGCCCTTGCACCTGAGCGACCACCTGCTCGACCACGTGGCGCGCCTCTTCGATACCGGGACCTGTCATGCCCACCGCGAACTTCAAGCTGCCAGAGCGGCCGGCCGTGGCTGGAACCATGCTGATCATCATCATCTCGGTGAGCTCCACCACGCGTTGAGCCACCCGCCGCAGCGCGAGCATCTCGAGGATCGTCGGGCGATCACTCACGTGACGGTTTGGCCCGCGGATGTGATAGCGAGCCACCGAGAGCGGTGTACCGGTCCATTTCGCGAAGGCAAGCTCTTCGCGGAAGGATTTCAGGAGCTGCTCCCGATGAAGCAGCCCAGTGAGCCCATCGTGGCGAGCCAAATAGGCCTGCGCGCGCTCGTCGTGGGGCGACCCCGCGCCAAAGCTGACTAGCTTCACGCGGCACTCGCCGAGCTGCGCTTCACCTCCGTGCAGCAGACTGAACGTCTTCTTGCGCTCGTAGCTGTGGTCCGCGTACGTGCCGTTCGTGCTCCCGACGTCCTCGACGGCCCACGTCCCGGCCTGCCATTTGACGATGGCGTGGGCCCCAGAGACCGTCGCCTCGGGGAGGACGATGTCCTGATCCGTGCGGCGCCCCACGCGCAGCGACGGGCGCGTCAGCGGAAAGATCTTCCCCACGGACTCCGTCGCGTTGGTGCAGTAGGTCACCAGCAGGAACTGTGCGCCCGGCTGGAATGACTCCGTCGCCAAGCGCCCCAGGGGCGGCCCCGGCGCGAGGCGCTCCCGCGGGATCTGTTGGCTCGTCGTGAGCTGGACCGGGTTGAAGAAGCGCAGCCGCCGCGCGGGCAAGCGCATCTCGGCGTCGTCGCTCAAGCACCGAAATACCTGCTTGATTTCGTCGACGGAGAGCCCGGCGGGCACATCGAACATGATCTGGGAGCGCATGGCCTTCGCCCGCGGCTTGTACCCGGGTTCCGGGACACGGCAGGTCCACATCTCCCAGAGCGTGAGGCCGAGGGCGTACAGATCGTCCTCGGGGCTCGCGCCGCCGGAGCGGAGGCGTTCGGGCGCCATGTAGTTCGGCGTGCCGCCATCGGGGGGCGCGCCGGGCCGTGGGGGGGGGCGGGGCGCGGCCGCCGGGCGCCG
>JAEWOQ010000486.1 GCA_023460875.1 Pseudomonadota bacterium
TCGTCTCCCAGCAGGAGCGGCGCCGCCGCGTCGGAGTAGCGCCCCCGCAGCGCCACCAAGAGCTGCAGCGTCGCGCTCTCCGCCACGCGCTGGCCATCCCCCTGAGGGCGCCAGGTGCCAGCCCACAGCTCGCTGCGCCGCCCCGCATCGACGGACACCACCGCGCGACACTCGCGCCCGCAGTGGAGATCGAAGCTCGTCGGACGGCCATCGACGCGGAGCTTCTCCGCCGCCCCCATCGAACGCCCTGCGGCGTCGAGCTCGAGCACGACGAGGGCGCCGACGCCCTCACCGTCGAGCTCCGCGTCCGCGTCGATCCACGCCAGCACGGCGCCCGCGCCGGCCTCGGAGGGCTCGAGCCGCGGGGAGTGGGAGTGCTGCGGCGTCGCGGCGACGCGGCGCGCGGGTTCGATCACGCTGCCGTCCTCGGCGGAGAGGACCGCCAGGAAGATGTCCCCCTGAGCATCGACCCCGGCGCTCCGCACGTCGGACCAGGCTGCCAGGACGAGCTCCCCGCGCCGCAGCAGCTCGAGCCCCGCAGGGCTCGCGGCGCCGGCGGCGAGGGGCTCCTCGGGGCCCACGGACTGGAGCTTCTCGTCCAGGCGCACGGCATAGGGCTCGAGCGTGTCGCCCCGCCCATCGAGCCAGGCTACGAGCCAGCCGGAGTCGACGGGCACCGCCGCCACGTCGAGCACGGCGCCAGCGACGCGGGTCACCATGCGCTGCCGGAGCCGCCGGCCCTGGGCGTCCACCACCGTGGCGAAGACCTGGGGCTCGTCGTCGTCCAACGCGGACCACACGAGCAGCTTCTCCTCCTTGGCTCCCGCCGCCCAAGCGAGCCCGCCGGGCGAGTGAGCCCGCCAAGAGATCGTCTCCTCGTGGAGGACCTTTTCCTCGTCGGGGCGCGCCCCCACGCCGAGCGCCTGGGTGCGCAACACCGCGCGCACAGGCGCGCGACGTCCGTCCGGCGCAGGTCGGGGCGGCACCACCCAGGGCGTGGTCGGGTCGAAGTAGCTGAGCCACGCGAGGGTCGATCCGGAGGCGCTCGACCACCCATGCAAGGCCGCCAGGTCCAGCGCGTCGGTGATGCGCACCTGGCTCGTCATCCGCGGGAGCACGTCGTCGAGCCGCGTGACCCCGCTCGGGGCCCCCGCTCGTGAGCCCCGCTGCTCTCGGCCCTGCTGCTGTGTGCTCAGCTGCTTCAGGTACACGTGGGTGAAGGTGTCCGTGCGCGCCGCCAGGGCCCAGCACTCCCGGTCACAGCGCACGTCCCACAGGAGCTCCGCGGGCGCCCCGGGGTTCCCGCCGACCCGGACCCCCCGCGCGCCGCGCACCGCGAGCCCCCGATCAAAGTCCGCCATGGCGATCGCGTCGCTGGGCTCACACCCGGGCGCGGCGCAGCTCGGCGCTCGGGTGACCGCGAGCACCCCGTCCGCGCGCCCCACGAAGACGGGCAGAGTGCCGTCGTAGCCGCCCATCGGGACAGCCACCGCTGGCCCCTCCAGCGCCGCTCCCGGAGCACCGATGGCGGCGAGCAGCACGTTGCTCCCGACGAGCGGCCGCTGCCCCTCCTCGTCCCAGGCGAGGTACACGTCACCAGCCCCCCCTGGGACGAGCTCGATCAGGTTCTGCTCTCCCCGCGGCGCCGTCGCCGGCCAGGGCGCGCCTCGCAGCGTCCCATCGGCGCCGAGCTCCGCGAGCAGGATCCGCCGCCCGGAGCTCCGCTGCTCGGTCCACGCGACGATGGTCCGCTCGGGCGTCACGGCGACGTCGAGCTCCGCTCCTGGATGACTCACCTCGAGGCGCACCTCGGGGCGCGCGTCGCTCCCGTCGTCCGCCACGAAGCGCACGACGATCTCCGACTTTTGCTCCGACGACTCGACGCTGGCCACGGCCGCCGAGCGCCCGAAAGCCGCCAGCTGCCAGCCGAGCGTCCCCCGCGCCAGACGACGCGGTCGCTCCTCCGGCCCCAGCGGCCCCGCGGGCACCGCGTACACGTCGGCTCCGGCCCCCGCGCGCTCCGCCCACACCACCAGAGCCCCGCGCGTCGTCGGCACGGCGTCGATCCAGACGATCGGCGCTGGGCTCTCGCCCAACACGTGGGGGCCCGAGCGCTGCACGCCTTCGGGCCCCAGATGCCTCGCCTCCACCAGGTACGCGCTCTGCAGGCGACGCGTCGTGAGCAAGACGAACCCAGAAGTGCCGTCCGGCACGAGGCGCACCAGATCGAGCCCCGCAGGTACGTCGCCGACGCGCAAAGGGGCCCCTGGGGAGCGATCCCGCGGCAGAGCCAGGGTGAACCAACCGGCGTTCTCCCCGTGCTCCACGGCCCACGCCGCCAGCCTGTCCTCCCCTCGCTCAGCCCAGTGAGGGCCGATGGTCCCCGCGCGGAGGCTCGCGACGAGCCAGTCCTCTACCTCCACGGCGGGCGACAGGGGCGTCGCCGCTTCCGGAGGGGCGCTCCCGGGGGGACGCGGCGCCCCGCTCGCGCAAGCTGCCAGGAGCGCGGAGACGAGCCAGACCAACGCGATTGGACGAGGTCGAGTGTCCCCGAGGGAGCCGGTACGCACGGCGGGACCGTACGGGTAAGGGGGAGGTCGTTCAAGTCGGAGCTCGGGGCGATCGCCTCACAGCAGACCCCGCCGGGACGCCTCGAGCGCCGCCTCCGCCCGAGATGAGATGTTCAGCTTTCGGTAGATGTCCTTGATGTACTTCGCCACCGTGTTCTCGGACACGGACAGGATCGCGCCGACCTCGCCGCGCTGGAGCCCCCGCGCGATCAGCGACAGGACCTCCGTCTCCCGGCGAGTCAGCCCCGCCGAGCGCCCGCCGACCAGAGCGCCGAGCGGCGCGCTCCCAGGGGTGCGCGCCTCAGCCTGGCCAGCCACTCCGGCGCGCAGGGCCGGGCCGCTCCCCTGCTGCTGGAAGAACGTCAAGATGCGCCGCGCCACCCGCGGGGACAGGGGCGGCAGCCCCTCGCTGACGGCCCGCAGCTGACGCACGAGCGCCGCGGGAGCCTCATCCTTGAGGAGGTACCCCGCCGCGCCCGCGGACAGGGCCGGAAAGAGGTGATCGTCGTCGTCGTAGATCGTCGTGACGACACAGAGCACCTCGGGTCGCGAGCGCTGCAGGTGCTCCAACAGCTCGACCCCTGTGCCGTCCGGCAACGCCAGGTCCACCAGGGCCAGCCCGAACTCCCGCGACTCCTCGAGCAGCCCCCTCGCCTCCGCCAGGGTGCTCGCCCAGCGCACGCGACACCCGGGGAACGCCGTCTGCACCACCTGCCGCAACCCCTCGGCCGCGGCCTTGTGATCCTCCAGGAGGAGCACCTCCTCGTAGTGCGACCGCCACGGGGCGTCCTGGCTCCCATTCTGGGCGCTGGCCTCTCCCCGAGGCTCCGCCAGCTCGACCACCGACTCCTTCATGACGCCAGCACCTCCGGATGCGTCTCCTTCAAGGGGATGTCCAGCTCCAGGGACATGCCCACCCCGGCAGCCCCCGCCCAGGCGACCACGGGGTCTGGCAGCGTCCCCCCACTCACCCGCCGGTCGAAGAGTTCGAGCTTGCCCCCGATGGCCCCGACACGGGCGTGAAGGTTGATCAGCCCTCGCCCTGCGCCCGGCACGATGCGGCTCTCGGGGGCCTGATCTCCGCCGCCCCCCGCCGACGAGTGCACGCCCCGAGGCTCCGTCAGCCCGATTCCATCGTCCACGACGGCAAGGTACAGGCGATCGCCCCGAACTTCACTCAGGACCAGCACCCGCGTCGCGCGGGCGTGGCGCACCACGTTGGACACCACCTCCCGGAGCACCGCGGTCAAGTGCCGACAGATGCGCGGGCTCATACACGGCTCCCCCTCGCCGGACGTCGCCACCAGGTCGCTCACCTGTAGCGGCCACTCGACCTCCACGTCGGCGGCGCGCAGACGATCCGCCACCTCGTGCCGCAGATCCGCCAGGACCTCCTCGACCGGCAGGTCTTTCTCTCCAGTCAGCTCGTGCACGACGGTGCGCATGTCGAAGAGCGCGTGACGGATGCCATCGCGCGCCTGCTCGGCGCTCTCCGCGTACAGCCCCGTCAGCAGCTGAGCGCCGAGATGATCGTGGAGATCGCGGGCGATGCGGCTTCGCTCCTCCTTCACGCCCCGCAGGAACGCCTCGCGGGCGCTCCCCGCGTGGTACATCAGCTGCACGAGCGCCTCCGCGAGCTCCCGGTGCCGCGGCGCGAACAGCCCGCGCCCACCCCACGGATACGCGAGACGCACCGCCGGCAACGAGGCGATGGCCGGGACGGTCAGCTGGAGTCCCTCCCGATCGATGACGACCCGCTCGCCCCGGAGCGTGACGAGGGGATCCACCTCGAGGGGATCGAAGACCTTCTTCAAGAGCCCCACCCACAGCGTGGCCCGCTCCTCGGAGTTCGCCGCGAAGGCCGCCCGGAGCACCGACTGGAAGAGCTCCTGCTGGTCCACGCGCTTGCGCACCACGATCTTCTCCCACAGCCAGTTGCGCACCGGGAGATAGGCGAGGCCACAGATCGCCAGGGACACGCCGAGCGACACCGCCTGGCGCGCACCGAGCACCAAGACGAGCGCCAGATCGAGCACGACGAGGGCGACGCCCGCCCCCAACCAGATCAGGATGCGCAGCGCCCACTCGTCGATGCCGAGCAAGCTGTGGCGGCGGAGCCCGAGGGCCAAGCCCACGTACATGAGCAAAAAGAAGCCGAAGGCGTATCCCTGCTGGATGGGCGGCAGCCCGCCCACGAGGCTGCTCCCCGCCGTCGTGAAGACGAACAGCGCAGGTCCCGTGATCACGGCCGTGCCGACCCAACGCAGGGCCGCCCGCGCGCCGGGATCTCCCCGCGACGCGAGCCACTGCCCGCCCGCCAGGAGCATCGCCGTCACGGTCTCGAGCATCACGGGCATCCGCGAGCCGACGTCCTGGTTCGGCGCCAGGTGGAGCAGATCCGCCGCGAGCCACGGCACGATCACCGCGGGGACGAGGAGGAGCCAGCGGGGCGGGACCAGCTGCTTCGGATAGGACGCCATGAGCGCCACCAGAGCGGCGCCGAACAGGAACGCGCCCGTGTGATTGAGGGCGCTCAGCGTGCGAAACCAGGCGCCGTCGAGGACGAGCTCACGGGTGCTGTAGGGCGCGGCGCTGACCGAGAAGACGAGGAACGTCACCCCCAGCGCCGCGAAGAGGCGCGCTTCCAGCGTGCGCGGGCTGAGCGCCAGCACCCAGAGCCCGATCAAGAACCCGGCGCAGCCCGAGAAGCACTGAAACCAGTAGACGAACGGCAGCGCCTCCAGGGGGCGGCCCGTCGGCGCGACGGTGACGGGCGCGACGGTGACGGGCTCGTCGCTCGTCGCCCCCAGCACCACCTCCACGCGCTCCCCCTCGAGCAAGCGCGCCAACGCCGTCTGGCGCTGGAAGAACGTTGCCATCTCCTCATAGGTGTCGAGGAAGTCTGGCTCCTCGATCAGATCGGTGGCGCGGAGTTCGAAGCGCTCACCCCCAGCGCCGACGAGCGCCGCGACGGTGCTGCCCACCGGCACCTCTGCGCCGGGCCCCTGCGCGGCGACGACGCGCACCGTGTCCGCGTCAAAGTCCGCGGCGAGACGCAGCCCCAACGACGGCGTGGAGAGCGCGAAGCTCGTCGCCCCCACGAGCGCCAACACGCACATCACGACGCCCGCCAGCAACACGCGCGCGGGTGAACGAAGCCTCTCGATGAGCCAGCCCCAGAGATTCGACTTGGTCATTCATTCTGCTTTGCGAAGGCACCGCGCGCGCGCGTCAGAGCGCGTGTCCGGTCTCCCCACTCGCGGGGCTCCTCCGGAGG
>JAEWOQ010000487.1 GCA_023460875.1 Pseudomonadota bacterium
CCCGCGGCCCGCCTCGCCCCCCCACACGATCCACTCGCTCCCCGTCCAGGCGACCCCGGGCCAGATGCCACCCTGACCCGATCCGTACGGCGTGATGTCCCGCCAGCTCTTCGTCGCTGGCGAGTACGCAGCGGCCCGCCGCGGCTCTGGGTCCCCGCGCGGCGTGTCGACCAGAGCCCCCTCACCCCAGATCAGCAGCTCTTCTCCGCTCCACGTCACCACGAGGTCGCGAGGATCGAGGGGCGAGGGCGGCACCCACTCCCAATGCCCCCCTGGCTGGGCCGGCTCCGTGCAGCTCGGCCCAGCTTCCCCCGAGGAGCACCCGCAGATCACGAGGACCAACGCCATGGAGAGGGTGCCGGAGCGCTTCATGTCAACGGACATTTCTGTAGGTGCAGCATCCCTTGTCGCACAGAGGATAACTACTGCCCCGCGCTGGGGGGCACTCGAAGTCCGTCGTGCACTCTACCCCGGGCCCGTTCCCGATCGAAGGACACAGCGCCGAGCGGCGACCACCGCCGGGCACAGGCGTCGGCACCCCACAGGAGAACGGCGGGGTGTTGATGAACGACCTCATGATCCCAGCGTGGCTCCGCGCCATGTCCTCCATCACCGCGAGGGGCACCCAGTCCCGGGCGGAGTCCAGCAGGTCGCACTGGAAGTGGAGCTCCGCTTGATAGGGCATCATGCGCACGTGGTACATTTCACCCCGCGGGGTCCTCTTGTACAAGCCTAGGTAACGATCGCATTCGCCGTTCTGGCACGGTGCGGACGGATCGATTGACCCATCCTGCTGAAACGGTCCCGGGTTCGGCAGGTGCTTGCTCATGCGCTGACTTCCTTCGTAGCGCGCGTGCCAGGCCTCATGGACCAGGACGCCGGCTCGTGAGCCGCTGCTCGACTCGCCGAGGGGTGGCTCGTTCACCCGGAAGGGCACCGCGTCGAACAGCGGGCACATGGAATAGACGCGGCGGGTGCTCGACCAGTTCAGGGTGATGATGTCGAAGAAGCTCGGCCCCTTCTTGCTCCACTTCCCCGCCAGCTCGTAGCTGTCCGCGAAGGTGGACTGAAAGCCCTCGTGCCAGCTCCCGCAACCCCTGCAGACGGGCGTGCGCACCCCGCGAGTGAGCGGACCATAGTCCTGAAAGCTGTCGTGGAAGGCGGGGTGGAGGCGGATCGTCGCGCCGCCGCCTCCGATGGGTAACTCGGCGCCGAAGTCGACCCCGTGGTGGATCAGGTGCCCCGCCATCCAGAACCTCGTGAAGGGCTCTTCGAGGGTGCAAGCCTCGTCGAACCCGGCGTCACGCCAGGAGCCGCCGGCGACGTTGTACAGCTGCGCCCAACGAACGACCTCATCGAAATCGAAGCCGCAGCCGATGCCGCCGCCGAGCATCTCGTAGTAGGCATCGTCCGCCGCGGAGAACGGATCGCCAGTGTACGGCGGCTCGCCGAGGCCTACGTGGGCGAGCCAGCGCGTGAACGCGCCGACGCTACACACGCCGCTCGGCGCTTGCGCGGAGGCCCAGGCCGGGGTCAGCGAGACCCCGACCAACAACAAACCCATCAACATCCTCTTGAACATCGCGCTCCTCCTCTCCCTCACAGTTCCTCGGGCGGGTCCACGTGGTCCGGATACTTCGCCCTGTAGGCATCCAGCTGGGCGTCGAAGCTGCCGCCGTCCTCGTGCACGTCACGGTTCTCGAAGCGATCCACGAAGAACTCCTCCCCCGGCCGGAGCGTGAGCTCCGCCTTCACGGCGTCGGGCTGCTCGAAGACATAGGTCCTCACCACCTCCATCCGGAGACCCCGATCCGGGTGCGCCGAGGCGTGCTCCCGGAGCTTCGCCCGCGCCGTCACGGTCGGCATCACGCCCAGCCCGTGCACCGCCTTCCTCTGGTAAGAGAGCTGGAGACTCCGCGCGTCCGAGCCGTGCTTCGGCAGCATCCCGACCCGGTCCGGCAACGGCTCCTCGAGGAGCTCGATGAAAAATTGCTCGCCCGCTGGAGCCCGGAGCTCGCCCAGGATGCTCAGCACCATGGACGCCCGGAGCGGATCCTCGACCCGCAAGCGCTGAAACTCGGCGATGAGCTCCGCCGCGATGACGTCGTCCCCCTGGACGGACGCCACCTCCTCCACGATGTCGGGCAAATCGCCCTTCACCGCCTTGTAGTACCAGTCCAGGAACACGCGGACGCGATCGGAGGTCGGCGAGCCCGACAGCGGTGGTACCGGTCCGGTGGAGGTCGGGTACGTGCCCGCCTCCGGCTCTCCGATGGCGTCCTCCGTCGCCTCATCGAGCGCTTCCCAGGGGAAGGGGACCTGGATCACCCGGGCGTCTCCGTGGATCTCCACCTCGTAGCCGAAGAAGCTCCCCCGGTGCGCTTGGCCTCCCGCAGCCCTCAGCTCCACCTTGGCCTCGGGCGCGACCAGCGTGCCGTGAAACGCCGCCTCCACCCAGGCCGGGGCTCTCCCGACGTAAGACACCAGCACCGGCGGCATGTCCGCCTGCGCGGCGACCCAACGTCCCCGATGCGTGAACGACTCGAACACGTCCAAGAGCACGGGCTCCGGGCCCGAGAAGCGCACCTCGCCGTCCGACTCCAGCGTGAACGCGTCGAAGCCGTATCTGCCGGACCTCAGGTGGACCTTGGCGCGGGGCGCGATCCGCAGAGCGCCGTACACTCCTGGCTCCAACGTCACCTCTTCCCCTGGCTCGAGATGAATCGCCGGGCGCGCCTCGTTCGGTGCGAACACGGGCCAGCTCAGGTCGTCGAGCTCCTCGAGCAGCTGGTGTCCCTCGGAGACGGGGCCGCTGATGGTGACGCCGTTCTGGGCGGTGATGGTCCCGGTGGTCTGCAGGGGTCCACTGACGGTCGCGCGTTCCCTGAGGAACACGCTCGCCACGCTCTGCAGCCCGCCCAACACGGCGTCTGCGCCGATGATCGTCTCGACCTCGCCGAGCCCGACGATCGGCGCGGGCTGGCCGTTCATGGCCTCGATCCGAACTCGATCGTTGATCTTCAACGCGTGGGAAGCGAACACCGCGACCTGATCGCGTCCTGTCCCCTCTGGGATCGGGATCGTGATGGAGCGACCCACCCGCGAGCAGGGCACGCCGGGCGTCGTCGGCACCTGGCAGGGGCGCTCCTGGGTCACCGCCTCCGTGGCCCGAGCCACCGGCTCCGGCTCCTTGGGGCTGTCCGTGTTGCAGGCAACCACCAGGGCTACCAGGCCGAGACTCGTGGGTCCGATGATCGGCCCGAACCGAACGAACGTTCTCATTTCATTGTTCCTTTTCTCTGCGAGGGGACGAGGCGAGCCCTCACGGCCGCGCCGGACAGCGCGAAGAAGACAAAGCGCTGCCCATCGGCGATCGCTGGTCGCCGGGCGTGCGCCCTCCATGCTCGGAGCTCGCCTGACTCTTACGAATCGGTCAACGAGGCCCCGGCGTTGCAAAAATCGACATCGGCGCCCCTCGCTGCCGTGCCCCTGCCGTGCCTCTCGCTAACGAAGGCCGTCCGCGTCCACGCTCCGCAGCGGCCAACAACTCTTCGCCCGTCCAAAGCGCTGCTTTACGGCTCAGCGCCCGCGCTTCCTGCGGAGCCCGCGGAGCTGCTGCCAGCAGCGCCTCCGCCTCCGCCATCGCCATCGCCATCGCCATCGATGGGAAGGAGCGAGCCGTCACCTCCGGTGGAAGACCTGCCCCCTGGCCCCGCGCAAATACACGAGCTCGTGGACCAGCTTGTTTCACAGCCTTGGAGCAGCGCGGCCATCACGAAGACGGTCAGAGCAACAGCGACGGCTATTCGAGGGGATGCGCGCATTGTGGGTTCCCTTGTCGCGGGTACGAATGACCTACGGATAGTACAGCGCGCCGTCGAAGAAGGTCGCGTGGTGACCCACGCCGCCCCAGATGAGCATCGCGCTCCCAGCCCACAGCACCGTCGTCGTGTCGCGCCGGTAGAACTCCGAGGGGCTCCGCGCCATCGCCGACCACGTGTCCGTCTCCAGGTTGTACCGGGCGCCCACCGGACAGCCGCTCTCGCCGGGACGAACTAGGAGGTCCTGCCCCGTCCAGACGCTCCAACGCGCTGCATAGGCTCCGCTGGGCGCGTTCATCGCGCTTATCGGGCGCCAGACCTCCGTGTCGGGATCATAGAGCGCGCCGGTCACCACGTAGCGTGGGTCCTGCCCTCCGCTCCGCACGCTCCCTCCCCACACCAGCAGCTCCGAGCCCGTCCATGCAGCGAAGGCATCGTACCGAGGAAGTAGCCCACCCTCCAGGTTCAAGGGCCGCCAGCTGTCCGTCTCGGGATTGTACAGACCAGCATGTATGCGGGATCGATCCGCGACGTCGTATGCCCACACGATCAGCTCACGGCCCGTCCAGACCAGAGGGCCGCGCCGTGATGACGGACAATAACGCATTCCTAAGTCGGTGCTTCGAACGCTCCAGGACTCCTGAAAAGGTGATCCCGCCAGGCCCATCGAGCGCCATCGCTTCACCTCGGGGTCATACAGAGCTCCCTGGTGGAGGCATTCGCCCGCGTCGTTCTCAGTTATTGTCCAGAGAAGCATCTCCGAGCCCGTCCAAACCGCTGCCTCTCGTTCACCTCGGAAGACCGAGCCACCCTGCATTTCGGCACTCCGCGGCGCCCCGTCCGTCGGAAGCTGCTCCCATGTCCCCGCCTCGGGATCGTACATCGCCCCATCGCTCCGCGGCACCAGCTCGTCTCCCGGCGGCGGCCGCCACTCTCCTCCCCACACGATCCAGTGAGTCCCCGTCCACACGGACACAGGGGAATCCGAGCGCTCTCCCGGGCCATTCTCCGTCGGCAAGGGCTTCCAACGATCCGCTGGAGCTGCGGCTGGATCCAAGGACGCTCCCTGGTCCTTCCCCCACATGAGCACGTGGGTTCCGGTCCACACCAGCGTGCCCCTGTTCGGCGCCAGCGGGCCCGTTCCCTGGGGATCCACGAGGTTCCGCTCGTAGTGAGGCGCGGGGAGATACTCCCAGCGACCCAGGCCCTCCTCGCCCGCGAGGCAAGTCGGCGGAGGGCCGTAGTCGTCGTCGTTCCCACAAGACCACGCGAGCAGCGAGCAGACGACGATCACGACCCTTCTCATCTCTATCTCACTTCACAGAACGACAGGACCCGGTTCATGACGCCGTGCTCACGGATAGTACAGCGCGCCGTCGAAGAAGGTCGCGTGGTGGCCCACGCCGCCCCAGATGAGCATCGCGTCTCCAGCCCACAGCACCGTCGTCGTGTCGCGCCGGGAGCACTCCGAGGGGCTCCGCGCCATCGCGGACCACGTGTCCGTCTCCAGGTTGTATCGAGCCCCGACCGGACAGCCACTCTCTCCCGATGGAGCCAACAACTCTCCGCCCGTCCATACTGCTCGACCGGCTGCATTCATTCCATCCGGCGCGTTCCCGGAGCTCATTGAACGCCACGCTTGCGTTCGCAAGTCGTAGAGCGCTCCAGTAACAACCCCTCTCCCGACCCCACCATCGGGAACTCGTCCACCCCACACGAGCAACTCCTCTCCTGTCCACGCCCAGTATGCCTGCCAGCGAGGCAGAGGACCACCGCTGACGTCAATGATTCTCCAGTGATCGGCCACCGGATCGTAGGCGCCCGCCTGTGTGCCCCCCGCTCCTAATGCGTCCCAGACAATCAGCTCTTCCCCTGTCCAGATGAGCGGCCCACGCCAAGCTTTCGGCGGGGGCTGACACAAGCTTTCCGCCAGCTCGTACGTCGTAGGATCCCACGTTCTCTCGAACGGGGTCCCTTGAAGAGGAATCGTGCGCCACATTCGTGTATTCGGCTCGAACGCTGCCGCTCGATGCTCGCAGTCGCCGGCATCGTTCTCCGCTGCACCCCATATGATTACCTCGGAGCCGGTCCAAACCATCTCCAAGTGGTCCGCGTGAGGGGCACCTTCCATCGGCATGGGCTCCCATGTCTCCGTCTCTGGGTCGTACATGGCGCCGTCGTTTCGTCGCACCACTTTGTCTCCCGGCGGCGGCCGCCACTCTCCTCCCCACACGATCCAGTGAGTCCCCGTCCACACGGACACAGGGGAATCCGAGCGCTCTCCCGGGCCATTC
>JAEWOQ010000488.1 GCA_023460875.1 Pseudomonadota bacterium
CCCTTTCACCCCGCCGCCCCCGCCCGGGGGCCGGGCGGCGGTCCCCGAGGCGGTGCACACCATCGCCCGCGCCCTCCGTGACGCCGGGTTTCGCTCGTGGGCGGTGGGTGGCTGCGTGCGCGACGAGCTCCTCACGGAGCTCTTCCCCGAGCGCGGCGCGCCAAAGAAGAACGACTGGGACCTGGCCACGGACGCGCGCCCAGAGCAGGTCCAGAAGCTGTTCCGGCGCGTCATCCCCACGGGCGTCCAGCACGGCACGGTCACGGTGCTCCTGCGCGGCGAGCGCTACGAGGTCACGACCCTGCGCGGCGAGACGACCTACAGCGACGGCCGCCGCCCCGACGATGTGTTCTTCGTGAGTGACCTCACGGAAGATCTGGAGCGACGCGACTTCACCGTCAACGCCATCGCCTACGACGTCCTCGCAGACGAGCTCCACGATCCCTTCGACGGCGTCGACGATCTGCGGCGACGCCTGCTCCGCGCGGTCGGTGACCCCCCGCGCCGCTTCGCGGAGGACGGCCTGCGGGTGCTGCGGGGCGCGCGCCTGGCCGCCACCCTCGACATGAGCCTCGAGGACGCGACGCGCGCGGCGATCGCTCCCTCCCTCGACAGCTACCGCCAGGTGAGCGCGGAGCGCATCCGCGACGAGTGGTTCAAGGCGTTCAAGGCGCGCCAGCCGAGCCGCGCCTTCGAGATCATGCGCGACGAGGGCCTCCTGGAGATCACCGCGCCCGAGCTCTTGCGGCTGCGGGAGATCGTCGAGGCGGGGCTCGACGTCGACGCGCTCACCCTGAGCTTCCGCGCGATAGATCTCCTGTCCGCCGATCCGGCGCTGCGCTTCGCAGGGCTCTGCCACGCCCTCGGCGCGGACCACGCGCAGGACCCCTCCCCGTCGGCGGAGGACCCACAGGGTGGCGTCGGGGCGGCGGCGGCGAGCCGCGCGCGAGCCCTCGCCGCTCGGCTCCGCCTGTCGAACGCCGATCGGGACCGGGTGGTGACCATCGTGCGCCATCACCGCCTGCCCTCGTGCGTCGAGGGGGGCGACGCGGAGGTGCGCCGCTGGCTCCGGGAGGTGACCCCGCAGCGGGTCGAGGACGTGCTGGCGGTGCAGGGAGCGCGCCTCCGAGCCGCCCACCACGAGGCCGCCCTAGAGACCTGGAGCGCCTTCCGCGAGCGGGTCCGCGCGCTGCTCGCGACCGCTCCCCCGCTCTCTGCGCGAGATCTCGCGGTGACGGGCCGCGATCTCATCGAGGACGTCGGGCTCCCTCCGGGCCCCGTCCTCGGACGCACCCTCGAGGCCTTGGTGGAGGTCGTGCTCGACGACCCGAGCGCGAACACCCGAGAGTCCCTCCTCGGCCACGCTCGGCGCCTGTCCGCCGCCCAGCTAGCCGCAGGGCCAACCGCCCAGCCACCCGCGAAGCCGCCCAGCGCCGACGAGCGACCCTGAAATCCCAGTTCGGGAAGCGTCACCCGGGCCGGCCCCCGGCCGGCCGTCCATGGGAGCAGTCACCGCTCGCCGACCAGCCCCCCGGAGTGCGCGGGCGCTGGGCACGAGCGCAGAGAAAGGCTGCCGATGAAACTCACGAAGACGTTCGTCTGCGCGGCGACGCTGCTCCTCGGAGGGATCCCGGACGCTCACGCGCAGACCGAGATCGAGACGGAGGTCCCGAACCCGGCCCATCCCCCCCAGTTCACCCTCGTCGAGGGTCACCGGTACGTGCACCGCAACTGGCACCAGTTCTGGAGGTTCCCCTGGCAGCCAGCGAACTGGACGGCGCCCCTGGACTACTACCGAGGCACGACCTACCTGCGCTTCGAGATCCACGAGCTCCGCGCCCCGGCGATGCTGCAGTTTTGCTACTTCCAGGATCGCCACGTCTCCGAGAAGCACGCCTGCGGCCCTCAGTGGACCTTCGACGCGCCGGGCGTCTACTACCGCCGCGTCGTGAATCGTGAGCTCTGGCAGCAGCACGTCGTCGACTGGACCCGCGAGCTGCTCGACTTCATGCTCATCGACAACACCTCCGAGGGCGCCGCGCGCGCAGACGTCACCGTGGACATCGTGGTGGCTGCCGCGGGCGAGCGCCTCGAGGTGGCCGATCACTGGCAGTGCCCCGCGGCCTGGAGCTGCCTCGGGGGCGCCCCCCCGGAGGACGAGCCTCCGGGCGACGACGATCCGGAGGAGCCCCCTCCAGAGGAGCCGGACCCGCTCGACGACGACCCGGACGAGGACCCCGGAGGGCCCGCCGATCCGCCCGAAGAGGAGCTCCCCCCCGACGGCGAGGGCGAGGTCGATCCGGTGGAAGGTGAGCCCGACGGTGACGCCGACGCTGATCGCGACCCCGCTCCGCCCGCTCCGCCGCCCGGGGGCTCACCGGGACCTGAGGACTTCCCAGCAGAGCCTGCCGAGCGGGACGTGGACGGCGCGCCGCCCCAGGCCTCGCCGCCAGACGCCGCGAACGGCGCGGCCTGCGCGTGGACGCAGCTCGCCCCGCGCGGCGCTGGGG
>JAEWOQ010000489.1 GCA_023460875.1 Pseudomonadota bacterium
CCCTCGAAGAGGCGGGGCTGCGGGCGCGCTTCTTCCTCCTACATGGCGTCGGTCCCGGCGCCTACGGTCCGGACGCCCCGCGGGTGCTCGCTGACGTGTTCGCCTGGCTCTTCGCCCAGGAGCAGGACCAGACAGCTCAGGGCTACAGCGGCTCCCAGTTGCGTTGAGCGTGCCTCTGCCCCTGAAAGGGTCGCCTTTCAGCCCTCGGTGCCAGCTCCCCTGGCGATCCTATGGAGCACCTTCGCCGTGAGGGACGGCGCCAGGCGGCTCCCCCAATGCAGGGCCCGCGCCTGTCCCCCCACGGGCACGAGGGAGAGGTTACGCTCCACCGCCCGGAGGATCGCGGCCGCTACCACGTCGGGGGGCAGCCCACGCGACCTGAGGAGCGCCCCGAGGCGCGCGCGCGTCGTCGGATCGAAGCGGGGCTGGTCTGCGAACCCCGTGTTCACGAGCCCGGGACACACGACGGACACCCCGACGCCGCTCGGAGCGAGCTCTGCCCGGAGCGACTGAGACAACCCGACGACCGCGAACTTCGTGGTGCTGTAAGCCAGGAGCGGCGAGAACCCGACGACCCCTGCCGCGGAGGCGACGTTGACGATGTGCCCGCGGCCGCGCCGACGCATCCTGGGGGCGAAGAGCTGGCAGCCGTGGATCACCCCCCAGAGGTTGACCTGCAGCACGCGCTCCCAGTCCTCCCAAGAGGTCTCGTCGGACCCGCCGAGCACCAGCACTCCGGCGTTGTTCACCAACAGCTCGACGCCCTCCGTGTGCTCGTGGACCCAGGCGGCGAAATCGGTCATCGCACCCCGGTCTGCCACGTCGACCGCATGGGTGAGCACCTCGATGCCCCTCGCGCGCAGCTCGCCACCGAGCACATCCAGGGCGCTCTCGTCGACGTCGCAGAGCACCAGGTGGTACCCCCGGGGCGCCCGCCGCGCCCCGCCGGCGCCCCCGATCCCGCCCGCTGCTCCCGTGATCAAGGCCCAGCTGTTACCCGTCACGGTCGGAACGTATCCTGGGCGCCAGCGCCGAACCAGACGCGGGTTCCCCAGGCGACGGCGCCGCGCTAAGCTGAGAGGATGCACCCCACGCAGGACGCGCGGGTCATCATCCGCCACTGCGACGACTACGATCCCGTCCGCATCCAGGAGATCGTGAGCGACGCCCTGGACGAGCTCGGGCTCGTGCCCCGCGGGCGCGTGCTCGTGAAGCCGAACATCGTCATGGCGGGGGAGCTGTTTCGCCACGCCTACACGCGGCCGGAGGCGACTCAGGGGATCGTGAAGGCCCTTCAAGCGCGGGCGCAGGGGGTCACGGAGCTCGGCATCGGCGAACGCTGCGGTATCACTGTGCCCTCTCGCTATGCCTTCCGCGAAGCGGGCTACGGTCGGGTCTTCCGCCGCACGGGGGCAGTCCGGTATCTCTTCGACGAGGTCTCCCAAGTGGAGATCCCGCTGCGCCACCCAGGGCGCCTGCGTGATTCCATCTATGTCCCGGAGCCGGTCGCCCGGGCAGATTTCTTCGTCAACGTGCCGAAGTTCAAGGCCCACCCTTGGACGACGGTGACGTTCTCTCTGAAGAACTACATCGGCATCCAGGACGATCGTCACCGGCTCATCGATCACGACTGGGCGCTGAACCGCAAGATCGCCGACCTCCAGCACGTGCTCCAGCCGCGGCTGGTGGTGGTGGATGGCATCACGGCGGGCCAGGGGCGCATGCTCACGCCCATCCCCTTTCCCCTGCACTTGCTGGTGCTCGGCAACAACCAGGTCGCGGTCGACGCCGTGTGCTGCCGGATCTTGGGGCTTGATCCTCGAGAAGTGGAGCACATCCGCCTGGCCCACGAAGACGGCTTCGGTCCCCTCACCCCCACCCACGTGGGCGGAGACGTGTCGATCGAAGAGGCCCAGGAGCGAGCTCAGGGCTTTCGCCTCGGCCTGGTCCGCGTGGAGAAGTACTTCGAAGGCACGCGCATCTCCGCCTACGCGGGGGCGCCGCCGGGGGGCGCCGATGGCTACTGCTGGGGCGGCTGCCCAGGCGCTCTCGAAGAGGCCATCGAGGTGCTGCGTCTCTACGACGAGGATTGTGATGAGAAGATGAGGCGCATGCACGTGGTGTTCGGCGCCTACGACGGGCCTTTGGACCTCTCCTATGGGGACAAGGTGCTCTTCGTGGGAGACTGCGTCGAGTTCCGCGGGCGCCTGGGGAGCGAGCTCGTCGCCATCGAGAGCCTGTACCGGGATCGCTCCGCCCTCGATCCGACGGCGGCGCCCGGCGTCGATATCTACGCCAAGATGCTCAAGGTCATGGCCCAGGTGCAGGCGGCTGAGCACAAGCCGTACCTCCGCTTGGCCGGATGTCCGGTGAGCGTCTCCGAGCTGATCCTCGCCCTCTCCATGCTAGGTGGAGTGAACAACCCCTACCTGAGCCCGGACGAAGCCGTTCGCTTCACCAGCCATTACCTGCGCCGCGCGGCGGCGGCCTTCGGCAATCGCCTCGCCGGCCGACCTGATCTCGTGCGTGGTTTTCAGGAGCGCGGCGCGGCGCGTCCGTCGCTCTCCGTCGAAGACCTCGAGTAGAGGGGGTCCCCGGCGCTCCGGTGGCTCGACCGCCCCGCCCGTCGTCGGCGCCTGGCTCTACGGCCTGACCTGCGTCCGGAGGAGCCGCTCAAGCCAAAGCGTTGAACTGCAGCTGTAGGCGCTGGTGGTCCGCGTCGCCAACGTAACCCGCCAACCCCAGACGGAGAGAGATGGTGATCTCGTCGCCCCAAGGCCACCACAGCGCGTAGGGCACGAGCCGTCCCTGCGTGGACAACGTGTAGATGAGCTGGTCGGAGCGCACCCCTCCGACGTTCTCCGCGATCTGGCGCACGTGCTGGTTCGCTTTGGAGAGCGTCTTGTAGTCGTGCACCTCGGGGAGGACCGCCACGAGGGCCTGGTGTGCCTCCTGGGTGAGGTCCACGTGGAACGACGAGGCGACGCAGTTCACCCGATAGTCCCAGCTCCAGCCCTTCTTGGGCCAGCGCTCCTTCAGCCGCTCGAGACGCGCGAAGAGTTGATCCGTGGCGCTACCGCTGGGCTCCATCGCCGCAGAGCTTACCTGACCCGAGCGGGGTTGGACCATCCTCTGTGGACCCACGTTCGCGCGTTGGCTAAACGTTTCCCTAGGGAACATGGACCATCGTGAACGAATACTCGAAGACCTCGGCTTTCCCCTCGACCGCGTTCCCCAGGCGGCGGCGCTGTATCGGCCCTTGGTCCTACACGGCACCACCGCTTATGTATCCGGTGCCCTGCCCCTCGACGGACCGGGTCAGCTGCGCTGGCGCGGCAAGATCGGCGCGGAGCTGTCCGTCGATGAGGGGAAAGAAGCGGCGAGGCTGTGCGCGGCGAACACGTTGCGTGTTCTGCGGGATGAGCTCGGCTCCCTCGCGCGGATCCGACGCGTCCTCCGCATCGGCGGCTACGTGAACACGGCGCCGGACTTCACCGACCAGCATCTGGTCATCAACGGGGCCTCCGAGCTGCTCGTCGCGGTCCTCGGGGAAGCAGGGCAGCACGCGCGCAGCGCCTTCGGGGTCGCGCAGCTGCCTCTGGGGGCGGCCGTGGAGATCGACGCCATCGTCGAGGTCGACGAGCGATGATCCCGGCGCATCTGATCGTCGGGGAGCCGAGCGCGCGCGCCACCGGCTTCGTCCTGCACGGCGTGCTCGGCGCGGGCAACAACTTCCGGAGCTTCGTGAAGCGCTTGACGGCGCGGCGCCCCGAGTGGCGCTTCGTGCTCGTGGATCTGCGCCACCACGGACATTCCCAGGGCGCGCCCCCGCCCAACACCCTCGAGGCCTGTGTCGGCGATCTCCTCCAGCTCTCCAGAGAGCTCCACACCGCCCCCGCGGCGGTGATCGGTCACTCCTTTGGAGGCAAGGTGGCCCTGGCTTATGGACGAGCGCTCGCGGGCGCACGGGACGTCCCCGGGAACGCCGATTTTGAAGCGGCCCGGGCCGGCTTACGGCAGATCTGGGCGCTGGACTCGAACCCTGGCCCCCAAACGCCCTCCCCGGACCACGAGGTCGTGCGGGTGGTGTCGACCTTGCGCGCCCTGCCAGGCCCCTTCGCCACCCGGGACCAGGCCCTGCGGGGGCTGGGGGAGCGCGGGCTGTCGTCGGGGTTGGCGCAGTGGCTCGCCACCAACCTCGAGCGGAGAGGCGACAGCTTCGCGTGGCGGTTCGACCTCGCCGCGATTGGCGCCCTCCTCGACGACTACTTTCGTCAGGATCTCTGGCCCTATATGGACGCCGCCCGGGGTGCCCCCGAGCACCACCTGGTGGTCGCCGAGCGCAGTGACCGCTGGACCGGGTCCATGCGCGATCGGGTGCGCACCGTCCCTCCGGGCGCCTCCGTCGTGCTCCACGAGCTAGCGAACGCAGGACACTGGGTTCACGTAGACAATCCAGAGGGCCTGCTCGACATCCTCGCAGGGCACCTGCCCGCCCCGTGAGGTGCGCCCTCGCGCTCTCGCCGAGGATGCCCCACGAAAGCTCGGGGGCACCCGTGCTCTCAGTCGTCCTTTGAAGGGCCTTTATGCAGGCCGCACTCGCGCTGGGTGGCCTCTTCCCACCACCAGCGCCCGGCCCGCTCGTGCTCGCCTGGACGGATCGCTCGCGTGCAGGGCTCGCACCCGATCGACACATAGCCCCGCTCGTGAAGCTCGTTGTAGGGCACGCTCCGCTCGCGAATGTATTGCCACACCTGCTGCTGGCTCCAGCGCGCCAGCGGATTGACCTTGAGCATCCCCCGGGACACGTGGCTCACGTCCCAGGTGATCACGGGCACGTCCGTGCGGGTCGGGCTCTGGTCGCGGCGCTGTCCCGTCGCCCACCCGCCGAACGCGGCGAGGGCGCGCCGCAACGGCTCCACCTTCCGGACGCCGCAGCACTCGGCGTGTCCATCGTCGTAGAAGCTGAACAACCCCTTCTTTCGCACCAAGGGCTCGAGGAGCCGCGGATCGGGGGACACGAGCTCGATCTCGACGCCGTAGTGCTTCCTCACGCGATCGATGAAGCGGTAGGTCTCTGGGTGCAGCCGGCCCGTGTCGAGGCAGAACACGGAGAATTGACGGCCGAGGTTCGCGGCCATGTCGATGAGCACGACGTCCTCGGCGCCGCTGAAGGCGATGCCGCAGCCCGCGCCGAGACGCGCGAGCGCCCACTCCAAGACCTGCGGTGGCTCCGCCTCCTCGAGCTCTACCGCGGCGGCCTCCACCTCCCCTTGGGTCAGCCGCTGGGTCTGCCGTGGGGGAGCGGAGCGGGCTCCGTCGCCAGCTACAGCGAGGCCCTCCGAGGCAGCAGGGCCATCCGAAGCAGCGGAGATCCCTCGAGCGGCGGTCCCTCGAGAGAGCTCCTTCACCAGCTGTAGCGCGCTGGTGAACACCACGGTCTCCCCTCCGTCGCGCTCCACCAGGAAGAACGGGGCCAGCGTCACCTGGTGGCGCTCGGCGAGCAGCATGCCCTCCGACTGGGCGTCGCGTTCGTCCGCCCACACGACGTGGTCGATCCGCTCCCAGAGCTGTCGTCTCCTCAACATCTCCTCGGCTTGAGCGCACTTGGCGCAGGGCTCGCCCGAGGCCAGGCGCTTCTTGACCATGGTGACGCGCACGGAACCCGCGCCGGGCTGTGCGCCGATCTTTGTGGAGGCGGCGGGCCCCGACGCTGCGCGGGGTTCATCGAAGGAGGCAACCATCCCTGGGGTGCCTACGCCCGAATCTCCCTATGTCAAGCCGCCGCCATGATGCGCGACGCTGCGACGACGGCCGACCGGGATCGGGCATCGAAGCCCCCGTGCCCGAGGCGAGCTGCTGGCGATCGCTTCGAGGGGCTCAGTCGTCGCCGAAGCTGGTCTCCACGAGCCGCGCTGTCTCGATCCAGGGGTGATCCGGGGGGACGAGCTTCTTCGCGCCGGCGATCTCCGCGAGGGGCACCGGGACGACCCGTTCCCCCTGCATCGCCACCATGACGTCGTAGGTCCCCTCCGCCAGGAGCTTCCCAGCGCTGGTCCCGAGCCGCGTGGCGAGCACCCTGTCGAACGCGGTCGGCTCGCCGCCGCGCTGGACGTGGCCCAGGGACGTCACCCGCGCCTCGATGCCCGTGAGCTGTTGGAGCTGGCGCGCGATGCGGCTGGCCACCGGCTCCTGCACGAGGTGCACCCCGAAGGGATCCGTCGGCGGGCCGTCGCTCGGCTCGTCCTTCTTGGACTTCTTCTTTCCCTCCTTGGCCTCCAAGCGCTTTCGCTCGGCGGCCGCCGCTGCTCGCTTCGCGGCCTCCTCGACGGAGCGAACTCCCTCCGCCACGGCGATGATGGAGAAGCGCTTGCCCGCTTGGCGGCGCTTGATCAGCTGCCGAGCGACGAGCTTGAGGTCGTAGGGGATCTCGGGGATCAGGATGACGTCGGCGCCCCCGGCGAGGCCGGAGCCAAGGGCGAGCCACCCCGTGTCGTGCCCCATGATCTCGCACACGATGATGCGATGGTGGCTCGTCGCCGTCGTGTGGAGGCGATCGAGCGCCTCGGTGGCGATGCGCATCGCGGAGTCGAACCCGAACGTGATGTCCGTCCCCAGCACGTCGTTGTCGATCGTCTTGGGCAGCGTCATCACGCCGATGTCCGTGGCGCGGCGCAGGCGCAGCGCGTTCTTCTGGGTGCCGTTGCCGCCGATGCACACGAGACAGTCGATGTTCATCCGCCGCATGTTCGCGACGGCGACCTCGGTCATATCCATGACCCGCGATCCCATGAGCATTTTGTGAGGCTTGTCGCGACTGGTGCCCAACAGCGTCCCCCCCTCCGTGAGGAGCCCGCTGACGACGCGGCTGTCGAGCGCGACCGTGCGGTTCTCGACGAGGCCACGGAAGCCGTCCTGGACGCCGATTACGTTGATCCCGTAGTGCATCGCGGCCTTCGCCACTCCGCGGATGGCGGCGTTCAGACCCGGACAGTCTCCTCCCGCCGTCAGGATCCCGATCGAATGGGTACGTGATGCCATGCTTCTCCAGTCGCTTCGAGGTGGCTCCGCAAGAGTAGGCCCAACTCTCTTGGGCTGACTACACTGGGGTGCATGTGAGCGACCTCGGAGGGGTCGTTTCCCGTCCCGGCTCGCTACTCGATCTCCGCCCTGCCCCGAGTTTCAGGTCGTAGCAGGTGATACCTCTTTTCGCGTCGGGGCGCGTTCGCGGATGGCGGGCGAGGGGAACCATGGCATCCTGGTCCTCGCTTCCCTTCCCCCCTCCACCATGGTCTTCCGACGGCTCCGTCTGGCCATCGGCGTGCTCGGTGTGCTCGCGGCCGGCTATCTCCCCGTCTACGGCTGCAGCATCTACGGGTTCTCCGAGGCATCCGCTCCCCAGCGTTTCATCGCCCCCGCGCGGCCTCACTACTCGAGCGCGGGAGAGCCGGAACCGACGGACGTCCACGAGAACACCGGCGAGGTGCGCCGCGTGGTGCTGGAGCTCAAGCCCGAAGCGCACGGCGACGGGCGGCTCACGGATCTCGCCCGCTGGGCGGCCATGGAGCGCCTCAGCGCTGGGACGACGCCATCGACCCTCGATGTGGACCGAACGAGCCGCAGGCTCGGCATCACCGCGCCGTTCCCCATGTTGCTCTTCGTCAACCTCGAAGCGCGCTCGTGGTCCGCGGATCTGCGGCGCGCCCTCGTGGCTCAACCTCGCAGCACACGCCACAACCAGCTGGGCGTCTACGTGGATGAATCGGGGCTGGCCGTGGTGGCCCTGGCGGCGAGCCACGTGACCATCGAGCCCGTGCCCCGACAGCTCTCTCTGGGCGCTCCTCTGGAGCTCCGGGCCCAGCTCGCCCCCGGTTGGACCCGCCCCGAGTGGCTCATGACGGGCCCCGACGGTCGAGTGCGCCGCCTCAGCGGCGCCCTCAGCCAAACCCTCGAGGGGCTCGAGCAGGGCACCCACCAGATCGAGCTCCTCGCGCGGGGTCCCTTCGGTCTGGAGGTCGCCGCCAACTTCCCCGTCGGGGTCGGGTGCGAGCCGGAGGTCGAGAGCGCCGATCTGTCGGGGATCCTCTGGGCACCTACGGCGGAAGCGTTCCTCCAGGCGGCGAACGGGATCCGGCAGCGCGCGGGCCTGGCGCCGCTGCAGCGGGACGCCGCGCTCGATCGTATCGCCGCGAGTCACACCACGGACATGGCCTCCGGCGGCTTCTTCGCCCACGAGTCGCCGACCCGTGGCTCCACCCACGAGCGCATGCGCAAGGCGGGGTTCCCCTACCAGCGCTATGGCGAGAACATCGGCCGCGCTCGATCCTCGGAGGAGATCCACACCCTGTGGCTCAGGAGCCCGGGCCATCGCGCCAACCTGCTGGATCCGGACTTCACGCACATCGGCTTGGGGGTGACGACGGACGGCTCCACCGCGCCCCCGGTCATCATCGCCACGCAGATCTTCGGCGGGAGCTGAGGTCGTCTTTCCTTGTGCCCCTGTCCCCCGTGGACAGATTCCAGCGATGCGCGACGTGACCTCCGGGGCCTGGGTGGACGCCTAGCGACCCGATCGGACGGGGAGCGGCGCCTCTCATCGGCACGGAGGCGTCGAGGCGCCTGCCTCAGCCCCGCCCAGCCATCAACTACTTGAAATTGCATGAAAAATTGTGCTCACCAGGCGGAGGTTCGGAAAACAGATCCAAGTTGGTCTTGATCCGGCAAGCGGTTGTGGTACTTACCGCGCACCCCAACGGGCCACTGGCAGGGAGCCGGCGCTACGGCACCGACTCTGCCAGGAGTGACCTCGGGTCGGGGAGCGGTAGTTAAGTTGGTTATAACGCCGGCCTGTCACGCCGGAGGCCGCGGGTTCGAGTCCCGTCCGCTCCGCCAGCAGAACTAGAGAAACGACGGTCTGAGACAGCAGCCGTCGGAACGAGCAGGGCGCCCGCGAGGGCGCCCTGTGTCGTTTGTGGGTCTGTGGTCGCGCGCCGGACCTCGATTGACACCCGCATCTGGAGGGATTACAGGGCGGCGGATAAGTGACCGGCGGGTCATCAACCCCCGCCCTCGAGCCGCCATGCCTCGTCCCTCGGATCCCCTCGCGCGCACCAAGCTCCTGGCTGCGGCCGAGGCCGAGTTCGTCGAGCATGGCCTCGACGGCGCGAAGGTGGAGCAGATCGCGAAGCGCGCCGGTATGTCGAAGGGCGCCTTCTACCTCCATTTCGCCGGCAAGGCGCAGCTCTTTCGGGAGCTGGTGGAGGGGTTCGTGGCTCGGTTGGGGGCGCTCACCGACGCCAGCCTGCGCCGATGTGAGGGCCAGGCGGCCTGCTCGGCGGAGGAGCTGATCGACCGGTGGGTCGACGAGGACGTCGCGGTGTTCGAGTTCGTCTGGCAGAATCGGGGGCTCATCCGGCGTCTGCTGGAGGGCGGCTCGGGTGCCCGCTTCCGCTACCTGGTCGACGACTTCCTCGAGCGATTCTCATCCAACTCGAGGCATGTCCTCGAGCAAGGGGTGGTTCAGGGAATTTTCCGCGAGGATCTCGACTTCGATCTCGCCGCGAGCTTCATCGCCGGCGCCTACGACCGCCTGGCTCGAGACGTCGTCCGGCAGAGCGAGCGGCCCGACCTCCGCTCCGCGCTCGAGTACATACAGAGGCTCGTGCTGTTCGGGCTGGCGAGCTCTCACCTCCGGGAGGGCCTCCGGGAGGGCCTCCGGGAGGGGTCCTCTCACTCCGACCGGGACGCTCCGCCTCCCTCCGGTGTCCGTGCCCCTCGTCCGCTCTCGGACGCCCCGCTCTCCGTCTTTACTTCTCAACCGCCCCAGAAGCGCTCAAGAGGTCTGCGATGACACAGCCAGGTCCCGCTCTCACCAACCCACCCCCCGAGGACGATGGCCACGGGGCGTCGCCCTCTGCGACCCACGCCAAGGGGGCCGTCACGACGGGGAGCGCAGCCCAGGCTGGCTTCCGCCACGGTAAGCTCGTCATCGGGCTCCTCTCCGCAGCCCTGCTCGGCTGGATCGGGCTCCGGGTGAGCGAGGCCGTCGAAGAGAAGGCGGAGGTCGCCGTCGCTCGGGACGCGGTCGCCGCTCGAGCCAAGCAGATGGCGACGGAGCCTCGTCGAGTCGCCGTGGTCCAGGGGGTCGCCGAGAAGGCGTTGCCTACCGTGGTCTTCGAGGGGACGTTGCAGGCGGTAGAGCAGGCGGACCTCGGCTTCAAGGTGAGCGGGCGCCTGGCAAGGTTGGAGGTCGCCGTCGGCGATCGGATCAAGCGGGGCGCCGTCCTGGCGCGCCTCGACGCGGGGGAGGCCGCCGCTCAGGTGAAGTCCGCCGAGGCAGCGCTGCGCGCCGCAGAAGCGCAGCTCTTCTTGGCGACCGACTCCGAGACCCGCACCCAGCGGGTCGTGCGCGAAGGAGTGCAGCCCGAGAGCTTCGGCGTCCAGGCCACGCAGCAGCGGTCCTTGGCGGAGGCCCAGCGGGACGGGGCCGTTGCGCAGCTCGCGCTGGCCCGGCAACACCTGGCCAATCACACGATCACCGCACCCTTCGAAGGCACCGTCACCCGCGCACCCGAGGGCACCGGCGCGGTCGTATCCCCCGGTGTGCCCCTGTTCCACGTCGCCGACCTGAGCCGCCTGAAGCTCGTCGGCAGCGTGTCCAGCGGCGACGCAGATCTCGTCCGGGTCGGCGGTGAGGTCGAGATCCTCTCGGGAGGCCGGGCCGCGGCGCAGGGCAAGGTCACCGCGGTGGTGGCGGCGCTCGACGAGTCCACCAAGCGGGTCCCCGTCCAGGCGGTGATCGATAACAGCGACGGGAGCGGCCTCATCGCCGGCACGCTGGTCCGCGCCCGGGTGGTCGGCACCGAGCCGGTGCCTGTGGTCCGCTTGCCCCACACGGTCGTCAAGCCCGGGACCCAGGACGAGGTCTTCGTCGTCGAGGACGGCAAGCTCATCGGTCGCCGCATCGCCTTAGAGATCGCCGACGATGGCGCGCTGCTCGTGCGGCGTGGGGTGAAGGAGGACGAGGCCGTGCTCGCCGAACCCTGGCCGGAGGCCAAGACCGGCGAGGCCGTCCGGAGCGCTCCATGACCCTCTCGGAAGTCGCCATCAAGCGCCCGGTGTTCACCGTCATGTTGATGGTGGCGCTGCTGGTCCTCGGCTGGTTCGGTTTCAAGCGGCTCGGCACTGACCTCTTCCCGGACGTGTCCTTCCCCGTGGTGATGGTGAGCGTCCCCTACCCGGGCGCCGGCCCCCAGGAGGTAGAGAACCTCGTCACCAAGCCGATCGAAGACTCCGTCATCTCCTTGAACGGCATCGATCGCGTGCGCTCTTTCTCCCGGGAGGGCGTGTCGCAGACCATCGTCCTCTTCAAGCTGGGTGTCGACATCTCCGACGCCGCCACGCAGGTACGCGAGCGCATCGCCGGGATCCGCTACAAGCTCCCGGACGCGGTCGACGAGCCCAGCATCCTACGGTTCGACGTCAGCTCCGCGCCCATCCTGACGTACACGATGAACACGACCGGCTCCCTCTCGCAGGCCCGGCGGTTCCTCGAGGACGTGATCAAGCCCGAGCTCGAGCAGGTCTCCGGGGTCGCGGCCGTGAACATCCAGGGCGGGGCCAAGCGGGAGGTGCAGGTCGATCTCGTCCGGGACAAGATCAACGCGCTCGGCCTCAGCCCTGGCGCGATCGTCCAGCGCTTGCGCGCAGAGAACCTCAACGTCCCCGCGGGGCGCTTCGACGAGGGGAAGCGCGAGATCAGCGTTCGGACCGTCGGGGAGTTCGCGGACGTCGAGGCGATCCGCAACGTGATCGTCGCCACCAGCCCCGAGGGGGCCACGGTGCGCCTCAGCGACGTGGCCCAGGTCACGGATGGCTACGAGGAGCAGCGCGCCCTGGCCCGGGTGAACGGCAAGCCCTCCGTCACCTTCGAGGTCGTCAAGCAGTCCGGCCAGAACACGGTAGCGGTGAGCGACTCCGTGAAGGAGAAGCTCACCACCCTCGCCCCGCTCTTCCCGGAAGGCATGGGCGCGGACCTCATCATCGACCAGTCCCGCTTCATCCGCGACAGCGTCGAGCAGGTGGAGCACGACCTCGTCTTCGGTGGCTCGATGGCGATCTTGGTCGTGCTGCTGTTCATGCTCGACCTGCGCTCGACGCTGATCAGCTCGCTGGCGCTGCCGACGAGCGTCATCGGCACGTTCTTCTTCATGTACATGTTCGGCTATTCGCTGAACATGATGACCCTGCTCGCCCTGTCGCTGTCGATCGGCATCCTCATCGACGACGCCGTCGTGGTGCGCGAAAATATCTTCAAGCACCTGGAGCGGGGTGTCCCTGCGCGCCAGGCGGCCCTCGACGGCACGAAGGAGATCGCGCTCAGCGTGCTCGCGACGACCGGCACCATCGTCGCCGTGTTCGTGCCCGTGGCGTTCGTGGAGGGCATGGTCGGGCAGTTTTTCCGGCAGTTCGGCTACACGGTGGCCACTGCGGTCGTCCTGTCCCTGTTCGTGGCGTTCACCCTCGACCCGATGCTGTCGTCGCGCTTCAGTAAGCCGATCGACCACACGACCGTCGACTCGTTCGCCTGGCTCAAGCGACCGTTCCGCTGGTTCTTCGACAACCTCGACGGCACCTACAGGTCGATCCTGGAGTGGTCGCTGCGGCACAAGCTGCTCGTCGGGCTCGCCGCCATCGGGAGCTTGGCCCTGATGATGTTCGTCTCCAACCTCACCGGAGCGGACTTCGTCAGCGAGGAGGATCGGGGGCAGTTCGCGGTCGAGATGGAGTTGCCCGCGGGCACCTCCCTCGAAGAGACCGCGCGCATCTCGGACGCCGCCGAGCGACTGCTGCTTCAGAACGACGACATCGAGACCGTCTTCGCGACGATCGGGCCCGACGGCGAGGTGAACAAGGCGCTCTGGCGCGTGAACACCACCTCCAAGACGGAGCGCCCCGGCGTCACCCTGCGCGACCTGCGGGACGCGGCACGGACCGCCGCGGCGACCGCCGCGCCCCACGCGAAGATCGTCGTCACCGAGCCCCCCTTCGTCGAAGGGGCCGGGACGGAGGCGCCGATCATGATCAACGTGCGCGGAGAGAGCTACGAGGACATCGTCCCTGTCGCGACGTCCCTGCAGGATCTGTTGAGCCAGACGCCGGGTGTGGAGGACATCCAGGTGAAGTACACCCCCGGGCGCCCCGAGCTGCGCGTCGACGTCGACCGGGCGCGGGCGGCGGATCGGGGGCTCAGCATGGCTCAGGTGGCTCTCGCCGTACGCAACGCCCTCGAGGGAGAAGAAGGAGGGCGGCTGCGCCAGGGCAAGGACGAGGTCCCCATTCGGGTCCGCTTGCAGAAGGACGATCGGGCGCGGCCCGACGATTTCGCCAACCTGAGCCTGACGACGCCCTCGGGCCCCGTGCGCCTCGCGGATGTGGCCACCTTCACGCGGGGCGAAGGTCCTCAGGTGATCGAGCGGGAGAACCGCAGCCGCCAGATCCAGGTCTGGGCATCCCCCCACGGGCGGGCTCTGAGCGAGATCGTCGAGGACATCCAGCCGGCCATCGACGCGCTGGAGCTGCCCAAGGCGACGAGCATCACCTACGACGGGCAGATCCGCATGATGAACGAGAACAACGAGGCTATGGGCATCGCCCTGCTCCTCGGCGTCGTGTTCATCTACATCATCCTCGCGTCCCAGTTCGAGAGCTTCATCCATCCCATCACGATCATGACCACCCTGCCCCTGGCGATGGTGGGGGCGGTGCTGGGCTTGTTCCTGACGAACAACACCATGGCGATGGGCTCCATGATCGGCATGATTTTGCTGATGGGCTTGGTCACCAAGAACGCCATCTTGCTCATCGATCGCGCCATCGTGCGGGTGCGCGATCAAGGGAACACCCCCTTCGACGCCGTCCTCGAGGCCGGCCCAGAGCGCCTGCGCCCCATCTTGATGACGAGCGCGGCGATGGTGCTCGGCATGTTGCCCACCGCCATCAGCACCGCTGAAGGCAGCGAGTTCCGCGCTCCCATGGCGATCGCGGTCATCGGAGGCGTGATCAGCTCGACCCTGTTGTCGCTGATCGTCGCGCCCGTCTTCTATCTCGCCATCGAGGGCCTGAAGCTCCGGCTGGGCCGCCTCGTGCGACGTCTCGTCGGTAACTCGGGGGGCGCGAGTGAGGCGCCGGTGCCCGAACGAGCTGCGGGACACCCCGCCGAATGATCCCCGCCTGCGCCGAACCCGCGGCTCGCACGCCTGTAGTTTGGAGAGAGTCTCATGTCCTTCGTATTCCGTCGTGCCCTTCGGCTCGGTGTTCTTCGACCGGGTGTTCTTCGACCGAATGTTCTTCGGATGGGCATCCTCGGCGCCCTCCTGAGCTCCAGTAGCCTCCTGCTGGCCCAGGTCCCGCCGCCTCCTGATCGAGATCCCGGGCGCGCGCCGGTGCCTCCGCCGGTCGTCCCGTCGAACCCGCCTCCGGGGGCGAGCTCGGGAGCGGGAGGTCAGGGCCCGCTCCTGGCAGACGAGGTGGGGCTCGATGATGGTCCTGGGCTCGAGCTCTTCCTGCGACACGCCGACCTGCGCGATGGCCTCACGGCGGACGAGGTGGCGTCCCGGGCCGTCGCCCACAGCGCCCTGGTGGAGCAGCGTCAGGCCAGCGCCCGTCGAGCCAAAGGGCAAGAGGACGAGGC
Source organism: Pseudomonadota bacterium (assembly GCA_023460875.1). Lineage (GTDB taxonomy): Bacteria > Myxococcota_A > Polyangia > Polyangiales > Polyangiaceae > NIC37A-2. The sequence continues at coordinate 14,693 of JAEWOQ010000489.1, forward strand.
TGTGGCGCGGCTGTGGCCGGACCTGGCGCTCACGGGCCGCTACACCAGGATCAGCCGCGTCCAGATGCCCGAGTTCACTGGCGGGGGGGTCCAGCTGGTGGGGGCGTCGGCAGAGCCAGGGTTGCTCCCTCCCAACCAAGAGCTCATCGCTCTACCGCCGTTCACGTTCCCGATCCTCCTCAACCAGTACGAGCTCAAGGCGACGCTCAGCGTCCCGGTGTCGGACTACGTCTACCGCACCACCACGGCGATCCGCTCCGCGGAGCACTCGAGCGCCTCCGCCCGCTGGGACGAGGAGGCGACGAAGCTCAGGGTCGCCGCGGACGCGCGGATCGCCTACTACGACTGGGTCCGCGCCATCGGTCAACAGATCGTCGCCGAGGAGTCCTTGAACAATATGCGGGCCCGCGAGAAGGACGCGGAGGTGCTGCACGCGTCGGGTCTCCTGTCCCGCGCCGATTTGCTCGGGGCCCGCGCGCAGACGAAGAACGCGGAGGTGCTCGCGGTCCAAGCCCAGCACTTCACCCGCATCGCGGAGGAGCGCATCCGGACGATCACCTACGAGGCGAACGCGGATCGCGTCTACAAGGTCGGCGAAGATCTGCTGGCCCCCGCCCCCGCGGTCTCGGCGCCGAAGGAGACGATAGCCCTGCTCGAGGAGGCGGTGCGGAAGCGAGCCGAGCTGAAGACCCTCCACGAGTCGGAGAAGTCTCTCGAGGGGCTCGTGAGCCTCGCCAAGAGCGAAGCCCACCCCCGCCTCGACGTCGTGGGCAACTACATCTACGCGAACCCCAACCCGCGGATCTTTCCGCAACAGAACCGCTTCGACGGCGTCTGGGACGTGAGCGTCATGCTCACCTGGCGTCCCACGGCCATCGTCGGAGCGAACGCCGTGGCCAGCCAGCAAGAAGCGCGGATGGCCGAGCTTCGGGCCCAGCGCCGCGCCCTGATCGAGAGCCTCCGCCTGGAGGTCACCCAGGCAGCTCAGGGGGTGTCCGAAGCGGACGCCACCCTCGAGGCGGCCCACGAAGCTCTGGCGGCGGCCTACGAGAGCTATCGTGGACGACGCGAGCTCTTTCGGATCGGCCAGGGGACCCTGGTCGACGTGAATGACGCGGAGGTGGCGCTCACCCGCGCCCGCCTCGCGCTCATCAACGCCCACATCGACGCGCGCACCTCTCGGGTTCGGCTCCGCTACGCCCTGGGACGGGATCGGGTCCCCGAGCCCCGCAAGGGGGACTGAGGACGCCGCTGGCGCCGCGCTAGCTCATGGGGGCCCAGCGCCGCCCGAGCTTCAAGAGTCCTGTTGCAACAGCTGCGCGAGGTCGCCGCTCTCGTACAGCTGCGTCACGATGTCACAGCCTCCGACGAGCTTCCCGTTCACGTACAGCTGCGGGAACGTCGGCCAGTTGGAGTATGCCTTCAGCCCTTGGCGGACGTCGGGATCGGCCAAGATGTTGTGGGCTTCGAAGTCGACCCCGACCTGCTTCAAGATGCCGAGCACCTGCGCGGAGAAGCCGCACTGGGGAAACATCTTGTTCCCCTTCATGAACAAGACCACCCGATGTCCCTCGATGAGCCCCTGGATGCGCTGGGAAAGTGCTTCGTCCATGTGTCGCTGGCGTCCTTGTCGTGTCGTTCGACCGCGCTAGCGGTCAGTTTCAATACCTCGAGCCCCTCAGACCGGGGCGCGGTCATTTCTGGTCTTGTAGGCGTGCCCAACTCTCGGGGGTGTACGTCTTGAGGGCGAGGGCGTGGATCGGTCCCGCCATGGCGACGCCGAGCGCTCGGTACACCAGCTGATGCTGTTCCACGGGCGTCTTGCCCGCGAAGGCCGAGCTCACGATGAGCGCCTGGTAGTGATCCTTGGTGCCCGTCAGATCCTCGAGCTGGATGCGGGCGTCAGGGAACGCGGCCACCAGCAGCTTCTCCACTTCCTGGGGTTCAATCACGGCGGGATCTCTGGCCCACGGGTGGGGTCCTGTCAACGCTCTGCTTCCGCGGGAGCCCCGCGGGAGCTGCTGAGCGCGCGATAATGGTCCCAGCGACGCCCATCGAGGGGAAGGCAGCGTCAGAAGTCGTCGCCCACGTCGCCGAGCTCGGCGGTGTAAGCGAGGACGGCGGCGCTGGCGCCTACCATGTTCAAAGGGTTCCAGGGCGGGTTCACCTGCCCGACCCGGCTGCTGTTGTCGATCACGAGGTAGTACTGCCCGGGTGGCAGCGGCACCTTGCGCTGCTGCGGCACCCCCGGCTGCAGCGGGATCCCCACGAGGGCCGGTTGCGGAGGTGGGCCCAGGGGAGCTCCCGCTTGCAGGTTACGTCGCCACATGTCGGCGACGGACTTGTGCCAGAGGAGGGCCTCGGCAGCAGGGCCCGTCAGGCGGAAGCGGAAGAAGAGGGCCTGGTCCTCCTCCGCCACCTCGAAGGGGCCCAGGAAATCCACCTGCTCTGCCCTCACCTCGATGCTCTCGTTGGCGTACACGATGCGCCGCCCCTTGGGCAGATTGAAGGGCTTGGGAGGACGCGCTGGCGGGCGCAGGTGCCCAAGGGCGAACTCGTCCCCGCCATCGGTGCGGACCACGGTGAACCCGCTCGAGAGGTGGCTCGCCATGATCTGCCCGCCGAACGTCTGCGCCATGTACCCCACGGGAGTCCGGGAAGCCCAGTCGACCACCTTATATTCGATGGCGTCGATCTGGAACTCGGGCGCGGCCAGGATGCGGTGGGGCTTACCCCAGACATACATCCCTTCCTCGGCGAGGTAGAAATCCATGCGGTACTCGACGGCCGCGGTGGCTCGGAAGCCGACCCGCCCGGCAACTGGCGTCCAGGCGTAGCCAGTTCCGCCAAAGTGCAAAGCCACCGTCTGCGTCTGATCGTTCACCTGGTGGTGACACTGGTCGGGGAAGAACCGCCCGATGGTGTTCGGCTGCCCATCGAGCCTCAGGGGCACCCCCGTCTTCAGGATCTCCGGGCACATCTTGTTTGCCCCGAAGGTGGAAAATAGCCACCAGCGCAGCCCTGGGCTCGCGTTGATCGGCCCCCGCGCGCAGGCGCAGGAGACTGTGAGGCTGCAAAGCGCACCCAGGGCAATCCACGAGAGAATCCAGCGCCGCCAGCGGAACGTCCACATGCTTCGTCCGACCTTACACCAGACGGCCACGTCCCACGTAGGCGCAGCCCCGGCGGCCGCACTTTCGGGCCTTCCGGTCAGGCAGGGGTCACCTCGTCGCGCTCCTGTGGGCCAGGGTCCGCGCAGCCCAGGGTACGCCGCGCGATCGCGCTCAGGACCTCGATGAAGTCGGGAGCGACGTTGAGCGCCGGAACCCGGACGAGCTCGAGCCCCAGGCAGCGCGCCTGCTCCATGGCGGCCACGTCCAGGTCGTAGAGGGTCTCCACGTGATCCGCGAGGAAGCCGATCGGCGCGATGACGACGCGCTCGGCGCCCACCTCCGCCAAGCTGACGAGGGTCTCCTCGATGCCGGGACCGAGCCACTCTCCTCCCCCTGCCCCCTGGCTCTGGTACACGATGTGGCAGCGCCGGCCGAGAGCCCGCTCCACGGCGCGAGCGCAGGCCTCGAACTGGACGCAGTAGGGGTCCCCCTGGCGCAAGGCCGCGAGCGGCAGGCTGTGCGCCGTGAGGACGATCTCGTGACCTTCGAGGGACGGAACGGCGGCCTGGATCGCCCGCACGTGGGCGTCGACGAGGGCTGGCTCCTCCCCCCAGGGCTCGGCGTAGAGACGCTCCGGCGCCGCCGGGAGGCGCTCGAACGAGGCCTCGGCCGCGGCCCGATAGACGTGCACGCTGAAGGGCGCCAGGGGGATCACGCAGATCCGATCGAGCCCGGCCAGGTCCGAGGCGATGTCTTCGATCAGCGGGTGCCATAGCCGCATGGCGACGTGACAAGGCAACCCGAGCGCCTCTTGGAGGGCGCGCCCTTGGGCTCGGCTGATCTCCAGCAGGGGGGAGCCCCCGATGTGTTCGTACCGCTCGCGGAGCTCCTCCAGCAGCCCGTCTGGAGCGGGCACGCCCCGACGAATCACCCGCACGAACTCCGGCAGCTCGTCGACGTGCTGGACCGTCCCGTGGGCCAGGAGGAGCACCGCTGAGCGGGGGTGGGGGGGGCGCTGCGACATGGCCCCCCCTATAGCCGAACCCCGTCCCGACACCACGCCCGCTCCTGCAGCGTCCTGGTCGCGTCGGCCCTCCGCGCCGCGGTGCCGCCCGGCGCCCGCTAGCGGGAGCGGCTTCGAGGACCTGCGCCAACGACGCGCGCTCACATCGTGCGCCCAAACGAAGACGAGAACCTAGAAATTCTAGGGCTTTTCGCTTCTTTGGCCTTAAACTCGAGAGAGATCCCTCATGCGGAATCGACCCAATCCGGCCGAGGCGCTCGTCCAGCTCGCTCGCCTGGAGACCGCGAGCTCACGCCAAGCGACCTGGCGTCAGGCGATCGCGGCCCTGGCGCAGAGCGCGGGTAACCTCGGTCCGCCGCCCCTGGACGGCCTCGACGAGCAGGTCCTCGAGCGAGCTGCGCACGTGGCCATCGAGACTGGGCTCGCGGACGATCTGGAGTGGATCGCGCCCGGTTCCGCGGCGGTCGCCCTCTACGAACTGAGCTCGTGCCTTCCCGGCGGGCAGACGAAGCGCGAGCTGCGTCGTCGAGTCTTCTCGCGCCTGTACGAGGGCACGGCGACGGCGTTCACGACCTGCGCCTCGCGGATGGCGTTGGGCACGGCGTCGCCGCTCGAGTCGCCGACCATGCGGGCGCGGGTCGCCTTGTGCTTCGACCTCCCCGTGGGGACGACCGCGAACACCGCGCCCCTCGCCCTCACGCTCACCACCCGCTCCGAGCTTCGGGACCAGTGGTTGACCCAGCCCGCCACGCAAGCGCTGCCCGCCCGTCGCCTCGCGGCGCAGCTCCTCGAGCACGCCGCGCGGGAGGCGGTGGTCCGACATCAGCTCGGCGATACCCGCCCCGTGAACGCCCTGCGGGGCGACGACCTGCGCCCGACGTTTCAGCGCTTGCTCATGGATCGGGAGCCCCTCGTCTGGCGGCACGCCGCCGTCGCCCGTGGGCTGCTCGCCTCGGCCGACCCGCTGTCGAGGGAAGAGGTGCTCGCCTCCTTGGATCCGTCCCTCTCGGCGACCGAGTGGCGACGCGGCGTCGTGTCTCTGGTGGCCAGCCTGATCGACAACGACGAGGAGACGCTGCGCTCCTGCCGCGCCGTGCTGGACGGTGAGCTCGCCCTTCGGGACCCAGGCTTGAGCGCGACGATGGTGATGGGGCTCGCCCGGGTGGTGGAGTCCGAGCCCGATCGGGCAGAGGAGCTCCTCGATCGCCTCGCCATGACCCGCCGGGCCGACGTCGCCGAGGCCGTAGCGCGCCTGATGACGGAGGTGCAGCACGCCGGCTTCGGTGTGGCCGCGGCCGCCGTCCTGCGGGACGCCCTTGGGGAGCGCGTCAAAGGGGAGTCGCCCTTGCACCGAGCCCTCGCCGCTGGGGCGCTCCGGCAGCTCCGTCCTGGCGGCGAAGACCCGAACAGCGTCTCCTTTCTGGTGCGCACGGCGCTGCTCGCCTTCGAGACGGACGGCGCGAAGCGCGCGCTCGAGCTCGCCTCCGCCGCCCTCGCAGAGGCCCACCAAATCGCCGGTTTCATCGAGACGCACGATCCCTGCGACGCCGAGTCCCTGCCCCAGGCCCTCGCGGCTCTCCACGACATCGACCTAGGGGCGGTCGAGCGCCCCACCCTGGTCAACCTGCTCCTCCTCGGGCGTCGCCCCGGCGAAGCAGACGCCAGCGTGCCGCAGATGGAATACCTCTACAGCCGGCTGAGCCGGTGGGTGCTGGACGGCCTGCAGCTGCAGGACGATCGCCCCTGTCGCGTCCCGGTGGAGCAGCGCAAGCTCCGCGTCCTCTTGCACATGGTCGACGCGGAGTCCGCGGCGCAGGACTCGGAGCAGCGGCGGCTGGTGGCGCGCCTCCGCCAAGTCATCGCGGCCTTGCTGGAGCGCCTGGCGAACGCCCCCCACCCTGCGGTGCATCGGGTGCTGTGCGCCACGCTCGCGCGCTCCTTCGACGCCGCGGTCCGCGAGGGCGCAGCTCAAGCGAGCGACCTCGTCCTCGTGCTCGCCAGCAGCATCGGCGACGCCACGTCCGTCGCCACCATCGCCGAGGCCTGCACGAACCCGTCCGTGTCCGGTCCGATCGGCGCTCTCGCTCGCCTGCTCGGGCCGGACGATGCCCGCGAGGGGAGCTTGGACGGAGGACAGTCGTCGAGGCTGAGTCCGAGCGCTGGCGCGCTGCGGGCGGCCCACCGGGTCATGCAGCTCAGCCAGGGGTTGGGCGGCGGCGGCGGTTACCGGAGCGAGGCGCTGCGACGGGTCGTGTTTCGCCTGGCGCGGGCCCTCGAAGGCGTCGCGACCGCGCGAGGTCAGGTGGAGCTGGTCGAGCCAGGGCACACGGGGCGAACTCTCATCGACGAGCTCGAGGGGACGCTCGAGGACTTCGTCGCTCTGACGCGCAGCGCGCGGCGGCGGGTGCTGGAGGGCTCGACGGAGCTCGACGACATCACCGTGGTCACCGACGCGGTCCCCGTCTCCGCCCTCATGGAACGGGCGGTGCGAGGCGAGGTGCCGCCCAACGGCGAACAGTGGGCCTCCTCCGTCCAGGCGCTGGTGGATCCTCTGCCGGAGTTCCTCGGGCAGCTCGTCAAGTTGGTCCTGGACGGCCCCCTGTCACTGCCCATCAACGCTGGCAGCGACGTCCACGCCGTGCCCCTCGAGCGGCGCAAGGCCGCGCTCCCGGCGTGGCTCCTGCCCCGTCGAACCATTGGCTCCTTCTACGTGGTGCGCCCGCTGGGAGCCGGCGGCGTCAGCACCGTCTTTTTGGCCCGCCGCCAGGAGGACCGCCACGACCCGCAGGCAGAGAGCTTCGCCCTCAAGGTGCCCGAGTACGATCCGACCACGGCCCGCAGCCTCTCGGAGCAGGAGTTCCTCCAAATGTTCCGCGATGAGGCAGGCGCGTTGCTGGCGCTGCCCGCTCACGAGAACCTGGCCCGCTTCGTCACCTTCGATCTCGCCGCGCGCCCCAAGCCGATCCTGGTGATGGAGCTCATCGCGGGCGCGTCTCTGGACCGCATCCTGCGCTCGAACACCCTCACGATGGAGCGCGCGTTCCTCTACCTGGATGGGATCCTCGCGGGGCTCGAGGCGATGCACGCCGTCGGCGTCGGCCACCTGGATCTGAAGCCCTCCAACGTCATCTTGCGGGACGGCATCACCCCCGTGCTCGTGGACTTCGGCTTGAGCGGGCGCCACCTTCGCCCCGGCTGCGGGACCCTCGAGTACACCTCGCCCGAGGTGCTCGGTGTGCCCCCTGAAGGCTCCGCCGCCACCCCGCCTGCGGCGGACGTCTACGCCTTCGCGTGCCTCGCCTTCGAGATGTTGACCGGCGAGCTGCTCTTCGACGCCCCAGACGAGCTCTCCATCGTCTCCGCCCACCTGACCCACGACGGCTGGCCCGCCAAGCTCGCGCAGCTCGAGAGTGAGCCCATCGCCAGTCGTATCGCTCGGATGCTCGGCGCCTGCCTGCGACGAGAGCCCGCGTTGCGCCCGACGGCGTCGAAGCTTCGAGCATTCTTCCAGGAAGAAATGCCCCACGTAGCCCACGCCGCGTGGCCGCTCCGGGGAGCCCGGCGGGCGGCGACCGGCTGAGGGCGCGGCGCCGCCGCGACGTAGCCCACCGACGTCGGGGCACGGAGCGCTTGACGTGACCTCCCCCGCGGCGCATGGGTGGCCCCGTGATCGCGGCTGCCCTTCGTCCCCTCCTCCCGTGGGCTTGCCTCCTGGTGACCGTCGGGTGCCAAGCGGAGCCGAAGCCGGCGCTGGAGTTGACGGTGAGCGGCGAGACGACCCGCTTCGAGGCCCACACGGCCCTGGCCGAGTACTGGGAGCTCTCCGGACAAGCAGACGAGCTCCGGATCACCATCGCCTCGTACCCGATCTCCTGTGACGCGTTCGTCCCGCCCCCCGAGGGCGAGGTCGTCGTCACCGTGTCCGTGCTCGTCCCCGAGGGCAAGCGCATCGCCTTGGGCGATTATCCGTGGACTGGGCTCGACGCCGTTCGAGAGGCTCCACGCCACCCCGCGGCCCCCTACGCGCTGCCCTTCGTCCGCGTCCCGGGGCGCGGGTTCCCCCTGGCGCCGGGCGGCGCGATCCGCATCGCCGAGCTCGAGCCGAAGGTGCATGGGCGGGTGTCGGGCCTGCTGTCGTTCCAGGGGGTCTCCGAGGACGCGGCGGCCGCGACGCGCCTCACGGGCCGCTTCGAGGCGAAGCTCTGTCGGTACTCGGCCCTCCCTGCGCCGCCCGGCGCCGAGTGAGCGCGCGCCCGGCAGCGCACGACGGCTTGACAGCCTCCCTCCCTCGGCGGACGACAGGCACACCGATGAGCTCCCGACGACGCCTGTCAGCCCTCTCCTTGTGGACCTTGACGGTGGCCAGCGCCCTAGCGGCTTGCTCCGACGAGGACGGGACGATCGACGCCACAGATCCGCCGCGCTTGGACATCGTGGAGCTCTTCGCGGACGACGGCACGAGGTTGGTGAGGTACGCCCCCGGCAGCGCGGTGCCTGCGCCCTGCGAGGGGCGCCTCATCGTTCGGGTGGGCTCGGGAGATGGCCCCTCGCGCCTGGACAACTGGGAGCTGCGCGCCCCAGGTGCCTGCGGGAGCATCAACAACTGCGGGTTCGTCGTCGCGCGAGTGCTCGATCCGGACGGGGAGGAGCTGGCGACGGGCTCCGCCGCCGCCGTGGACGTCTCGGTGCCGACGGCGGAGCTCTCCCTAAGCGTGACCTATCGGCTCACCGCCGAGCTTCGCCAGGGCAGGACCGGCGACGTGTTCACGGTGCCCGACGAAGCCTCTGGTGAGCGGGTGCCCGTGCGGGCAGAGACGACGTTCAGCCTCGAAGAGGCCACCTATCCCACGCCGGGGCCCGGCATGGGGGGAGCGGCCGGCAGCGGGGGTGGCCCCCTGGGAGGCTGGGGGGGCCTGGGCGGCGCCGCGGGCTGAGCTCAGGGGTGGATGAAGACCACCGTACCGCGCAGCGGCAGCAGCGCACCATGCCAGCCCGTCGGGACCTGCGGGTCGGTCCAGTGGAAGACGCGCCGCGCGTCCTCGGGCGTCAAGTTGATGCAGCCGCGGCTCTTGGGCATGCCGAAGCGGTCATGCCAATAAGCGCCGTGCAGGGCGTAGCCGTCCGCTTCGAAGTACTGCACGTAGGGGACGTCACGGAGCTCGAACTCCTCGCCGGATTCGTTCGACGCCATCGTGGCGGTGACGTGTTTGGTATGGATGCGGAAGATACCCCGCCGCGTAGCGGTCGTCGTCTCGGCAGAGGCGAGCCCCGCCTCCCCCGTCGAGACGAGGGTGGCGAACACGGCCGTCGTCCCCTCGTAGAGCATCAACGTCTGCTTGGTGATGTTGATGTCGATCCACTTTTCTCCCGCCTTGGCCCAGCCCGGCATCCTCTTCGCCGGATCGAGCCGCGACGCGTGGCGATCGCTGATGTAGCGCCCGTCCTCCGCCTCGTAGTGCAGGACCTTGCCGAAGAACTTCTGCTTGCCCGTGAGGCGAAGCACGCCGCGGTAGGTCGCCGCCCCGGCGTCGGCGCCTGAAGCGTCGACGAACTTCGCTTCGGGGCGACGTACGAAGGCGAACGGAAACTCGACGTCCACGCCGATGCGCACGCCCTGGAAGTCCGAGCCCTGGATCGGGCGGAGCCGGTCCGTCGGCACCAGCTCGGCGTGGGTCGTGAGGCCATACCGGCGCCCTTCGTGGAAGAACGTGTCGAGGATCGCGTAGCCGACCTTCGGGCGCATTCGATCGATCACGAGCGTCTGAGGCCGGGCCCCCAGGTGGGGGTTGGGCACCACGCCGCCGCCCTGCAGGAAGTCGGGCACACCCCGGGTCAGCTTCGCGGTCCAGGCGCCCCGGGGATCCTCCGGGGGCTCACCCCAGGTCCAGACGTCCTGGGCGTAGCTGGCGCCGACCTCGCCGCCCGCGTCGAGCCACTCGAGCATGCGCTGGTCCACGCCCGGCTCCGCTTCTCGCAGCTCCTCGATGCCAGGCAGACGCTGGAACACCGGGCCCGGATTACGGACGGTGCCGTACAGGTACGGGAGCTTCGCCTCCGTCCGCGGCCGGAAGGTCTCCATCGCGCGCACGACGGGATCGGCCCCGTCGAGGGTCGCTTGCCGACCGACGCAGACGAACCCCGCTGGCTCGACCGAGTGCCAGCCGCCGGGGCATCCCGCGAACCCAGCGGGGCTCGCGCTCGTCGGCGACGAAGCTCCAGCCCTCAGGTAGCCCAGCCGACGGGAGCTGCTGTTCGGCTGCTCGTAGACCCAGACCCGGAGGTGCCGCGCGTGCACCCGCGGCCCCGTGCTCACGTGGTTGAGCGCCAGGAGCTCCGACGAACCGTCCAGCCGGACGCGCCGAGGTTCCGCTGCGCCGGCTCCCCTGTCGCCCTCCTCGCCTGACGCAGGTGCGGGCGTGGCGCGAGCGAGCTCCACGGCGGCGTCGGCGGGCTGCTCCACCTGCGGTGCCTCGGTACTTTCCTCCTGGGAAGACCGTTCGCAGGCGCCGAGCATCGCGACGAGCAGGGCAGCTCCCCAGGTCCAGCCGGGGGTTCGGACGGGGCCAGCTGGCTCGAACCTTCCTGAGTGGAGGTCGGGGTGGGCGCCCCTCGGGCACAGCCGGGGTGACCACTGAGCTTCGGATCCGCACATGGCCATAGTCCCCCCATTCCATGCGCTAGCGGAGCGCGTCCAGTTTTCTTCCCTGGAAAGCGCTTTCCGGAGCGATCCGCAGGGGTGACCCGTCAGGTCGGGTACAAAAAAGTAGCAGCAGACCGGGCGGAGGGGGGGGGGAGCGCCACAGCCTGCTGCTGCCAGCCCCTGTAGCAATTGGTAGGCCAACCGGTCAAATCTAAAGAGCCGGAGACTTGGGATCGCTCTTCGAGTCGATCCGTTGCAATGATGCAACCAGACCATTCGACCTTGGAAGGATCGAAGGGAATCGCCGGAGTACCGAACCGCTCCAGAATGGGGTAGGCCGCTGCCTCGATGGGTGCAGCACCCGAGGAAATCGAGTTCGACGGGCGGCGGCGGACACGGCCGCGACTCCTGGTAGGGGTCGGCCTGGGTCTCCTGTCGACCCTGAGCTGGCTGGGTGAACGAACCGCGGTGACGTGGGCCGTCTCGTTGCTCTTGGGGAGCTGCGCGGCCTACCTCGTGCTCACGGGCCGCTCTCGCCGGGGACGGATCCGGGTCGTGCCGGGGGAACCAACGATCCTGTCGACCCTCCAACGGCGTCCGATCCAGGGAGTCGAGACGGTGGAGCTCGTGGCCGCGGGTGGAGAGCGGGGGCGCCATCCACGCGCTTCCTACACGGCAGAGACGGTGGACGCGGAGGGGCGCCGCCACGAGCTCTATGAGTCGGCGGATCCGGCCGAGCTGTTGAGCTGGGCGCGGAGACTCGACGGCGCTCTCCCGGTCCGGATCACCTGGGAGCCCGGCAGGCCGCGGGTGCGCGACTGGCTCGACGAGAGGGGTGCACCGGCGCACGGCGCGGTATCCGCGACCACCCCTCGCCTCCGCCGGGTCCCGCCACGGGGCGGCGCGCGCATCGTCAGCTCGCCCTATGCACAGCACCACAGAGTGAGCCGACTGCTCGCGGGTATCGCCGTCGGGGTGAGCGTCATCTGGACGATTTTCCTCCTGCGGAGCGAGGCGACGGTCGCTCCCCTGAGCGTCGCGCTGGCCCTCGCCTCCGTGGCCTTCGTCGTGCTCACCGCCGCCCTCGTGGCGACCGATCGGACCGTGGTGGACGTAGGCGAGACCCTGACCATCGAGCGGCGCCGTTTGGGAGCACGGCTGTGGCGGCGGGAGGTACCGCTGGGCGACGTGGTCCGCGCCGCTCCCGTCACCCCCGACGGAGACGCGGGCTTTTTGGTCGTGGTGACGGAGCAAGAAATCCTCAGCGTCCCCCTCGCCCAACCTGCCGCTGCCCGCGCTGCCCGCACCCTGGGCGCCGACGAGCCTCCCCGGGCGAACCTCAACGTCTGAGGGCGTCCTTCACCGACGCAGGGAGCGTCGGGTCCGCGAGCAGCTCCGTGACCTCCTCCGCGCCGAGGGTGCGCCCCGCCACCGCTCGCATGGAGTCGCGACAGGCCGCCCGCCCCTCCAGGGGAACCCCATTTCGTCCCGGGGGCAGCACGTGGATGACGACCTCATCACCCCTGCGGCAGCTCCAGGTGCCGGCGTAGGGAGTTCGGCCGACGAGGACGCCGCTCACGAACACCTCCGAACGGGGCGGCCCCAGATCGACCCAGAGGGTCCGCACCTCGTAGGGAGCGTCCGGTGTCGACGGCGGTGGGACAGCAGGAGCCTCGGGCGAGGCAGAGGCGGCCGGCGTGGCGGACGCGGAAGCGGCTGCGGAGGGGTTCGCCGGCGGCGGCGCAGCGTCCTGCGACCCGTCCTCGCCGCGGCGGCGACGCTCTGGGGCCTCCGAGGCGGACTCCATCGCTTCGTAGCGCTCCCCGGCCCAGTGGGTGGCGACCCAGCCGAAGCGCACCGAGCCGACGAGCAGCCCCAGCGCCGCGGCGCGGGAACACCACACCGTCGCCCGGCGCAACACGTCGAGCTTCACCCGACCACCCGCACGACCTCGGAGAGCGAGGTGATCCCCCGCTGCGCACAGGCTAGCCCGCTGCGCACCAGCGGAGACATCCCCCGCGTCACCGCGAGCTCGTGGAGCTGCTCCCCGGGGAGACGCTCGTGAATCCCCTGCCGGATCTCGGGAGACACGACGAGCAGCTCCGCGATGGGGGTTCTTCCCGTGAAGCCCTGCCCCTCGCAGAACTCGCAGCCCACCGGCTCGAAGAACTCCCCCTGGACAGACCCCACCCCGAGGCGACGCAGTCGCTCCACGACAAACGCATCAGGCGGCGCGGCCTCGCGGCAGTTGGTACAGAGGGTGCGGACGAGGCGCTGCGACAGGGCGCCGACGGCCGCGCTCGCGAGGATGAAGGGCTCGACGCCCATCTCGGTGATGCGCGCGAAGGTGCCGACGGCGGTGTTCGCGTGCACCGTCGTGAGGAGCAGGTGGCCCGTGAGCCCCGCCTGCGCGGCGATCTCCGCCGTCTCAGGGTCACGGATCTCCCCCAGCATGAGCACGTTCGGATCTTGCCTGAGCACACTCCGCAGGGTCTGCGCGAAGCTCATCCCCACCTGCGCGTTGATTTGCGTCTGGGTCGCGAAGGGCAGCTGGAGCTCGATGGGATCCTCCAGGGTGACCAGGGACGTCGTGCGTCCCCGGCTCTGGGAGATGTGCTGGAGCGCTGAGTATAGGGTCGTCGTCTTGCCGGAGCCGACCGGCCCCGTGACGAGGAGCAACCCCTGGGGCTTGGCGAGCAGCTCCTCCAAGGCGGCCACGATCGGTGGCTCGAAACCGAGGGCACCGAGGTCCGGCACCGCCCGGGAGCCCCGCACCAAGCGGAGCACGATACGCTGACCGCCCTCCGCGGGCAGCGTCGACACCCGCGCCTCCACGAGCGACCCGCTGACCTCCCGCTGCAGTCGCCCATCCTGCGGGCGGCGCGCGTAGGGATCGAGGCGCGCCAGCACCTTGATGCGCGTCGCGAGCCTGCGCCCCGCGTGGTCGGGCACGAGGCAGACGTCGTAGAGGGTGCCGTGGACGCGGTACGTCACCAGCAGGTCTCCCCCTTGGGGGCTCAGGTGCAGATCGCTGGCCTCTACCTTGAGGGCGCCGCGGACGAGCTCGTCGAACGCGACCACCAGGTCCGGCTCACGCTGATCCAGGCACTGCTCGAGCCGCGCCTGCACCTCCAAGAGCGCCTCGCGCATGCTGCCGTCCGCCAGCCCGTCGAAGTCGAAGCGCCTGCGCTTGGTCTCGGCTCTCCGGCCCTTCACGACCGTCACGAGCCCGAGGAGCGTCGCCGCAGCGCCGAGCGTCGCCGACGCGTAGCCCAACACGCGCCACTCCGGGGAGGCGAAGGCCTGCTCCCAGAGCTCCCCCCACGGCACGGGTACGGCCTCCACTCCGGCCTGGGCGCCGAGCCAGCTCGCCACCAGCCCCAGGGCTGCCACCCCGGCGCTCGCGGCCACCAGCCACGGTGTCGCTCCGTCCGAAACGTTCGGTGTCACCAGTCTCCTCGCCATCTTTCATACCAGCGCGATCGGGCGCAGCAAAGCTCCGCCGGAGCGCAGGAGGTGAGCTGATGTCCGACCTCCCGACCGTGATAGATCCATGGTGCCCGCGGTTCCGGGCGGCTACCGTACGGCGCCGGAGCCGCGCCGCTCGCGCGCCGCCTCGGCTTGCAGGTCCCGGCCCAGGAGAGGCTCCCAATGCTCGGGGATGGGCTTCCGAGAGCGGCAGAGCCGACGGCGCGGATGCGAGGAGGAAGAACATCACCATGAACGACGAACATCGAGAGAACGTGCACCGCTCGAGACGCATAGTTACGTCGCCGGGGATCCGCCGCTGGACTCGGGGAGCTCCACGCTACGCCGCCCTCGGCTTCGTGAGCGTGCTGCTCTGGGCCACCAGCGGCGTCGCCCAGAATCCGGAGGGTCCCTCCCGGAAGGAAGCCCCGAACCCTGCCGCGCGACTGGAGCGCCCAGGAGGACAGCCCCCAGCCGGAAAGGCGCCGCCCGCGGCCGGTAAGAAGGATCCTTCGCCCGGCGCGCCGGGGAGCGCCCGAGATGTCCGGCGCCCCCCTTCGGACGGGGCCCCCGGACCGACGAAGAAGGATCCAGCTCGCGCCGAGACCGCGCGGGAGAATCCCGGCGACTCACGATCGCCAAAGAAGAACAACGCCAAGGGCGCCAACGAGAAGACGAAGAAGAGCGCCTCCAACAAGGAGCGAGCCGCGGCGCGGCAAGCCCGAGCGGAAGCGCTCGAAGCCTACCGGCAGGCGCTCCGCGCGGAGGACGCCGATCCCGCCGCCCGAGCCAAGGCCGTCGAGGATGCGCGCAAACAGCTCCTGGACGCCCACCGTAAGGGCCCGCGGCCTCGGCCGTCCTCCAAGAGGATCGCCGAACGGGACGACAAGCTGGACAAGGCGCTGGAGCAGGCGCGGACCAACCGGGAAGAGCGCCGCAAGGACCGCCTCACCCAGCTAGAGAAAGCTCACGGTGACAAGCTCACGGACACCGCCTTGCAGGGCGAGCTGCTCCAGCACGCGTGGCGCGTCGCCCGCCTCGAGCGCCTGATCCAGATCGCGGAGGCAAGCCGGCGGACGCGACTCGTCAAGAAAGGTCAAGACCTGCTCCAGAAGGAGAACGAACGGCACGAAGCTCGCGTCGCCGAGCTCAACCAGGGGCCTGGCAACAAGGTGAAGGCGCCGCCCGCCCCGGCCGCCCAGAAAGGAAACGAGTGATGCTCCACACCACGACCTCATCACTCCGGCTGCTCCTGGCAGGCGCCCTCGCGCTCGCCGTCGGCGCAGGCTGCGACAAGAAGGAAGAGCCCTCGAGCGAACCGGCGACCCCCGTCACCACCGCTCCCGCCGACCGCGCCGTGCAGAGCGTCGCGGAGGGCCCCCGCGCAGAGCTGGCGCCAGAGCAGCCACAGACGAAGCTCACCGGTGTGCCACTGCCGGAGGATCTCGAAGAGGAGGCGGCGCGCACCCTGTCTCCCGACAACCTCGAGGCGGAGCTCGATCGCCTCGAGGCCGAGATCACGGGCGACGACTGAACGACGAGACGAGCGTAACGGCCAGCTCCGGATACATCGGAGCTGGCCGTCGTCGTTCATCGCTAGCCCTGAGGCGGCCCGCCCCGAGTGCTCACTCGAAGAGCCATTATTCGAAGAGCCATCACTCGAAGAGCGAGCCCAGATCCTGGACCACCTCCGCCGCCCCCGAGCCGACCTCCGCCGGCCAACGCACATGCTGGGACCGGGCGACGTACTTGGGTTGGCTCGAACCGGAGCTCGAAGCTGCTGCAGGCTGTTCTGCGGGGCCCTGCGCGCTGGAGCCCTGCGCGCTGGAGCCCGGCGCGCTGGAGCCCTGCGCGCTGGAGCCCCGTGCGGCGGGGTTCTCTGCGGCGGGGTTCTCGAAGAGCTCGACCTTGCCGAGGAGCTCCTTGTCGCGGAAGTACTCCGCCGTCAGCACCGGGCTCTTGCCCTCGACGACCTTGGGCTCTTCGAGATAGGAGCTCACGCGGAGCCTGCCGAGCTTACCCATCCAGTTCGACGCGGTCTCGTCCTGCTCCGCAGGCGTGTCCGGGGCAGCCCACCCGCCGAGCTTGCCCTCGACGGCCACGAGCTCGCGGCTGCGCTCTCCGTAGCTGATGCGCACCCGGTTCGGCTGCTGATCGCCGAAGTTCTGCAGCTGGCGCTCGAAGAGCCGGCTCTCCGCTTGCTCGAAGCGCCGCACCAGATCTCCGGGCACCGCGAAGACCTCTCCCGTCTCCTGCACCCTCGCGTACCGATCCGTCCCTCCAGGCGTCAGACCTCCGAGCGCCAAGGTGTGCTGCTTGCCCGCGACGCGGACCACCACGGTGCCTACGTCCTCGTCGAAGCCGAACTCCTTCTCCCGGTCGCCCTCGACCCGACCGACGGCGCGGAGCGCGAGGAGGGGCGCGAGGCTCTCGGCGAGCTTCTCCGCCTCGGTGACGGAGACGAACGTCTGCTCCTTGCGCTCGGGAGCGGGCGCCTGGGGGGCAGCGCCACCGGCGCCATGAGCGTGGCCGTGTGCCGCGTTGCCGGGTAGCTCCCGATCGACGCGCACCTCGTACCAACGACCGTGCTCGTCCTTGTGGACCAACACCTCGACCGTGCGCTTGTCGGACTCGAAGCGCACTGACTCGAGCTGTTCGACGTTCGCCGGCCACACCTGGACGCGATCCCGGGTCAGCGTGAGAGACGTCTCCTCGTCCGTCCACGTCCGCCACGCGAGCCCGCTCGCGAGGACCAAAGCGAAGCCATGCACCCAGAGGCTCTGTTGGAGTTTCATGCCTTTCCTCCCGAAGACGGACCACCCTCACCGGGGGCGCCGCCCAAGCCACGTCGGCTCGAGCGCCCCAGGACGAGCCCCACGCCGAGCACGAGGGCCGGCGCGCCGAAGATGGTGCCGTAGAACCACAGCTGATCGCCCTGCTTGGTGTGCTCGATGCGCACGTCTTCCTCGACGTTCACCTCCCCCGCGAAGCTCTCCTCGCCCCCGAGCCAGCGGACGGGATCCAGGAACAGCAGCGGGTTGTTCGGCGCCTTCACCAGGAACAGATCGCTGACCGCGTCGACGTCGGCCAGGACGAAGGCCCGCATCTCGTCGGCACCGGGCTCCTCGTTCGCCCCTGCCCCGGCGGCGACCTCCGCGCTCAGCTTACGCGACACGGCCGCGGCCAGGTTGTAGCCCTTGCTCACCTCATCCGCGCCCTTGGCGAAATCTCCGTCCACGTCCCCGAAGGTCCCCGACGGCGCCCGAACGGCGAAATCGACCTTCAGATCCGCGGGGGCGGTGCCCTGCTTCTCCAGGCTGCCGCTGCCGGAGAAGACCACCGCGGAGCGCGGCGCTCCCCGGCTGAGGGTGGACACCGTGGCGTGGGAGCTGAAGCTGGAGGTGACCAGCATCACCCGATCGGACTCGTTGAAGCGCCTCCGCACGTGGTGACGCTCGTTCGCGAGCACCGTCTGAGAGAAGTCGAGCCCCACCACGCCCGCCAGAGCGGCCAGGGACTGCGCGGAGGCCGCGGAGTCGATCTGGCCCTCGTCGCCGGGCAGGTCGGGATCCAGCGCGATGAACAGCTTCCCGCCGCGCTGAGCGTACTGCTCGAGGGAGGCGAGCTCTTCGGGCGCGAAGGGGCGTGTCGGACCGAGCACCAGCACCAGAGCGGCGTCCTCGGGGACCTCCCGCCCGAGGCCCTGGTTCAAGCCCAGGTCCTTCACCGAGTAGTTTTGCCGCTGCAGCAGCTGCCGGATCCCTTGGGCGTCGCGGCCCTCGTTGACGGCCGCGCCCTTGGCCTCGTTCAGCTCGCCGTGCCCCACGGTCAGGTACGCGGTGCGTCGCGTCCGGGCCACCTGCAGGAGCAGATCCTGGAAATCCCGGTCCAGGGTCTTGAGCTTGGGGCGGGCGGTCTTCATGTCCGTGCCCACGTGGAGCGACCGATGGGTCGTCCCCTTGGACACCACGATCACGCCATCCTGGGTGGCGCGCAGATCCTTGGCCTTCTGGGGCTCCAGCAGCCGATCGAGCGTCGCCACCTTGAGCTTCGGCACACCGCGCGAGAGCTCCGCGAGGTAGCTCGACACCTCGTTGCGGACCTCGTTCACGTCCGGGAAGAAGGCCGTCACCTGCACGTCCTCCTCGAGGCTGGCGGCGACCTTGCGCGTGGACTCGCTGGGGCGGCTCGTCTTGAAGTACGAGTAGTCGACCTGCAGATCGACGCCATCGGCGGCGAAGACGAGCAGCGAGCCGTACACCGCTGCGGACGCCAGCACGGCGCCGCTCACCGCCGCGGCGAGCACACGACGTCCCTCGGGCTGCTCTGCGCGACGCATGGGGACGCGGGCGATCTCCGCGAACACCAGCGGAGCCAGGCTGAGCAGCACGAGCGCGATCCAGGCGATCGTGAGCGCTCCCAGAGCCCGTTCGCTCTCGAGGCCGAACCTCGCCTGCCCTGCCTCCGTCGTGAGCCCATAGAGCCCCAGCGCGACCAGGCCACCCACGGAGAGCAGGAGCATCGTGAGCTCGATGGTCCGCTGCGCCCCCCGCCCACGATAGCGAGGATGGACGCGCACCAAGGTCGCCGCGACCGCGAGAGCCACCCCCAGCCAGGTCAAAGCTGAGGAGGCGGACTCGAGGGCCGTCAGGGCACGCTGGCCCAGGTACACGAGGACGAACCCCGCGACGTACACGGGGACCACCCAGCGCGGCGCGCCGGTCTCGCCCGTGTGACGCGCCCGCGGGCTCGCCGGTCGAGGTGTCTTTGTGTCGTGCTCGCTCATCGCCATCGCCTCGCTTCCAGGACCTTCGTGGCCGCTAGCAGGAAGAAGAACGTCACTACGAGGTAGTACGCGACGCTGCCCAGCTGGAGAGTGCCCATCATGAAGGGGCGGAAGTTCTCGTGGTGCAGGGCGAGCGCCGCGAGGAAGGTGTTGAAGGGGGGATCGACCGCGCGCGCCACCATCCACAGGAGCAGCAGGGGCGCCAGGATGGCAGCGCCGAGGAGGATCGCCATCACCTGAGAGCGCGCCAGCGCAGAGGCGAAGAGCCCGATCGCAGTCGACGCGGCGCCGAGCAGCAGAAGCCCCAGGTACCCGACCGCGACGTGGCCGACGCTCACCTTGCCGTTCACGAAGATGAGGGCCGGCATGTAGAGCGTGAGGAGGGTCATCAAGGCGATGACGCCGAAGGCCGAGAGGAACTTCCCGAAGACGACGGCCCCGTCACGGACCGGCGCCGTGTTCAACAGGACGAGGGTGCCCGTCTGGCGCTCCTCGGCGATGAGGCGCATCGACAACAGCAGGGCGGCCACCATGGTCGTGCCGCTCGCGCCGTAGAAGAACTCCTGGAGGACCTCGGCGGACAAACGCTGCTCCGTGAGGCCGTTCCAGTAGAACCAGAGACCATTGACCAGCAGCACGGCGGCCACGACCGCGGCTCCCAGCGGGGAGCGCACGTACCCGTAGCCTTCGCGCCTGGCGATCAGCAATGCCGTGCTCATGTTTCCTCCTGCACCGCGGGCTCCCTCGGTTCGTCGTGCTCGGAGCCCCCACCCGCGGGGCCCCCACCCGGGGGGACCGCGCCCTCGGGGGCCGCGCCGCCCTCGGCGTCCCCGCGCTCATCCTCCGCCCGCCCCCGGTCCGTGGAGAGCTCGAGGAACGCGCTCTCGAGGTCCCGCGCGGACCGGCTCAGCCCGATCAAATCGAGGTCCGCCCCCACGAGGGCTCGGCTCAGCTCCGCCCTGCGATCCCCGCTGGACAGGACCCGCAAGGCCACCACCTCGGGCTCGGCGCTGGACAAGGGCTCGATCTTGGACTCCGGATCGACCGCCGCGATCACCGCGCGCGCCCGCGCTCCGGCGTCCGCTCCGCGCACGAGCACGTCCACCCGCTGGCCCTGCTCCCTGGCCACGAGCTCATCCTCGGTACCCGCCGCGACGATTCGCCCGTCGCGGATGACCAGGATGCGATCGCAGGTCTCGCTGATCTCTCCGAGGATGTGGCTCGACACGACCACCGTGCGCTCCCCGCGCAGGCCCCGCACGAGGCGCCGCATCTCGACGATCTGAGCTGGGTCGAGGCCGGATATCGGCTCGTCGAGGACGACCAGCTCCGGCTCGTGCACGATCGCCTGGGCGATGCCGACGCGCTGCCGATAGCCATGGGAGAGCGTCGCGATGAGTTGATTGCGGACGCGCCCGAGCTCCGTCTGCTCGAGGGCGCGATCGACCTTGCGCCGCACGTCTCCGCGGCCGACCCGGCGAAGGCGCGCCGCATAGACGAGGAACTCCGTGACGGACATCTCGTCGTAGAGGGGAGGTCTGTCTGGCAGGTACCCCACCTTCGCTCGCACGTCGTCGGGCCGCTGGACCACGTCGCAGCCCCCGACGGTCACCGTGCCGCTCGTCGGCAAGAGGTCGCACGCCAGGATGCGCAAGGTCGTCGTCTTGCCGGCGCCGTTGAGGCCGAGGAGGCCGATGACCTCACCCTTCTCGATGCTGGCCTCGACGGGACCGAGCGCCCGCTTCTCTCCGTAGTACTTATAGAGCTCTTGTACTTCGATCACGGTCCTGCTCCCGCCCTCGATCTGCTCCTCCAGGGTCGCCCTTGGAGCGCGCGAGGACATTTCTGGACCCGCGCCGGGGCCCGCTTGGAAACACGCCCCAATACAGCCATCCAGTGCCGCTTATTCCAGAAGGCGCCTTTCCTCTACACGATGCGGCGGGGAGCTGGAAGGGCTCGCGTGAGCCAGTAAGCTTCGGCGTGGCTCAGGAAGCGAGAGCGGTGCGCCGAGAAAGCACGGCGACGGCAGGAGTGCGGCTCCACGTACCGGAGCGCGCCCTCGCCGCCGCGCGCCGTCCGGATCCGGAGCACCTCACGGAGCGCTTGCTCGGAGGTGCCCTCGACCGAGGATGCGCCGCCGCCGGCGTCTTCTCCCTGGAGCCCTTCTCAGAAGGCGGCACTCGCCTCTCGACCTGGCTGGAAGCGGGACACCACGGCACGATGGGCTACCTCGCCGACGGGCCGCGCCACGCCCCCGAAGAGCTCCTGCCGGGGGGCCGCGCGGGCCTGATCGTCGCTCTCCCTTACGGCCACCCTCCCCCCGCGCCGGCCTCCGAGCAGAGCGCCCCAGCGGCGAGCGCGCTCGTCGGCAGGGTCGCCAAGTACGCCCTGGGGGACGACTACCATCACCACCTCCGGGTTCTGCTCCTGGAGCTGGCGGACCTCTGCGCTCACGAGCTGGGCGCCCCGGTGCTCGCCCGCGTCTGCGTCGACACGGCGCCGCTCTTGGAGCGGGAAGCCGCAGCGCGGGCGGGCCTGAGCTTCTTCGGCAAAAACACGCTCGCCATCGTCCCGGGAGTGGGGAGCTATTTCTTATTGGGGGAGCTGCTCGTAGACGCGCCCCTGGCGGCCGGAGCGCGGGTACAGGGGCGGCGCAAGCGTGAGATCCAGCGAGCGGGCTGTGGCGGCTGCACCGCGTGCCTCGACGCGTGCCCCACCGGCGCGTTCTTGGGGCCCCACACCGTCGACGGGCGCCGCTGCATCTCCTATCTCACCATCGAGTACGATGGAGTGATCCCCGAAGACCTCCGTACGGGCATCGGAGCCCACGTCTTTGGTTGCGACATCTGCCAAGACGTGTGCCCCTTCAATCAATCTGCTCACAAGCGCCAGGGGCCGACCCCGCTGGGGCATCACGAGCGACTCGAGGCCCCCGAGCTGCTCGAGCTGCTCGAGCTGACCTCCTCGGGCTACCGGCGCTTCGTGGCGGGCACGGCCCTCCGGAGGGTGAATCGCGCGCGGCTCGCGCGGAACGCCGCCGTGGCCCTGGGCAACGTCGGTGACGAGCGCGCCCTGCCTTCCTTGGCCCGCGCACTCCGCGACCACCCCAGCGCCCTGGTGCGGGGTCACGCCGCCTGGGCCCTCGGCCAGGTGCTCCAGCGCATAGCCACTCCTTCAACGGTGGATACTTTCACTGCCGACGAAGGGGCGCGAAGACCCCAGAAGACCGATCCCACGGATGTCGCCCGCGACGGCGCCGAGCGCACGGACCCGACGGAACCCGCAGGGCCATCGCTCGGCTCGGCGAAGCCACCAGTGTTCTCCGAGGCCCCTGCATTTTCGGCGAAACCGGTGGCTCCGGCGAACCCCACGGAGGCGGAGGTCGCTCGAAAAGTCCTCGCGCACGCGGCAGCCGCGGACGCCGACCCGTGGGTACGCGAAGAGGCCAGGCGCGCGGGGACCCACCGAGCTCCGCCGTCTCGTCCACACCGCCTCCCCCTCTTGCGTTAGTCCGGCTGGGGCGCGCTATGCTTCCCGGGCCATGCGCCGCGGTTTGCCTCGTCCCACGTCCTTGCTCGTCCTGTTGCTCGGCGGAGGCGCCCTGGCGCTCGCCGGCGCCTGCTCTGGTGAAGATGCCACCCCCTCATCGACCCCGCCCGCGACGGGAGGAGCCGATCCCGGCACGGGAGGAACGCCCGACGCCACGGGGGGCGCGGCGCCCGGTACTGGCGGCGACGCCACGGGGGGCGCAGGGCCCGGTACTGGCGGCGACGCCACCGGAGGCACCAGCGGCGACCCGTTCCCCCAGTGGCTCTCCGAGACCGGGCTGTATGCCGAGGATGGGGTGACCCTCGCGGAGGGTGTGGAGCGCTTCGTGCCCCGCTTCCCCCTGTGGACCGACCACGCCGACAAGGACCGCTGGATCTACCTGCCACCCGGCGCGCAGATCGACACCACGGATCCGGACCGCTGGGTCTTCCCGCCAGGGACGCGCCTCTGGAAGGAGTTCGTGCGGGACGACGTGCGCGTGGAGACGCGCTTGCTGGAGCGGCGCCCGGACGACACCTGGTGGATGGTCGCCTATCAGTGGAACGACGATCGGACAGACGCGGAGGCGCGCCCCCTCGGGGTGCAGAACGCCTCCGGCACGCCCCACGACATCCCCTCGGAGGAGGATTGCCGCGCCTGCCATGAGCAGAGCTCGGCGCGGGTCCTGGGCTTCGGCGCGATCCAGCTCGCCCACACCGGAGAGGGGCTGACCTTGACCCAGCTGACCCGGGACGCGCGGCTGACCGATCCATCGGCGGTCCCGGTGATCCCTGGCACTCAGCAAGAGCAGGAGCTCCTCGGCTACCTGCACGCCAACTGCGGGCACTGCCACCAAGACTCGGCCAGCGCGAGCGCTCGCACCGCTCTGCGACTCTGGCTCCCGTTGGGTCCCCTCGCCCAAGCGAACGGCATCGAGGACACGCCATTCTACCAGACGACGGTGAACAAGAACGTGAGCCAGTCGGACATCAGCCCCCCGAACACGACGATCCACGTCGTCCCCGGCGCCCCGCAGGACAGCGCCCTGTTCTTGCGCATCTCGGGCGCGAACCGGGGCACCACCTACAAGATGCCTCCCCTCGGCACCGAGGACGCCGACCCGACCTTCGTGACCCTCCTGGAGAGCTGGATCAACGGGCTCTGAGGACCCCCCGAGGGGTCGCGGGCGCCGAAGCCGGACGAACGCATACCTCGAACGCCAGCTCGAGCGACGCGCTCGTCACAAAAAGACGCGCTCGTCACAAAAAAGAGACCGATCGGTCGCTTTTTTCTCCCGCGCCGCGCCGCAGCTGCGCTCGCTCAGGGGCGCTGCGCCGGGTGATGCGACGTTCTGGTCATAAAAGAGACCGAGCGGTCGCTTCTTGCCCCCGCCCGCGCCGCGGCGATCGCCCGGCGCTGCGCCGGGTGATGCGGCGCTCTGGTCACAAAAGAGACCGATCGGTCGCTTCTTGCCCCCGCCCGCACCGCAGCGATCGCCCGGCGCTGCGCCGGGGGCCGCGCGGTCGCACCTCGCGCGGTCGCACGGCGTGCGATCTCACATTCGCTCGAAGATGCCCGCCGCGCCCAAGCCGCCACCGATGCACATGGTGACCAGGCAGTAGCGCTCCTTGCGGCGGTGCATCTCGTGGATCGCCGTCGCCGTGAGCTTGGCGCCCGTGCACCCGAGGGGGTGCCCCAAAGCGATGGCGCCGCCGTTGACGTTCACCTTCTCCGGATCGAGCCCGAGCTTCTTGATGATGGCGAGGCTCTGGCTGGCGAAGGCCTCGTTCAGCTCGATGACCCCGATGTCCTTCAGGGACAGGCCCGTCTGCTTCAGGACCTTCGGGATCGCCTCGATGGGACCGATGCCCATGACCTCCGGCGCGACGCCCGCCACCGCGAAGCCGACGTAACGCGCCAGGGGCTGGATCCCGAGCTCCTTGGCCCGCGCTTCGGACATGACGACGGAAAAGGCGGCCCCATCGCTCGTCTGCGACGAGTTACCCGCTGTCACGGAGCCCCGCGCCATGAACACGGCGGGGAGCTTGCCGAGCGCCTCGATGGAGGAGTCTGCGCGGGGTCCCTCGTCCACGGCGAAGACCTTGCCTTCGCTCGTCGTCACCGGGACGACCTCGGCCTCGAAGCGCCCCTGGGCGATGGCCTCGAGGGCCCGCTGGTGGCTCCGCAGGGCGAACTGATCCTGCTCCTCCCGGCTCACCTCGAACTGACGCGCGACGTTCTCCGCCGTGATGCCCATGGAGACATAGATCTCCGGGCGCTGCTCGACGATCCGCGGGTGCAGGCGGGTCACGTTGCCCCCCATGGGCACCATGCTCATCGACTCGATGCCACCGGCGATGGCGACGTCGAGGGCCCCCACCATGATGCGCTCCGCCGCCATGGAGATGGTCTGCAGCCCCGACGAACAATACCGGTTCACCGTCACCGCCGCCGAGGCGTCAGGGAGCCCAGCGTACAACGCGAGGTTCCGCGCCACGTTCAGGCCCTGCTCGGCCTCGGGCATCGCGCATCCCACGAACACGTCCTCGATCTGGTCGAGGGGCAGCTGAGGCACCCCCTCGAGGGTCTTCCGGAGCACCTGCGCTCCGACCTCGTCCGGTCGAGTGGTGCGGAGCGCACCTCTGGGTGCCTTGCCTACGGCAGACCTGCGGGACGCGACGACGACGGCTGTACGGAGCTCGGGCATGATGATTTCTCGGGGCGCGGGTCGATGGGCGGTTCAGTTCCTCAGGGGCTTCTTCGTCTCGAGCATGTGCTTGATGCGCTCGAAGGTCTTGGGCTCTGCGGTCAGGGACAGGAACGCTTCGAGCTCGAGATCGAGGAGGTCCTGAGCCACAACCGTCTTGGGGGCGACCGGCATTCCCCCGGTGAGCACGTGCACGATCTTTTTGCCGATGTGCTTGTCGTACTCGGAGGCGTAGCCAGCCCACTCGAAGAGCTGCACCCCGAGCATCATGGCAGCGCCGCCGGGAGCGCCGATGACGCGGATGGGCTCGTTGCGATCGGGGGGAACCCAGCCCTTCTCCGCGAGGGCGATGCAGCGGCGCTTCGCATCCGCGATGACCCGGCGCCGGTGGAACGTGACTCCGTCCTGAGCGGACAAGAAGCCCGTCTCCCGGGCCTCGAAGGCGGACATCGAGACCTTGGCGGTGGCCACCGCTTCGAACCCGCGCCGCACCCAGGGATAAGGATCTTGATCGGGCACCTGGGACGCCCACTCCGAAGCTCGTCGAGCGATCTCCTTCAGGCCGCCCGCGGCCGGCAACAAGCCGACGCCGACCTCGACCAAGCCGAGGAACAAATCTGCCCCTGCCTGGATTTCGGCGCAATGGAGGCAGACCTCCGTGCCGCCGCCGAGGGTCTGACCGATGGGGGCGGCGACGACGGGGATGGGACCGTGTCGCAGGTTCATGAAGCCGTCCTGGAGCGCCTTCACGGCGCCCTCGATGGACTTCCAGTCCTTCTGCACGATCCAGCCGGCGATCTGCATGAGGTTCGCCCCGCGGCAGAAGTGGTCCGCCTGGTTGCCCACGACTAGACCGCGGAAGCCGGCCGACGCCAGAAACTCGGGCGCCTCCGTGATCATGGCGACGACGCCCTCGTCGAGGATGTTCGCCTTCGAGCGGAACTCGAGGCAGGCGATTCCATCACCGAGATCGATGAGCCCTGCGGTCGCGCTCGCCTTGATTTCGTGCCCCGCGGCCTTCAGCCGGGCGAGCTCGACGATCCCCGCCCGCGTCGCGATGGGCTGGTAGCCCCCGCGGGGCACGTACACCGTCGGCTGCGCCGCGTCCTTGCCGTACCACGTCCCTTCCGGGCCCTGCTGGGCGACCTCGCGGAGCGCCTCTGCGGGCTCGATGCCCGCCTTCGCCATGGCCGCGACGACCCACTCGAGGCCCGCCGCATCCATCAGGGCGAAGGGACCGAGTTGCCACCCGTAACCCCAGCACATGGCCTCGTCGATCTGCTGAGGCGTGTCACAGATTCGTCCCACCAGCGCGGCGGCATAGTTGAACAGGGGCAGGTAGACGCGCCTCAAGAACTCGCCGCCCCGCTCCTCGGAGCGCAGCGCCTCGCCGACGCGCCCGGGAAAACCGACTAGCTTCGACAGCCGCCCCAGCTCCTCGAACTTCGGTTCCTGCCGGGGTCGGTACTCGAGGCTGTTCAAATCGAGAGACAGGATCTCCGTCTTGCCCCCGGCGCCCTTCGTCTTCTTGTAGAAGCCGGCGCCCGTCTTGTCGCCGAGCCGCTTCTCTCCCACGAGCTTCGTGAGGAGCTCGGGCACCTTCATGAGCTCATAGAGCGGATCGAAGGCGGGTGACGTCGGATCACCGTTCAGGTTCTCCTCGAGGTTGCGCACCACGTGGGCCACGACGTCCAGCCCCACGAGGTCTCCGAGGCGGAAGCTCCCCGTCTTCGGTCGACCAAAGAGCGGGCCGTTGAGGAAATCCACCTCCTCCACGGTGTAGCCCCCTTCGAGGGCCGCCCGGAAGGTGAGCAGCATCTCCGCGATGCCGATCCGGTTACCGATGAAGTTCGGCGTGTCCCGACACTCGACGACGCCCTTGCCGAGCAGCCGATCGCAGAAGTCTCCTGCGGCCACGACGACCGCCGGATCCGTCTCGGCGCCGGGGATCACCTCGAGGAGGTGCATCCAGCGCGGTGGATTGAAGAAGTGCAGCCCCAAGAAGCGCCTGCGGGCGTCGGGCGGGAGCACCTGGGCGATGGCCCCGATGGGGATGCCGGAGGTGTTCGTAGCAAGGATCGTGTCGGGCTTCGCCGCAGCCGCCACCCGGCTGAACAGCTGCTGCTTCACATCGAGGCGCTCGACCACAGCCTCCACGACCAGATCGCTCTGAGCGACCGCCCGCTCCAGATCGTCCTCGAGGTTGCCGGGCGTGATCCGCTCCCCCGCCGCTCGGCTCATCAACGCGGGTGGCTTCGACTTCGCGAGCGCCTTGAGCGCCCCTGCGGCGATCGAGCTGCGGGCCGCTGGCGGCGCGTCCTTGCCCGCGCTGGGCGGGACGATATCGAGCAGGAACGTCTTGCACCCCGCGTTGGCCAGGTGAGCGGCGATGCCCGCCCCCATGGTCCCTGCGCCGAGCACGGTAGCGATGACTTCGTGAGCTGGCTTGGTGAGAGTCACGTTCTCAGACCTAGCGCGGACTGCGCCTCGGGGGGAGGGGGAAATGCAGGTCTCGAGCGACCCGTGAGTGCCTTCATCGTCGCTTCCGCGGCCGACATCGACCGTTCGGCCCTCCGTACGACCCCGCTCGTCGCGCCCGCTGGCAGAGCAAACTGCACCCCGAAGAGGCTAACCAAGGAGGTAGGTCAGTGTCGGACAGCGCGCACCAGCGTCGCCCCCTGCCCTACGACGTCACCGCCAACCGTCGACACCTCCGAGCCGGGTAGCGACGACGTCCCCCTTCCCGAAAGCAGAGGCGCGGAGACGCGACGCCCTGCGCTCACGCTCGCTCGATAGGGTCGCCGCAGACCAGCGGTCACCGATGCTGGTACCAGCGCAGCGTGTTGCGCTCGGGAGTGAAGGTCCTCCACGCCTGGCGATTCGGCCCATCGGTCACGACCTCTATCCGATAGTTCCGTGGGCTCCCGAGCACGTACGCGGTCCCGCGAACGACGCGACCAGTGCTCAGGGAGAAGCTCTCCGCGCCAACGAGAAGCTCAGCGGG
>JAEWOQ010000490.1 GCA_023460875.1 Pseudomonadota bacterium
GAGCTCGCTCGCCCCAGACGAACCCCTCGGGGCGCGTCGGTCCGCCCGCCCCGGTCGTGCCAGCGCTGGCCAAGGGTGTGCGCGGACGTCGTCGGCCGAGCAGCGGACAGGACTGAACCCGCCCTGAAAGAAGGCGCCAGAAATAGACGATGGTGAACCAGGCCCAACGAGACCGGCTGATCGAGCTCCTCACCACCCTGAGCTTTCAGCGCAAGCGCGTCCTCCTCGCCTCCGGGCGGGAGAGCGACTTCTTCATCGATTGCAAGCAAACGGTCCTCACCGGAGAGGGCCACGCGCTCGTCGGTGAGCTCATGTTCGACGCCCTGCGAGAGCTCGGCCCTACGGACGCCGTGGCGGGAGTCGAGCTCGGCGGTTGCCCGCTGGCCAGCGCGGTCTCCCTCGTGAGCTTTCAGAGGAGCCACCCCCTCCCGGCGCTCTACGTGCGCAAGGCCCGTAAGGACCACGGCTCCGCCAAGATGATCGAGGGGGACCGAGCCTTGCGCCCGGGCCTGCGCGTCACCTTGCTCGAGGACGTCGTCACGACCGGAGGCTCGAGCCTCAAGGCGGTGGAGGTCCTCCGGGAGGCGGGAGCGCACGTTGTAGGTATCCTTGCGCTGGTCGATCGGCTCGAGGGTGGAGCCGAGGCCATTCGCGAGGCGGGGCTGCCCCTGGTCGCGCTGGCCACTCGGCGCGATTTCATGGGCGACTGACCGGTCCGGATCGCGGTACCCTCCCCGGGTCCTTCATGGGACTGCCTCCTCCTCGCTCGCCTTGGTCCGCGCGCCTGCGGGCGCTCCTCGCGGCCTCGTTGGCGTTCTCGGCCGCTCCTGCAGGCACCGCCGCGACGTCGCAGGCCGACGAGCGCGCCGCTCCATCGGAGACGGACGCGCCGCTCCTGGCCCCCGAGGGGACGGCCCCCGACGGGACGGCCTCCGAGGGGAAGCGAACGCCCACCCGCGCCGAGATCGAGGCGTTCCTCGACTCCCGCTCGCTCCCCAAGAGCAGCCAAGCGACAGGGACTTCGCGGGAGGTCCCGCCGCCACCGCCGCGGCACCGAGGCATGGTGCTCGAGGCGGGCACGGGGGTGGTCTTTCCCATGGGCGCTTTGCGTCACGTCTCTCCGCCGTCTCCCTGGTTTCAGCTGCACCTCGGCTACGAACCGGCGAAGTGGTTCATGGTGCTGATCAACGGCGACTTCACCCTCGCCAACACGAGCTACGCGGCGCGCCCCCCCGCGCCACGCACCTACGCCCACTACGCGTTCGGCGCGGGCGCTCGCTTCCAGTTCACCCTCGCCGAGTGGCTCGGCGTCCACGGTCAGCTCGAGCTCGGTGCCTCGGAGGTCACCGAGGAGGTGCTCGCGCAGTATGGGTACACGCGGGCGGACCAGCTGAGCTTTCACTACGGCGCCCGGCTGGGCGTCGAGTGGCTGCAGATCAACCCGCACCTGGCCCTCGGGCTCCAAGGCACCTTTCGCAACTATCCCGGCCTGGACCGCACCAACGACGCCTCGGCGCCGACGGCGCTGATGACCGCGCTGGCCCTGCGTTATGCGTTCTGAGCGCCTCCCTCGCTCCTGAGCGCTCAGCCTCCTGCGCTCAGCCTGCGCTCAGCCTGCGCTCAGCCTCCTGCGCTCAGTCTTGAGGGAGCACACGCCCCACCACGAATTTGAGGTAGCGCCCCTCTGGATGCGCCGCGAGCACCGGGTGGTCGAGGGGCTGCCCGATGTCGTGGACGATCTGGAGACGCACCCGCTGCTTGCGGCACGCGTCCGCCAACACCTGACGGAAGGCCTCGGGGCTCACCTGCGACGTACAGCTCGCCGCCGCGTACAGGCCGCCAGGGCGCGTGACGGCCAACCCCAGCGCGGTCAAGCGTCGATACGCCTTCTCCGCGGCTTTGAGCTGAGCGCGGCTCTTGGCGAAGCTCGGTGGATCGCTGATCACGAGATCGAAGGTGCGCCCGCTCCGAGCCGCCTCCTCGAGGTACTCGAAGGCGTCGCGGGTCACCGCCTCGTGAGGGAACGCGCGGAGCCCGTTCAAGCGAAAGTTCGCCACCGCGGCCTCGCTGGCGGGGGCCGCCCCGTCGACGCTCACCACCGAACGCGCACCACCGAGAGCCGCGGCGACGCTGAACCCGCCCGTGTAGGCGAAGAGGTTGAGCACGTCCTTGCCGTGGGCGCGCTCGCCGATAAACCGTCGGTTCTCCCGGTGATCCAGGAACAGGCCCGTCTTTTGCCCCGCGAAGACGTCGACCAACAGGCGCATACCGCCGTGCTCCTCGATGACGAGCTCTCGCGAGGGAGCCTCCCCGGCGAGGACCTGGACGTCTCCTGGCCCGCGACGGCGCAGCACGCTCCGCGCCCCCACCGTACCCATGAGGGCCTTCGTCAGGGGCGCGACGAGGACGTCGAGGGAGTCCGCGTAGGTCACCAGGACGCAGTGACCACCGTAGTAGTCGACAACGACCCCGGGCAGGCCGTCCCCCTCGCCGTATAGGACACGAAACGCCGTCACGCCCTGCTCCCGCAACGGCGCGCGCAGCTCCCAAGCGTCGGCGAGGCGCCGCTCCACGAACGCTTCGTCGGGTACGGCGGATCGAGCAAAGACCCGCAGGGCAATGGGAGAGGTCCGATCCCAGAGGGCCACTCCGGTCCACGCGCCGGATCTCACCTGGATCCAGCTACCGCTCGGAGCGTCGAAGTTTCGCGGGACGTGATCCCGATAGATCCACGGGTGCCCCGCAGCGAGGTGAGCGGCCAGCGAGCCAGGGAGCACCAGCTCGCGAAAGCCTCGGGAGATCGTCATGGCGGGCCTTATAGCGCGCGCTGGTCCCTGCCCGAGGGCCGCCTTCGTGCTAGATTTATAGGAGGTTCACCTCGATCAGAATTGCCCGTCGGCTCAGGAAGTTCGTCGGCCCAGAGGGCCGCCCGGGACTCTGCACCTCGGCCGCTGGTCGCTTCGACTTGTGGCACTCTGGTCGAAATGTTCGACGCCCGAGCCCTTCTTCTGCTCCTCCTCGCTCCCCTCGCCTGCGATCGTCCGGCCTCCGCCAGCGTCCAGAGAGAGGCCCGGGGAGCGGTGACGAAGGAGCCTTCGACCTTCGCGCAGGGGGACAGCCCGGACGCCCCGCTCCCCGAGCAAGAACCTCCTGCGGCGGCTCCGCAGCCGACTGCTTGCCCGAAGTTCGATAGCGGTGTGTCCATCGGGCAGGTCGCGAGCCGCGACATCGACGAGACGTCCGGGTTGGTCGTCAGCCGCCGGCACGCAGACGTGCTCTGGCTCCACAACGACTCCGGAGACAGCGCGCGCGTCTTCGCCGTACAGCCCGCCGGGGCGTTGCTCGGGATCTTCACGCTCCCGACGGTCGAGGCCATCGACTGGGAGGACATCGCCGTCGGCCCAGGCCCCCGCGCGGGCCGCTCGTACCTGTACATCGCCGATATCGGAGACAACCGCCGTCGCCGCACGGAGGGCGTCTTCCTGTACAGGGTCCCCGAGCCGCCCCTCACCGCAAGCCCAGAGGACCCAGCGCGCGGGCACCTGGGCCCCTTGGAGCGCTTCCGTCTCAGATACCCGGATGGCCCCCACGACGCAGAGACATTGCTCGTCGATCCCACGACGGGCGAGGTCGTCGTGCTGACGAAGGCGCTGTTTCGCGCCCCGCGGATCTTCTACATCGACGCCTTGGACAAGCCGCTCGCGACCTTCGAGGGAGGCGAGCCCCTCGACTTGAAGGCCGCTGGCATCCGCGCCTTGCTCCCGACGGGAGGAGACGTGTCCGCGGACGGACGTTGGGTCCTGGTTCGCTCCTACCGATCGGCGTACCTCTGGCACCGAGCCGAGGGACAGCGCCTCCGTGAGGTCTTCGGGTCCCGCGCGTGTCCCGTGCCCGTGGCGGCGGAGGTGCAGGGTGAGGCCATCGGCTTCTCTGCGGACGGGCAGAGCTATTACACCATCTCCGAGGGGCGCCACCCCTCCGTCTTTCAGTACGCGCGCTCCAGCGAGTGAACCTCACCGCCGGCTCGCGCCCGCCCCTCCCGTCAGCGCGAGCTCAGCTTCCGGGCCGCGCGGAGGACGGACTCGTCGGTCGCCCAGGTGCCCGAATCCCGCAGAGGGAACCAGCGCGCGTCCAGGGCGTCGCTCCCGCCACGCACCACCTCGGAGCGCGCGCGGAACAAATAGCGCACATCGAAATGCAGGTGCGCGGGGGCATCGCTCCGCGGGGGGATCTCGTGCACGTCGACGTCGAAGGGCCCGACGAGGAGCTCCAGCTCGTCGAGCCCGGTCTCCTCACGCGCCTCCCGCCTCGCGGCCGCGAGCAACGACTCGTCCTCTGGCTCGAGGTGTCCCCCCGGCTGCAGCCAACGCCCCAGCTTCGAGTGGTGAATCAGCAGCAGCGAGGTCGCGTCCGGCGAGAGCACGAAGGCGCTGGCGGTGAGGTGTCCGGGGACGTAATGCGTTCGAGCTCCGACGTCTCCGGGGAGAGAGAGGAGCTCGAGGATGGCCGACCGGTGCCCGCCCTCGAGGGCGTCCGCCACGGGCAGCGCCTCGAGGCTCCGCCGGAGCTCTGCTCGGTTCAGCATGTGGGCGCCATGAGCGCCCTTGACGCGCCTCGGAAACGGCTCATCTTGGGGCGAACTTTGGCCGACTCGACCGCGCCCAGCAACTCCCTCGACGCGCTCGGATACTCCGAGTTCTTTCGCGCGCAGGTCGACGCGGAACCGAGGCTCACCGAGCTGCGGCCCGGGCGCGTGATCGCCCAGCACCGGGGCGAGTGGGACGTGCTCACGGCCCGGGGCGTGCACCGGTCCGTGCTCGCCGGCAGGCTGTACGAAGAGCGAGAGCGCCCTGCCCCGGGCGTCCCGGTCCCGCTGATCCCCACCGTCGGTGACTGGGTGCTCCTCGCGCCGGGCACGGGAGAGGGCCTGCACGTCATCGAGCACACGCTGACGCGGCGCAGCCACCTCGAGCGAGGCGCCGCCGGGCGCCGACGCGAGCCCCAGACGATCGTCGCGAACGTCGACGACGTCGTCGTCGTCTGCCAGCTCCCACCACCAGGGGCGCACGACCACGTCGCCCGTCGCAGCGTCAACCCGCGACGCATCGAGCGTTACCTGTCGGCGGTGGCGCAGGGCGGCGCCGAAGCCCTCATCGCGCTCAACAAGGCCGACCTGTGCCCCGAGGCGGACTCGATGGTCACGGCGCTGCGCCAGCGTTTCGCCCAGGTCCCGGTGATCCCCACCAGCGCCACCACCGAGGACGGGCTCGACGAGCTCCGCGAGCACCTCCGCCCCGGGTCGACCGTGGGCTTGGTCGGGCTGTCGGGGGTCGGCAAATCGAGCATCGTCAACGCGCTCCTCGGCCGCACCGCGCAGAAGACGGGCGCCGAGCGCGAGCAGGACGCGCGGGGACGCCACACGACGACCCACCGAGAGCTGTTTCTCACGGAGAGCGGCGTGCTCCTCATCGACACACCTGGCATGCGCGAGTTCGCGCTCTCCGCGGACGAAGACGACGTCGGCGGGTTCGAGGACGTCAACGAGCTGGCCGCCACTTGCCGCTTCCGTGACTGCCGCCACCGCAACGAGCCGGGCTGCTCGGTGCTAGCCGCCGTGCTCGGCGGTCAGCTCGCGCGAGATCGACTCGATAGCTACCACGCGCTCACGGAGGAGCTGTCTCGACAACACGCGCTGAGGCCCCGCGGCGACGCGGCGCGTCCCGGGTCGACCAAGGCCGGTCGGGGGCCAGGCCGCCCGCGAGCAGCCCGTGGCAAACCGCGCTGAGACGCCAGAGACGGATCGACGTCCCTGGATGAACCCGGGAGCGACCTTCCGGCTCAGTTCCAGCGGTGCTTGGAGGGGGGCGTTGGCACCTTGAGCACCCGGCGTACGTCCTGGGAGCGCCGCGATCCGCTCGCGTCCGGCTCCCCCGAGGGCGCCTCGGCCTGATCGGCGAAGCGGGCCAGCAGCACCATCCCCGAGTGGAGATCCGCGAGGATCTTGCGCTTCTTGCTCGAGGCCGAGCGCGCGCCCTTCGTCTTCTTGTCACTCATTCGAGTCCCCTCATGCTCCCAGGTCCGCGCAGTGACCACCGCTCGCGCCGACGAGGCCAGCGCGAGCAGCGGGACCGCACCGCGGACCAGTGCAATGGAAGTGCCATCCTGGCTCCACTTCAGCCGGAGGAGCCGTTGCAGAATCATCCACGACGCTCAAGCCTCAGGCCCGGCGCCCGTCCCACACCTTCGACGCCAGTTAGGCTGGGTCAGCCCATTGCAGAGCAACCCGAGCCAAAAAGGGCTCGGCCTGGACGGGGAGCGATCGATGACGCGCAAGGTCCTGATTGTGGATGACGAGCCCGAAGTAATCGCGAACATCCAATCGGCTCTACACAAAGAGCCCTACGAGTTCATGAGTGCCTCGAGCGCCCAAGAGGGTTTGAACATTCTCGACGAGCAGCCCATAGACGTGGTGGTCTCCGACGACGAGATGCCCGACATGAAGGGCGTCGAGTTCTTGGCAGAGGCGCAGAAGCGGCACCCCAAGGTGCTCCGCGTCATGCTGTCGGGGAGCGCCGACCGCGAGGCGCTGATCGAGGCGGTGAACACCGCCGGTATCTATCGGTTCGTCGCGAAGCCAGTGCAACCGGCGCAGCTCGCGAAGGTGCTCCGAGAGGCGCTGCAGGTCAGCAGGGTCGCCGAGGCTCAGATGGAGGTGTGGGCCGCGGCGAAGATGCAACGCCAGGCGATGCAGAAGCTGGCCTCCCCGGACGTCGACGACGAGTCGGCGAGCGAGGAGACCATCACGGCCGCACGATACGCCGGCTTCTATCCCGCCGACGTGACGGGCGAAGCCGACAAGATCGGCGAGCTGCCCAAGGAACACGCAGACCGCCTCAGCATGCGTGAGCGCCAGATCGTCGAGGCGCTCGCCTCGGGTCGGCGAGTCAAGGACATCGCCCAAGACCTGGTGATCAGCACACACACGGTGCGCAATCACCTCAAGGCCATCTACCGGAAGCTCAACGTACGCTCGCAGTTCGAGCTGTTGAGTTTGATGGCGCGCAACCCGACCCATCGGGAGGCGGGCGGCTGAGGGGGGCCCGGGGGCGCCTCGTCGTCACGCGGCCCGGCGCGGGGCTCGGCCGGGGCGCGTGCCCAGGTGCCTTTCTTGCCGAACCACGGCACGGCCATTGACGTACACCTCGTGCACGCCGGCCGCTGGTCGGCGCGAGCGCGTCAAGGTCGCTCGCCGGGGACATGCTCAACGCAGCTCCTCGAGCAGCTCGGTGGCCCGGCGGTACACCTCCGACTTGCTGGGCGCGTTCTTCTTGGCCTGCTCCAGGTACGCCTTCGCGTCCTCCCGCCGGTCGAGGTTTCGCAGGTACAGGACGCCCAGGTTGAAGGCCGCGGCGGAGTGCCGCGGGTGAGCGTCGAGCACGCGGAGCAGTAAGCGCTCTGCCTCGACAGAGGGGGCCATGTCATCGCGGCTGCCCAGCCCGCGCAAAGCAGCCGCGAGCCCGAGAGCCGCGTCGACGTTGGCAGGCTCGTTCTCCAGCACGCTCCGGAACGCCGTCGCGGCGCGGTCATACACCCCGGCCCTGAGGAGCACGGAGCCCGTGTTCAACAGGGCGGTCGCGTCCCTTGGGTCGAGCTCTGCTGCGGCCTCGAAGTGTCGGAAGGCCAGCGCGTCCTCCCCGCGACGCCAAGCGACGAGCCCCGCGGTGCGCTCCGCCGCGGCCGTCCTCCGCTCCGCGGCGAGCGCCTGTCGTACGAGCAGCTCCGCGGCGTCGACCTCCCCGCGATCCAAGTGAGCCATGGCCAGCTCGCTGAGGGCCCGCGCGTCGCCTGGACGCTGCACCAGCACCTGGCGCGCCTGAGCGATGGCTCGGTCCGTGGCCCCCGCCTCTCGCAGCGCAGCCACGAGCGCCGTGCGCGCCGTGAGCGCCCGAGGCTGCGC
>JAEWOQ010000491.1 GCA_023460875.1 Pseudomonadota bacterium
GGGGGGGGGGGGGGCGGGGGGCCGCCCCCCCCCCGGGGCCCCGCCACCACCGGGCACGGGCAACTCAGTCCGTCGCCTCGTCCACTTCGTCAGTGGCCTCGTCGGTGGCTCGATCAGCTTCGTCCCCCACGTCCTTCGCAGCGTCCCTTACGTCGTCTGCGGCGTCCTCAGCACTTTCAGTCGCTTCCTGGGTAGCATCCCGCTCGCGGTCTGGTGAGTCCGCGTCGTTCTGTCTCCCCCCGCACCCAAGAGCGACCAGCGCAACGAAAAAGATCGAGCTAACGAGTTGTGGCAATCGCACGTCTGTTTCCCTTCTTACTCATCCCAGCACTATGCAGGTCTCGTGCCGCGCAGGAGCGATAGGGGCCGTGGAGGTGCGCGGCCCGCGCTCGAAGCGGGGGGATGTCGTTTCCCTGCGGCGCGCGACGGGAGGAGCGGCAGCGGGCGGCGCGCGCAGGCTCGCTCCGACGTGAGCCTCACACCGAGTGATGCGTGGCGTTCTGTCATGGTGTGGAGAAATGCCGCGCTCAGTCTGTCGCGTCGGCGCAGCTCGAGGTCGACGCTGCCAGGGCGGCTAGATCTCCGAGAGGCGAGCTCTGCAGCCCGTATGTGAGGCAGCCCTGAGGCAGCCCAGCGAGGACGAGCTTCAGGGGAGTGTGTTGGGCGTGTCCCGAAATGGGGCGCGAAGCAGCTCCTCCAGGAGGGTGTCTCGCTCCGCGTCCTGGGGAGAGAGCCAGCGCACGGGCTGATCACGCAACCACGTGCGTTGGCGGCGCGCGAACACCCGAGTGGCACGCAGGACCTCTTCCTGCAGCTCTTCGCTGGCTGCCTCGAGAGCCGGATCCTCCTGGAGGGCTGCTGCGAGGAGCCGGTAACCGACGGCGCCCATGGGGCGCGTGGCGCCATGGCCCTGCTGCAGCAAGCGCCGGACCTCGTCCAGCCAGCCCACCTCGAACATCCGGCGGCACCGGGCGCGCAGACGCTCGTCCAGCTGCTCGGGCGTGTGCTGCACACCGATCAAGTGAGCAGGGTGACGCCAGGTCCGGAAGCCATGGCGCGCCTGGAGGGCGCTCAGCTTGGTGCCGGTGAGCTCGAAGACCTCCAGAGCCCGGCTCACCCGCACGAAATCGTGGGGATGCAAGCGAGCGGCGCTCTCCGGGTCCACGCGGGTGAGCTGCTGGTGGAGCGCAGGTCGTCCCTCGCGATCCACCAGCTCCTGGTGGCGCGCCCGGATTACGGGGTCGCCCGGGGGCGCCTCGGCGAGGCCGTGCAGGAGCGCTCGGATCCAGAGGAAGCTGCCGCCGCAGAGGATGGGGCGCACCCCTCGGGCTCGGAGCTCCGCGATGGTCGCCTCCGCCCGGGTGGCCCACTGGGCGGCCTCCAGAGCCTCATGAGGCTCGACGAGATCGACCAGGTGGTGGGCGGCGCGGGCGCGCTCCTCCGCGGTGGGCTTGGCGGAGCCGACGTCGAAATGTCGGTAAACCTGCACACTGTCCGCGCTCACCACCTCCCCGCCGCCGAGCTCGGCGAGACGCACGGCGAGGGCCGTCTTCCCGGACCCGGTCGGGCCCACGATCACGAGGAGGGGATCTCTTTCGGTCGGCATCTCGACAGATCAGGGCGCCCCCCGGAGCCCCCCCGGAGCTGGGGTGGCGTCGAGGGTACGGCGCTAGCGCCTGCCCACCTTCCGCTCCAGCTCTTCCCAGCTGGTGAACGTCACGATGGGGCGTCCGTGCGGGCAGTAGGCGGCGAAATCCGCCTCATCGAGGGCGGCGAGCAGCGCGGCTGCTTCGCTCGCGCCCAGAGGATCTCCTGCCCGCACCGCCGCATGACAGGCCATGGTCGCCAGCGCCTTGTCCACCGCGTCGGAGAAGGCGCGCTCCCCGGCGCGGGTGAGCTCCACCAGCAGATCCCGGAGCATGCGCTCGGGGCTCCCGGACTGGAGCAGCTTGGGCACGGCGTGGACGCTCACCGCCTCGGGGGTGCGCACGCGGACGTCGAGGCCCAAGGCGGCGATCTGCTCCCCATGGAGCGCCAACACGTCGCTCTCCGTCGGGGTCACCTCGACGGTCACGGGAAAGAGCAGGGTCTGAGCGGCGACGTTGCGTGCGACGTACTGGGCGCGCAGCTTCGAGAACACGACGCGCTCGGCCGCCGCGTGCTGGTCCAGCACGTACAGCCCGTCGGCGCCCTCACAGATCAGATAGGTCTCCCGGACTTGCGTGAGGAAGCGCAGACGCTCCCAGGCCGTCCGTGTGTGCTGGTCGGAGGCCCGCCCAGGAGCCGCGGGAGGGGGGATGTCCGCGGGGGCGAGCGCCTGCTCCGGCGGGGTGGGCTGGTGCAGGTCCTCGGAGGGCAGCTCAGGGGCTCTTGCGGTGTCGTTGGGGGGCGGCGCGGGAGACGCGGCGGAGGGCGCTGATAGGGCGCCGCGCGGCTCCGCTCGGGCTCCGACGGGCGCCGAGTCCTGGAGGAGCAGAGGGACGGGCTGAGGGGGGCGCTTCCGTCGCCAGAGGTCGGGCCGGTCTTCGTCCGGCAGCTGGCGAGGCACGGAGGAGTCAGGAAAAGAGGGCGGCGTCGCCGCGCGTTGGGGCGCGGGGGCGCCGCTCAGCTGCCGCCCGAGCTCTCGGGCGACG
>JAEWOQ010000492.1 GCA_023460875.1 Pseudomonadota bacterium
TATGCTGCCCCTCAAGAAAGCGCTCTTCTCCTATGGCTTGGATCATCCTCTTCGTCGCGGGTCTCCTCGAGGTCGGCTGGGCTGTCGGGCTCAAGTACACGGAAGGGTTCACCCGGCTCTGGCCCACGGTGGCCACCGCGATCGCCCTGATCGCGAGCATGGGGCTCCTGGGTCTCGCGGTCCGCACCTTGCCGCTCGGCACCGCCTACGCCGTCTGGACGGGCATCGGCACCGTCGGCACGGCGCTCCTCGGTATCCTGCTCTTCCGCGAACCGGCGACCGCCCTGCGCCTCGTCTGCATCGCGTTGATCCTGGCGGGCATCGTGGGCTTGAAGTTCGCCTCCGGCCCCGACGCACCGCCCGGCGCCTGAGGCGGGCCCCAACACCGCGCCGGGCGAACCCCGCCGCTCTCGACGAAACGATTCAGCAATACCGCTCGGCGATACCGCTCGGCGATTACGCACGGCGCAGCGCCTCGACGCACCCCGCCACCGCACCCCGCCACGCCCCTTGCGCCCCCGCGCGACCACCTCTGTGGTCGCGATTCGTTACCCCACGTATACTCGTGCGAGCGTGCTGGACGACGAAATGAGGGTCGGGGAACGGAGGGACGCCGAGCTCCTGCGGGGCGCGGTGCGCGGCAGCGCCCTGGCCGTCGTCGCAGTCGCGCTGCTCGCCCTCATCGGCTGGGCCACGGAGCTCCACGCCCTCGCCACCCTCTGGCCCGACGCGATCCCCATGGCCCCGAGCACCGCCTGCGCGTTCCTCGGGACGGCGCTGGTCGTCGCGCGCTCCGGCCGCGTCACGCCGACGACGCGCCTGTCCCCCGGTCTCCTGCTCGTGCTCCTCGTCGTGCTCGGGGTAGCCCTGCTCGCCCTGCTGCCGTCCCAGCCCCTCGAGGCGCTGCTCCAGGATCGCGTCGGCGAGAACCGCGCCTTTTACGGCTTCCCCCTCGCGGTGATGTCGACGGCGACGGCGGTCCTCTTCGCGACCGCCGCCCTCTCCCTGATCGCGCGGGGCTCCGGCAAGCTCCCGGGGCGAAAGGTCTCCGCCCTCGGCGGCGTGGCGCTCGCCGCGGCGGGCCTCGTGATCCTGCTCGGCTACGCCTTTCGGGAGCCGCTCTTCCAGGCGAGCCAGACGGTGATCCCCGTCTCCCCCGCCACGGGCGTCGCCTTCTCGTTCACGGGGTTGGCGATCGTGGCCGCGGCGGGCGCCGACACCTGGCCGGCGAACGCCTTTCTGGGGTGCGAGGTGCGCCACCGGCTGCTCCGCGCGTTTTTTCCCGTCACCGCGGGGCTCGTGCTGCTCGTGGCCTGGGCCATGGCCTGGGTCGCGCCGACGTTCCGGGGCAACTCGGCGATCGCCGCCGCGGCCCTCACGGGGATCTCCCTGTTGCTCATCACCGTCGTCACGAGCCGGGTCTCCGCGGCCATCGGCGCCGTGCTCGAGCGCAGCGAGCGGGACCGCTCCGCCGCCCAGGCGGGTGAGGTCCGGGCCAACGCGCGCGCCGACACCATCCTCGCCTGCGCCGGCGAAGGGATCTGCGGCGTCGACGGGGCCGGCGTGATCACCTCCATGAACCCCGCGGGCGCCCAGCTCTTCGGCGCCGCCCCCGCCGCGCTCTGCGGCGTGCACCACGGCGAGCTCTTCCACGCCGCGGCCCCCGCTGGCACCTCCCAGGAGCGAGCCCAGGACGCCACGCCCCCGCTCGACGGAGACCCCGTGACGCGCTGCGCCATCTGCCGCTCCCTCGCCGACCAGGAGCGTCAGGCCCGCGACGACGTGACCCTCCGTCGCCCCGACGGATCCACCTTCCCCGCGCGCCTGGTGAGCAGCCCGATCCTCCAGGAGGACGAGGTCGGCGTGGTCGTGTCCTTCGCGGACCGCACCGAGCAACGGGAGCTCGAGCGCCAGCTACGCCAAGCCCAGAAGCTCGAGGCCATCGGCAGCCTGGCGGGCGGCGTCGCCCACGACTTCAACAACCTGCTCGCGGTCATCCTCTCCTACAGCCACCTGATCCAGAGGGAGTCGGAGCTCTCCGACCGCGCGCGCGACGACCTCCAACAGATCGTCAACGCGGCCAACCGCGCTGCCCGCCTCACCGGGCAGCTGCTCGCCTTCAGCCGCCAGCAGGTGCTCCAGCCCAAGGTGCTGCAGCCCGACGAGGTGATCCGCGGCGTCGAGAAGATGGTCTCCCGCATCATCGGCGAAGACATCGATCTCGCCCTCGCCCTCGCCCCGGACATCGGCGCCATCCGCGTGGACCCGGGGCAGCTCGAGCAGATCCTCATGAACCTGGTCGTCAACGCCCGCGACGCGCTCCCCCGCGGCGGACGCATCACCATCGAGACCGCCAACGTCGAGCTCGACAGCGGCTACACCTCGGGGCACCTCGACACCCAGCCCGGCCGCTACGTGATGGTGGCGGTCAGTGACAACGGCGTCGGCATGGACGTCGCGACCCAGGCCCGCATCTTCGAGCCCTTCTTCACGACGAAGGAGATCGGCCGCGGCACGGGGCTGGGGCTCTCGACCGTGTTCGGCATCGTGAAGCAGAGCGGCGGCCACATCTGGGTCTACAGCGAGCCGGGGCACGGGACGACCTTCAAGCTCTACTTCCCGCGGATCGATCGCCCCGTCGAACGCCCCAAGCCGGTCAGCCAGACGCCCGCGGGCGGCAACGAACGGATCCTGCTCGTCGAAGACGAACCCGCGCTGCGCGAAGCCATGGCCCGCGTGCTCGAAGACGGCGGCTACACCGTGACCACCGCCAGCAACGGCGCGAACGCCCTCGCCAGCATCGCCGACGGCGCCGTGGATCTCGTCGTCACGGACATCGTCATGCCGGAGATGGGCGGCCCCGAGCTCGTCCAGCGGATCTGGGAACGGCACCCGGAGCTACGCGCCCTCTACACCTCCGGCTACACGGATCGCGCCGTCGTGCGCGAAGCGATCCTCGAGGAGCACGTCACCTTCCTGCAGAAGCCCTTCACGCCGGGCGGTCTCCGCCAGAAGATCCGCGAAGCCCTCGACCCCTGACGGAGTTTTCGGGGGTCACGGCTACCTCCCGTCCGTCCCCGTTCCGCACCCCGCCCCCCGCAGGCGCCCCCGCGGTTTCTCTGCGCACGCCCCGTCGCGCAGCGCGCCCAAGCTCCACCCGACGGCTCGGCCGCACGCTGCGCGCCTCCACCGCCCGGCGCGATCCGGGCCCTCTCGCGGGGAAGGGCTATGGTCGGTGAATGACCGAGCTCGACCTGCAGGGAGTCCCCGAATGCACGCGTTGCGGCGCCTGCTGCTTCTCGCAGGCCCCCGACTATCTGCGCGTCTTCGGCAACGACTACGAGCGGCTCGGCGACGACGCCGCGCGCCTGACGCACTTCATCGAGAACCGCGCGTTCCTGCGCCTCGAGGACGGCCGTTGCGCGGCCCTCACCTTCGACGTCCCGACCGAGCAGTTCCTCTGCTCGGTCTACGAACGCCGCCCCGACGTGTGCCGCGCCCTCGAGCGCGGCTCGGGTCACTGCGCCGCCGAACGCGCCGAGAAGGCCGAACGCCCCCTGGCAGTGATCCGTCGCGCCCGCGCCCACCCCGCGCCCTGATCCCGCTGG
>JAEWOQ010000493.1 GCA_023460875.1 Pseudomonadota bacterium
GTCCCTGGCGCGACCGCGTTGACGCGCACGTCTGGGGCGAGCTCGAGGCTCAGGGTGCGCATCAAGTGCCGCAGCGCCGCCTTGGACACCGTGTAGGCGAGATAGTTCGGGTAGGGCGCGGTGGCGCTGGAGCAGGTGATGAACACGACGTTGCCGCGGCTCGCGCGCAGCGCGGGCGACGCCTGGTGTGCGAGGGCGAACGGGGCGGCGAGGTTGAGCCCGAGGGCCCGCCCGAGGGCGTCGTCGTCGAGGTCATCGTAGGGGATGCGCTCGAAGTTCGCCGCGCTGGGGACCAGCAGGTCCAGACCGCCCAGCACCTCGACAGCGCGATCGACGAGCTCCCGCGCAGCGCGCGCTTCGCTCAGGTCCGCCTGCAGGAGGTCGGCGCGGCCCCCTCGAGCGTGGATCTCCGCCGCAGTCCGCTCCGCGCCCGCCCGGCTCTGGTGATAGTGGACCACTACGTGGGCGCCACGATCCCCGAGCGCAAGGGCGATCGCTTGCCCGAGCCGTTGCCCCGCGCCGGTCACGAGCGCTCGCAAAGGAGCCGTCATGGGCACAGCTTAGCGCCGGAAGCTGACCTTCGCCGGCCAACTCCCGGGGGAGCCGAAGGTGGCGCTCTTCACGGTCTCGACCAGGCAACGGGCGGTGGTGTCGCCCTGCTCGTCGCTGTGCGCGACGCCGACGCTGAGCACTCCGCCGTTCGTCTTCACGTAGGCCGTGAGGAGGAACGGGCCTCCGCCGCCGCAGGCCGAGAGGTCGGGGCTCAGGGTGCCGAGGACCCGCTGGATGTCGTGATCGGACCAGGCCACGGGCGGGCGCACGTCACTGGGCGGATCGAAGCCGATGGAGCTGCGGGCGAGG
Organism: Pseudomonadota bacterium; assembly: GCA_023460875.1. Taxonomy (GTDB): domain Bacteria; phylum Myxococcota_A; class Polyangia; order Polyangiales; family Polyangiaceae; genus NIC37A-2. The sequence continues at coordinate 862 of JAEWOQ010000493.1, forward strand.
CCGATGCGCCCCCCGACGGGCTTCGGCCAGCGGTGGCTCTTCAGGGCATCGAGCATGCACTGCTCGGTCTCGTAGTCGCCGAGGTTCGACTGCTCGATGTGGGCGTGCCGCGCCGCCCCGGTCATGTCCACCTTGACCAAGAACTGCACGTCGCCGCCCAGGAACTTCACCCGGCGCTGCCCGTCCATGAGGCACTGCGCCAAGGAGGGGTAGGCCTTCTTGAAGGTCCGATCGACCTTCTCCTGGTTCATGCCCCCGAACTCCTGCATCACGTCGAGCTCTTCGTGGGTGTCCGTGTCCGCCTCCACGACCCACTCCGAGCCGGGAGACTCCGCCTGCTTGTCACTGCCACCGCAGCCGCTCAGGCCGAGCAACCCCGTCAGCAGCGCGCCGCCGACGACGGCGGCCCGCGTCGCTCCGCGTGGCGCGCGGGTGGGGGAATTGGACCGGGTGGTACAGCGGGCGGCAAGGACCGGAAATATAGTCATCGCGAATGGCCCTTTACCCAATGTCCACGGGCCTCGCCAGGGGTACATGCTCGGAATCTGCTGCGCCCGAGCATCACGGCTCCTGCGGTGGAGCGTCCATGAAGAGGACCGCGCGGGGGAGCTGGCCGAGGCGCTCGAGCAGCGCCGGCCGTGGCCGCACCAACACCGGAAGTTTGCTTTCGGAGAGCATCTCCGCGTCGAAGTCGCTGTCGCCGAACGCCGCCAGCCACGCCACGTTCCCCAACAGGCGCTTACCTGCGCGCACCTTGTCGGGGCCGTAGGGGAGGGAGCCTGCGAGCGCGGGGAGGAGCACGCCGTCCGCCGCTTGCCCGCGGCCCGCCACGATGTCCTCGGGCCCGAAGCCGAGATCGCGGGCGGCTTCTTCGACGACGATCTGCGGGGACGCAGAGACGATGACGGCGCGGAGCCGCGCCTCGCGGGCCCAGAGGATCACGGGGAGCAAAGTGTGACGAATCTGTGAGAGGTGTCGCCGCCGCTTCAACGTGCGGCGCGTGTGCTCCCGGAGCTCTCCCTCCGTCCACCCCGCGTAAGCCCAGACCTGCAGCTCGCTGGTGGCGCGCTCCGAGTAGCGCCCCTCATCGAAGGCCCGCTGGATCTCCTGCGCGAGCAGGTTCGCGTCGGCGTCCTCCGGGCGCGCGCCCTGGAGCTCGAGATCGGCGCCCAGTCCGTGCGCCTCCACCTCGGCGAGCAGCGCCGAGCGCGCGTCTTCCCGGAGCAGCCGCTCGGTGAAGGCCTGGGTGAAGGTGTCGCTGCCGACGTCGCCCGCCCAGAGCGTGCCGTCCGCGTCGAAGACCAGCGCCGCCGGCCCCTTCGCGTCCGCGGCGAGCCGCTCGAGCCGTCGGATCAGCTGCAAGGCGTCGACGGGCTGTGGCCCGGAGCCGCTGCCGCGTGCTTCGACGAGCAGCGAGCCCTCGGGGGCGCTCAGCGAGGCGCTCGAGCGATCCAGGAGCGATTTCATCGTCATCACCCGCCGGCGGCGCCCGGGCGGGATGCCCACCAGCGCGGCGCCCACTCGAGATCTTCGAGGGTGTCGATCTCCATGTAGGCTCCTTCGGTCGACTCCCGGTGCATCGGGGTGCCCGCCTCCAGCATGGTCTGGAGGAGATCGATCAGGTAGGCCTTCTCGAACGTGCGCCCCTCGCGGAACTCTCCCTCCGGGAAGCTCTCCGCGGCGCGATCGAAGGCCTCGATGAGCTGTCTGGCGCCCGCGGGGGACGCCTTCAGCACGCCGATGAACTCCCCCTGTGCCGCGTCGCTGTCGATGCGCCGACCGAGCTCGAGCACGCGGGATCCGTCCGCGCGCAGCTTCTCCGCGTCCGTCTCCGGGTGCTGCGAGCGGTGCACGTAGCGACGCCGCCAGGCCGTGTCGCAGCCGAGGACGAGATCATGAGGGCTCTGGGCCACCCGTCGGGCGATGGCCCCGTCGTAGACGATATCCGCGTAGGTCGACACGAACCCGTCGCCGAGGTGAACCCGCGCGCACAGGAGGGAGGCGAGGATGTTGTTGTGTGCCCAGCGTTCGTTCCGAACGAAGGTGAGCTCGGGGTAGCGTCCCCGGACGACCTCCTCCCGGTAGCCCGACACGAACACGACGTCGCGCCGAGGGAACCCCGCCTCCTCGAGGGCCTCGAGGATCCAGTCGAGCATGGATCGTCCCATCACGGGCACGAGGGTCTTCGGCACCTCGTCCGTCTCGGGTCCGAGCCGGCTCCCGCGGCCCGCGCCGATGATGATGGCCTTCATGGTCCCGTCAGCTCCGCAATTTGTCGAGCACCGATTTGTCTTCGAGGGTCGACAGATCCCCGCTGATCTCCCGGCCCGCGGCGACGTCCTTGAGCAGGCGCCGCAGGATCTTGCCGCTCCGCGTCTTGGGCAGTCCATCGGCGAGGCGCACCTCGTCCGGGCGAGCGAACCTGCCGATCTCCTTCGCGACGTGGGCGCTGAGGGCGGCCCGGGTCTCCTCGGTCGGATCGACGCCGGGCTTCAGGGTCACGAACACCACCAACGCCTGACCCTTGAGATCGTCAGGGCGCCCCACGGCCGCCGCCTCGGCGACCGCGGGGTGCGCCACCAGGCAGCTCTCGATCTCCGCCGTGCCGATGCGGTGCCCCGAGACGTTGAGCACGTCGTCGATGCGCCCCACGACGGTGTAGTACCCGTCCGCGTCCACGAGGGCGCCGTCCCCGGTGAAGTACGCGCCGGGCACGTCGCTGAAATACTGCTGACGGTAGCGCTCGTCGTCTCCCCAGATGGTGCGCAGCATGCTCGGCCAGGGGTCGCGCACCACCAGCAGGCCGCCTTCATTGGGGCCGAGGGACGCGCCCTCCCGGGTGACGATGTCCGCCTTGATGCCGAAGAAGGGCAGGCCGCAGGAGCCCGGCTTCATGGCGTGGGCGCCAGGCAACGTGGTCATCATGATCGCGCCCGTCTCCGTCTGCCACCAGGTGTCGACGATGGGGCAACGTCGTTGGCCGATCTTTTCATAATACCACAACCAGGCCTCGGGGTTGATGGGCTCGCCCACGGAGCCGAGCAGGCGCAGGGACGAGAGATCATGCTTGTCCACCCACTCGCTGCCGGCGCGAATGAACGCCCGGATGGCCGTCGGCGCGGTGTAGAGGATCGTGACCCGGTGCTTCTCGACGATGTCCCAGAAGCGGCCCCAGTCCGGCTGACTCGGGGCGCCCTCGTAGAGGACGCAGGTGGCGCCGTTCGAGAGGGGGCCGTACACGAGGTAGCTGTGCCCGGTGACCCAGCCGATGTCGGCGGTGCACCAGTACACGTCGTCCTCCTGGAGATCGAAGACGTACTTCGTCGTGACGTGCACGCCGGCCAGAAAGCCCGCCGACGTGTGCTCCACCCCCTTGGGTTGGCCGGTAGAGCCAGAGGTGTAGAGGATGAAGAGCGGGTGCTCTGCGTCGACGATGGCGGGCTCGGCGCCGAGCGCGGGGTCTGCCGCCGCCATGGCCTCGGCCCAGTCGACGTCGCGGCCTGGCTGCATCGACCGGGGGAGGCCCGCGGCGGCGAGCTGCTCGTCGGTCAGGCGACGGTGGACGAACACCTTCTCCACGGAGGGGGTCTGGGCGACAGCCTCGTCGACGGTGGCCTTGAGGGGCAGCACCCTGCCGCGGCGCCAGCCGCCGTCCTGGGTGAGCACGACCTTCGCTTGGCAGTCATTGATGCGATCCCGCAGGGCGTCCGCCGCGAAGCCCCCGAAGACGACCGTGTGGGGCGCGCCGATGCGGGCGCAGGCGAGCATGCCCACGACCGCCTCCGGGATCATGCCCATGTAGATCGCGACCCGATCGCCTGGCCCCACTCCGGCGGCGCGGAGGGCCGCGGCGGTGGCTACGACCCGCTCGTGGAGCTGCCCATAGGTGAGGGTGACGCTCTCCCCCGGCTCGCCCTCCCAGACGATGGCGGCCTTGTCGCGGCGACCGGAGGTGAGCTGGCGATCGAGGCAGCTCTCGCTGACGTTCAGCTTCGCTCCCTGAAACCAACGTGCGAAGGGGACGTTCCAGTCGAGGAGCTTCGACCAGGGCTCGCGAAACACCAGCTCGCTGGTCTCTCGCTTCCAGAAGGTCTCGGGGGAGTCGAGGCTCTCCCGGTACAGGGCCTCGTACTGCTCTCGAGATCCGATCCGTGCGCGCGCCGAGAACTCGGCAGACGGTTCGAAGCGACGGGTCTCGGTGCTGAAAGTCTGGATCGGCTTGGTCTCGCTCATGGTCTCCCCGCTGGCGGTGGTTCCACCCAGTCTAGGGCCCAACCCGCTGGCGGAACAGCGAGCATCGCCCGAGCGCTCCGGGCTCTTCGATGCAAGCGCAGCACCTGCAAGACGCAGCGAGCGCGCGACGCAGGAGGTTCGAAACGCAGCAAGGCCGCACGAAGCTCTTCGTGCGGCCTTGGTGTCCGGCCTACCGTAAAGGCAGATCGGGGGGCGCTCTGGGGGCGCTCGCGACTGCGCTTCGGCGTCCCGTCGACCCGTTCTTCACGGGCGCGGCGCTAGACGAAGCGTCGTCTCTTTGGAGACGCGGCGCGCCTCCTGGTCGAGCTCAGCCCGAGATCTTCTGCAGCGCCAGGGAGATCCGAGAGGTCGTCCGCGACGCGGTCTTCTTCGGGAGGATGCCCTTGCTCGCGGCGCGAGCCAGCGCGGAGGCGGCCAGGCGGACGGGCTCGGCAGCTGCCTGAGGATCTCCGCTCGCGATCGCGGCGCGTGCGCGCTTGACGGCAGTGCGGACGGCAGTGCGGACGGGACGATTGCGAGCCGTACGCTTGATGCGCTGACGGTTCCTCTTTTCGGCGGAGACGTGGTTGGCCATGAATGTGCTCGTAACTGGGGACGCGAGTAACTAGGACGCGATGGACAGGCGAAGGTCAGCTCTTGCGAGCGTCGGGCGCCTTGGGGTCATACCCCTCGGGGTGGATCGGAAACTCGGGGGTACCGGCCTTGGAGCGGGCGCGCTTCGCGGCGCGGCCAGCGGCCTTGGCGCGGATCTCGCGGCGGGTCTGCGTCTGCCTGGTGTTGGAAACCATGATGAACTCGACGGGGCTAGATACTGCCTCCGGGGCGCCTTCGACGGCCCGGGGGGCGGGGAATATGGGGGAACCCTAGGGTCTTGTCAACGCGGGGCGGCGACGGAAGCGCCCCGTTTGTCGTGTCTTGTCGTGTGGGCTTGTCGTGGTGAGGGCCGCCGCTGAGATCCACCGACGCCTCGACGAGGAGGAAAGGTGTTCAGCCTCCGCCGAGCTTGCTCTTGAGGAGGTCCCCGAGGGTGCCGAAGTGCGCCTCGGCCTTGAGCTTCTGGCGGTACTCCTTGGTCGCGCGCCGCTCCTCGTCCTGAGCGAGCCTGGTGATGCTGAGCTTGGGCTCACCGCGCTTGGGATCGAAATCGATGACCTTGGCCTCGAGCTGGACGCCGAGCTTGAAGTGCTTTGCGAGATCCGTGCCTCGGGGCGTCCCGGTCTGGCCAGCAGGGATGAAGCCGCGGGCGTGCCGACCGGTGGCGCCCAAGACCCGCACCTGGAGGCCGGGAGGGGCAGCCTTGACGACGGCCACCTGCAGGCTCGCGTTCTTGCCCACCCGCTGCCGAGGCTCCTCGGCGCGCTCGGGCGGCAGGGCGGGGTGGAGGGCGATCCGCCGCGAGCGGGGATCGAGGTGATGCACGACGACCCGCAGCGCGTCGCCGGGCTTTACGACCTTGGAGGCGTCGTCCACGCGCTCGAAGGAGAGGTCCGACACGTGGCAGAAGCCCTCGAGCTCGTCGTCGAGCTTGATCACCGCGCCGAAGGGCTCCACGCGGGTCACCACGCCATCGACCTCTTGCCCCGGCTTGACCTTCTCGAGCAGGCTGGCCCAGGGATCCTCGAGCAGGGCCTTGCGGCTCAGCCAGATCTTCCCCTTCTCGTCGATCTTGAGGATCTTCACCCGCAGACGGTCGCCCGCCTTGAGCACGTCCGTGATCTTCTGTCGCGGATCGTGGGAGGCCTCGCTGATGTGCACGAGCCCCTCGAGGTTCTCTGCCTCGGGGAGCGCGACGAAGGCGCCCCACTCGACGACGGTGCGCACGACGCCGTCCATTTCGGCGCCCTCCTGGAGGACCTCCAGGGCCTTCTTGCGCCGTTCGTGGGCTTCCTTCTCCAGCATGGGGCGGCGCGTGATCACGACGTCCCGGCCACCCTTCTCGTACTGGGTGACCTTGAAGTCGAGCCGCTGACCCACGAGCTGCGTCAGGTTGGCGTTCTGGGGGTGCAGATCCACGCCCGAGGCGGGCGCGAACGCGCGCAAGCCATCGAGCATCACGTCCAGCCCGCCCTTGATGACGCCGGTGACGAGGCCCTCGACGAGGGTGCCGTCCTTGGCCGCCTGCTCGATACGCGGCTTCGCCTCTTCCTCTCGCAGGGGCTTGCGGGTCAACACGACGAGCCCGCCGCGGCCGCCATCCGTGAGCACTTGACCCACGAAGCGATCGCCGACGGCGGGGACCAGATCGTCGGGCTCCATCTCCCCACGATCGAAGATGGCCAGCGCCTTTCCGGCGAGGTCCACCATGATCGCCGTCTCGAGCACGGCCGTGACCTTGCCGAAGACCTCCTCACCGACGTGGAAGGGAGTGCGGTCGGACGCGCGCGGCTCTCCGTCGCCCGGCTTTTTCTTCTTCTTCCGGCGTCGACGCTTCTTCTTGGGCCCCTCGGCGCCGTCTTCACCGGCAGCGGTCGCTGGGCTGGGTTGGTCCGCGCTGTCTGCAGACGTAGCGCTGTCTGCAGACGTAGCGCTGTCCGCAGACGTAGCGCTGTCCGAGCCAACACCGTTCGAGCCAACGGGCGCGTCAGCCTGCGGCGCGGGCACATCGTCTCGCGTCGCGGTGGCGTCCTGTGGCGTCGACGCCGGATCGCCCGTCTCGCTCGGTGCACCTTCGGGCTCCGAGCCTTGGGTCGAAGACCCCTGACTCGTCGAAGCGGACGTGGCGGACTCCGCGGGTGCCGTGTGAGCGGCAGCGCCACTGTCTGCAGTTGTTTCTTCGGAGCTCTTGGGCTCCGTCTCCTCAGATGCCATGCGTCGGGATCTCCCAGGGCCCGACAGTGTGTCACGTACGGGCTGGGGCGCCTATAACTCGCCTTGCGGTGGAAGCCAACTGGCCGCGGTCCGGGAGTCGGCTCAGGGGTCAGCCAGGGCGGGGACCCAGGGCTTCACCCCGGGGGGATGGTTCAGCTCCGGGTGATGGGGAGATGGCGGTTTACCCCGCCGCTGCGGTCGATGGACAGCTCGGCGCCTGCCTGTTGGTTCTGCTCGTCGAGGCGCTCTACGAGCTTGCGGGAGATTTCCAGGAAGGCCTGAGCGACCGCAGAGCGCGGCGCTGCCTGGACGACGGGGGTGCCCGCGTCGCCCCACTGGCGTACCTGGGGGTCCAGCGGGAGCTGACCCAGGAGGGGAGCGCCGGCCATTTCAGCGACCTTCTGCCCACCCCCGCTACCAAACAGCTCATGGCGTTTGTCGCAGCCATCGCAGATGAAGTAGCTCTCGTTCTCGATGACCCCGGTGATCGGGATGCCGACCTTTTGGTTCATCGACACGGACTTGTAGACGTCCTGCAGGGCCACCTCTTGGGGTGTCGTCACGATGACCGAGCCGTTGCTCCGCACCTTCTGCGAGAGGGTCAACGCGACGTCGCCCGTGCCGGGCGGCAGATCGAGGAGCAGGAAGTCGAGCTCGCCCCAGTCCACTTCGCCGAGGAACTGCATCAAGGCGCCGTGGAGCATCGGCCCGCGCCACACCACCGCCGCTTTGGGGTCCTCGAGCAAGAAGCCGAGGCTCATCAGCTTCAACCCGAAGCGCTGCAGCGGCTGGATTTTCTTGCCGTCGCTCAGGGGCTGACCGGTGATGCCCAACATGGTGGGGATGCTCGGCCCGTACATGTCCGCGTCGAGGAGCCCGACCCGGTAGCCCTGGCGGGCCAGGGCCAAGGACAGGTTGGTGGCCACGGTGCTCTTGCCCACGCCGCCCTTGCCGCTCATCACGAGCAGCACGTTCTTCACCCCGGGGACGGGATCCTCGGGGCCTGGATTCCGGCTCGAGACCTCGGGCGGCGGCGCGTTGCGCTGGGAGTCACTCGGCTGGGAATCGCTGGGCTGGGCGTCACTGGACTGGGAGTCGCTCATCTCACCGCTCAGGTACGGCGAGGTGGGAGGCCTGTCAAACTTGGGGCTGATCGACGTCGGGACTCGCTGCGCGCCCACCAGCGTCGACGGACGCGTGTGGGCTAGCGTTCCTCGAGCTCGATCCCTGGGACCGCGCGGCGCTCTGCGATACCGCGCGGCGCTGTGGGACTCCGCGCGGCGCTGTGCGACTCCGCGCGACCGCGCGGTGCACGCGGGAGTTACCGCACGATGACGTAGCTCTCGCAGGGG
>JAEWOQ010000494.1 GCA_023460875.1 Pseudomonadota bacterium
TCGGAGCTGACGATCACGTCCACGAGGCCGCTGGCGAGGGCCGGGTACGGATCGAAGGGCATGCCGATGCGGACGTCGAGCTCGATGTCGGGCCAGTGCTTGCGGTATGCGTTGAGGGTCGGCAGCAGCCAGTCGAAGCAGGAGTGGCACTCCATCGCCAGCAGCAAGCGTCCACGGGTGCCCGCGGCCATGCGCCGCAGATCGGCGGCGGCGAGCTGCACGTCCGGCAGGATGTGGTCCGCGAGGCTCAGGAGGCGCATGCCCGCGCCAGTGAAGCGCACTGGTTTGCTCTTGCGGACGAGGAGCTCCAGGCCGAGCAGCCCCTCCAGGTCCTTCAGCGCGTGAGACAAGGCCGAGAGCGTCACGTGTTGCTCGCGGGCCGCGCCCGAGAGGCTGCCGTGCCTGCGGATGGCCTGCAGGGTGCGGAGGTGGCGGAGCTCGAACATGGTGCTTACATAGCGGAAGGGCGCAGCGTTTGGGGAGAGACCCAAGGATGAGCGTCGCGGAGTCGCGGTTTCGCGGAGTCGCGGAGTCGCGGAGTCGCGGAGTCGCGAACGGAGGGAGCGCTCCGAGCGTCATGTCCTTGGCGGTGGTGAGTTTCCTTCAACTCGAGTTGAAGAAGCTGCGATTGTCTGAAGTCGTCGGGTGCACCACAGATCTTGGACGCGCCTCGTTCGCCCGTGGCCGCCATGGTGGCGGTCGGCCGGAACGTCGTTGGGACGACGCGCAGGCGCGCTGGAGGACAGATGGTACGGACTGCAACACTCGGCTACCCACGCATCGGGAGCCGGCGGGAGCTCAAGCGGGCGCTGGAGAGCTACTGGCGGGGAGCCTCCACCGAGCAGGAGCTCGAAGCGGTGGCACGGCGTGTTCGGCGAGAAGCCTGGCAGGTTCAGGCCGCGCAGGGGATCACGGACGTGCCCAGCAACGATTTCTCGCTCTACGATCACGTACTCGACACCGCGTGTCTGGTGGGGGCGATCCCCGAGCGCGTGCGCCGCCTCTCGGACACGGAGCTCGATCGCTATTTCCTCATGGCGCGGGGGCGGGACCGCGCCGGCCACGAGTGCGAGGCCTTGGAGCTCACCAAGTGGCTCGACACGAACTATCACTATCTGGTTCCGGAGCTCGACCCCGCCGTCCCCTTCGCGCTGACCAGCGACAAGCCGGCGCGGGAGTTTCGAGAGGCCCTCGAGCTGGGCATCGAGACTCGGCCGACCTTGCTCGGGCCCGTGAGCTTTCTGTTGCTGAGCAAGGACGTCGGCGGCGGCTCGGGCGCCCTCGGGCGCCTGCCGGAGCTGCTCGAGGTGTACGAAGAGGTGCTGCGTGGGCTGGCCGCGGCGGGGGCCCGCTGGGTGCAGATCGACGAGCCTTGCCTCGGCCTCGACCTGACCGCGGCGGAGCATACGGCGCTGCGTCAGGCCTATGACGCGCTGGCGGCGCGGGGCGACGCGCTGCCCCAGCTCCTACTGGCGAGCTACTTCGACGGGCTCGGGGACAACGCAGGGGTGGCGTTCGAGCTGCCCGTCGGGGGGCTCCACCTCGATCTGGTTCGCGCGCCGGGGCAGCTGAGTCGGGCGCTGGAGCGCGTGCGTCCGGAGCAGGTGCTCGAGCTGGGGGTGGTCGATGGGCGCAACGTGTGGCGCGCCGATCTGTCGGCGCAGCTGCGGGTGCTCGAGCGGGCGCGGGACGCCTTGGGTGAGGCGCGGGTGTGGGTCGCCACCTCGTGCTCGCTGTTGCACTGCCCCCTCGACCTCGACGCGGAGCAGGCGCTCGACGGGGAGCTGCGCGCCTGGCTCGCCTTCGCCAAGCAGAAGGCCCGCGAGGTGAGCGTGCTCGCCCGGGGGCTCACGGGGGGGCGCGAGAGCATCCGAGAGGAGCTCGAGCAGAGCGACGCGGTCCGGCGTGGGCGCGCGGCGAGCCCCCGCGTGCACAGGGCGGACGTACGCGCTCGGTTGGCGGCCGTGACACCGGAGCAGCTGCAGCGCCAGAGCCCTTATCCGCAGCGGGCGCGCGTGCAGCGTGAGCGGCTGGGCTTGCCCCTCTTGCCCACGACCACGATCGGGAGCTTCCCGCAGACGCCGGAGATCCGCTCCCGCCGCGCGGCGTGGCGCAGGGGGCAGATCGACAGCGCCACCTACGAGGGCTTCATCGACGCGGAGATCCGCCAGGTGATCCGCCAGCAGGAGGTGCTGGGGCTCGATCTGCTCGTGCACGGCGAGCCCGAGCGCACGGACATGGTGGAGTTCTTCGGGGAGCTCCTCGAGGGCTTCGTCGTCACCGAGGAGGGGTGGGTGCAGAGCTACGGCTCACGCTGCGTGAAGCCGCCGGTCGTCTACGGCGACGTACGGCGTCCTCGCCCCATGACGCTGCGGGAGGCCTGCGTCGCACAGGATTTCACGCGGCGCCCCGTGAAGGGCATGTTGACCGGGCCCGTCACCATCCTGCAGTGGTCCTTCGTGCGTGACGATCAGCCCCGGGCCGAGACGGCGCGGCAGATCGCCTTGGCGATCCGCGACGAGGCGCAGGATCTGGAGCGCGCGGGGATCCAGGCGATCCAGGTGGATGAACCTGCGCTGCGGGAGGGATTGCCGTTGAAGCGGGCGGATCGTGACGCCTACCTGGCCTGGGCCGTGGAGGCCTTCCGGCTGGCGACCTGCGGCGTGGCGGACGCCACGCAGATCCACACGCACATGTGCTACGCGGACTTCGGGGACATCGTGGAGGCCATCCACGCCATGGACGCGGACGTGATCTCCCTGGAGACGGCGCGCTCGCACATGGAGACGATCCGCGATTTCGCGCGGCACGCTTATCCTCGAGAGGTGGGGCCCGGGGTCTACGACATCCACTCGCCGCGGGTGCCTCGCAGCGAGGAGGTGTTGGCGCTGCTGCGCCAGGCGCTGGAGGTGATCCCCGCCGAGCGGCTCTGGGTGAACCCGGACTGCGGCCTCAAGACGCGGGGCTGGCCCGAGGTGCGCCTCGCGCTGGCCGTGATGGTGGACGCGGCGCGGGTGCTGCGCTGTGAGCTGGCCACGCAGGCCGCTCAGAAGCAGCCCGATCGGATCGTGGCTTCGTAGTCACGCTGTCGTGGCGCGGGCCCGCGGGGGGGGGCGGG
>JAEWOQ010000495.1 GCA_023460875.1 Pseudomonadota bacterium
AGCTTGGCCGGCGCGCGGCGCTGGCCGCCGTGGAGGCAGGCCGGAGGGGCCCAGGGCCTCCTGCCGAGGGGCGCGCGGGCGACCGCGGGAGACGAGAGTGTCGCTCCGGGCAAACAGGTTGCGCTCGACGCTCCCCTCACCGATCGTGAGGGATATGATTTCCCTCAGAGTCGTGCTCCTCGCCGCCTGCGTTGGTCCGCTCGCCGCCTGCGGTAGCGACGATGCCACCTCGGATCCTCCCATCGTGCCCACCGATCTGTCTGTGCAGGGCCTCGCCGCCTTCCTGGAGGAGGAGCGGTATCAGCAGACCGGCTGGACGCCGGAGTCCGCGGCGCCCCGGCCCCAGGAGAACGGATCGCCCCACAGCACCGTCCGGGTCTGGCTCAACGACGTGGCGGTGGCCGGACAAGCGAAGGATCCCGAGAACCTCCCCGTCGACAGCATGGCCGTGAAGGAGCTCTTCGAGGGCGATACGCTCGTGGGCGTCGCCTCCGTCCTCAAGACGACGGAGGGCGAGGCGCCCAACACCTGGCTGTATTACTGCTACGGCCCCGCCGGACGCTGCAGCACGAACGATCCCGAAGCGACGAAGGAAGATCCGATCTACGGCCGCGGCCTGGACGTGTCCTGCGGGTTCTGCCACGCGGCCATCATCACCTCCTTGAATCCTCACTGAGCCGCGACCGCAAAGCCGCGCAACACCAAAGCCGCGCAACACCAAAGCCGCGCAACACCAAAGCCGCGCAACACCAAAGCCGCGCAATTGAGGACAGGATCTGTCCTCAATGACGAGCCTGCTGCGGCGACCCCGCCGCACCAGCGACCGAGCGAGGACAGCTCCTGGCCTCGATCTTCCGGTAGCCGGAGCCGCGCGACCACAAAGCCGCACCGCAAGAGCCGCGCAATTGAGGACAGGAGCTGTCCTCAATGACGAGCCTGCTGCGGCGCCCCTCCCGCGCCAGCGACCGATCGAGGACAGGAGCTATCCTCGAGTCTCCGGTCGTCGGAGCTGTGTGACCGACCGAGCCGCGCGACAGACCGAGCCGCGCGGCTCCTCGGCGCTCGTCCGCGGTCAGTGCACCTCGATCTGCCGCGCTCGCGTACCCTTCTGAGGGTTCTTCGGTACGACGACCGTCAGCATCCCGTCGCCGAACGTCGCCTCGATCTTGTCGGGATCCGCGTCATCCGGCAACGCGAAGCGACGCATGAAGCTGCCGTAGCTCACCTCCCGTCGATGAAACTTCTCTCGACGGTCGTCGCTCTCGATCCGGCGCTCCCCGGTAATCGACAACACCCCCTCCTCGAGCGTCACCCGAACGTCCCCCTTCTTCACGTTCGGGAGCTCCGCCTGCACGCGGTACTCGGTGTCGGTCTCGCTCACGTTGCAGGCAGGCCTCCAGTCTCCGAGCGCTAGCTCCTCACGCTCTTCCCCCGACCTGGACAACCCCAGCAGGCGATCGAAGCGCCCGCGGATCTCTTCGAGCTCGCGAAATGGGTTCCACTCCTCCGGTCTACGCATCAACGACGGCATCCACTCCTCCTTCCGGGCCACCCCGCGCGCACCCAGCGCGCAGCCCCCAGCGCGCACCCCGCGCAGCCCCCGTGGCGCGCGGATCCCAGCGGCGCGCTCCCCTTCGTGTCCACTCCTCCTATGGCGTGGATCGCGCCCCCGCGACTGTCAATGAGCGCGGCTGAGCTGCCCTCGTCGGCGACGACTCACTTGGCTCTCATTTGGCTGAGCTCCCCTCCTGGCGCGGCCCCTGGTTGTAGCCGCGGGGACGGTAGCGGGGATCGACGCCCCGATGCGCGGCGCCGTTGTGGACGATGTCCCGGGCCAGGTACCCGAGCCAGGTCCCCGGGTGCTCGTCAGCGAGCTCCAGCAGCCTGTCATGATGCTCCTCGAGGCCGCCTCGATCCCACAAACACTGCAACCCCAGGGCGATCTGGTTCTGCGCGGTCGGCTCCAAAAGAAAGCCGCGCTCGTAGTGATGCCAGGCCTCTTCGAGGCGCCCCAAACGACACAGCACGTCGCCCTGGTACACGTGCGCCATCCCCCACTCGGGGGCCAACGCGATCGCCCTCTGGCCTGCCTCGAGGCGCGCTGGGAGATCCCCCCGAGCGCCCACCATCACCGCATAATTGAGGTGCGCCTTGGCGCTCTTCGGTGAGGAGACCTTCGTCGCTCGCCAGAACACGAGGTCGTCGCTGTAGTGCATGGCGTGCGCGCGCGCCTGCGCCCCCTGGAACAGGAAGAAGCCGACGACCAACGCCCAGGCCCAAGCGCGACGCAGCAGCAGGAGCCGCGCCGCGATCACGCCGACGAGGAGCGCGCTGCCGAGCGCAGGCAAGTACCAGAACCGCTCCGCGCGCACCGTGGGCAGCGGCACCAGGAGGTTGGAGTGCGGAAAGTACGCGATAGGGACCCAGAGCAATCCCAGCCCGACGAGGAGGCGGGTTTTGTCCGTGGGGCGACGAGCGGCGTCGAGGGAGAGCCACGCGCCCGCGACGATCGGAGCGACGAACAGCAGGGCGCCCAGCGCGCTGCTCGGCGACCACGGTCCCCAGGGCGCCGAAGACTGCGGCGCTGGCAGCTGCGGCGCCGAGTAGTCCCCCGACAAGGACCAGGGGAGGAACACCTGGAGCAGGCCCGCCGCGTAGACGTGGAGCGCGCCTGCGATCCGGGCGAGCGGCGCGGCCTCGAGCAGGGGATTGTTCCTGGGATCTCGAGGGAGCTTCGGCTGATGAAACCACACCAGCAAGTCGTGCAAGAGCTGGCCGCCGCGAGTAGCGGGCGCCGCCTCGGCGAGCTCCGCGGGGAGGGGCGTCGGGAAAGAGTGCTTTCTGAGCTCCGTGTACAGCACCAGCGCGACGCAGGCGGCGAGGAGCGCCGTCGCAGCCCGCGCCCAGGGCTGCGGCCGCTCGGAGTGGAGGCTCGGGGCGCTCACGAAGGCCGCCACGCCCACCAACGGCACCAGGGCCACGACGCTCTCCTTGCCGCCGAAGCCCAAACAGAGCCCGGCCAGCACCCCGAAGGGCATCCAGAGGAGAGGCAAGCGCAAGGCCTGTAACGCCAACACGCCCCCGAGCCCGCCCAGGATGTCGGCGAGCCCCACCACGCCCGTGATGGCCTCCGTCAGCACCGCTGTCAGCAGGAAGGCGCCCCCTGCCATCCAGCCGACGAGCCCCACCCCGCTCACGGCGAACGCGAACGACGCCAGGCCCGCCGCGACCAGCGCGTGCCCCACCAGGTTGACGAGGTGGAGCACCCACGGCGCGATCGGCTCGAGCACGGGCCACGAGAGCGCCCGCCAGATCAGGTTCGGCAGCGGGCGATAGGAGCCGATGGTGCGCTGGGGCGGGAGCCCCCAGAAATCCCGGCGCAGCACCTCGCCCCAGGGGACGTCACCGGCGACGTACGGGTTGGCGAGGAGGGCCTCCTGTTCGTCGAAGATGTGGTTCGATGCGGGGCTGCGTACATAGACCGCGAAGACCACCAGCAAGGCCGGCAGCAGGAACGTGCCGAAGGTCGGCGCACTACGCAGCGGCGCTCGCCAGCGCTCCCCGCCGATCGCCGGGCGCAGGCTCAGCGCCAACGGGGATCAGCCTCCAGCACCCAGTCGAGCGCCCCGAACACCCTCTCGGCGACGGCGCCTCCGTAGGTGTGACCAGCGCCCGCAGCGTACTCCACGCGAGCGTCGAGCCCCGCCCGCCGCAACGCGTCCGCGGACCGCCGCGCCTTCGCGTCACAGGTGCGGATCCCGCAGGCGAAGAGCACGCGCTGCCCGCCGCTCGCGCCGTACTTCTTGGCGATGCTCACGTTCCACTCACTGTAGCCCCCCTCGACGAGCACGAGGCGATCGAAGGTGTCGCCATGGTTCACCAGCATCAGGGCTCCCATCGTGGCGCCCTGGGAGTAGCCCGCGTACACCAGCGGACCTGGCGCCAGGGCGTCGCCGTAGACCTCCCGCAGCGCCGCTAGCGCCGCCATGACCTCGCGCTCCAGCTCGTGATGGTTTCGGAAGAAGGCGCCGGCGTCCGGGTCCTTGCCGAACGGCACGCCCGCCGGGCACAGCACGAAGCCCCGCGCAGCGAGGAGGTGGCGCCACATTTCACATTGCCAGCGCGCCCCGTCCCCCGCACCGTGGGCCGCGACGAGGGCCGGGCGCGGGCGGCTCACATCCGCAGGCAACGCCACCATCGCTGGCGAGAAGCCGGGCACCTCGAGCTCCGCGAAGGCGGGGAGCGGCGCAGGAGCCGCCGCGACCTCCCGTTCGTCCTGGCGGCCCTCATCCGCGGACGGAGCGGAGGGAGACCCGGCCGCGACCGGCTTCCCCTCCGCGCGCGCTCCGTCCCCTCGGCTCTCCTGGGGCGCCCGGTGACGCTCGCTCGGCTCCATCCCGCGAGCGCAGGCGACACCCGCCGCGCAGCTCAGCCACAACGCCGCGCCGACGAGGCGCAGGTCCGCCCTCCGATGGCGACCCGCGGCGCCGCGAACCCGACGCACCGTCCAGGCATGAAGTCCGGCCAGCCACGCGTGGAGCACCGGCGGAGCCTATCACGACACCGACGTCCCTCGCCCCGACGTCAGGTCCCGCGCCTCGGTCGTCGGATCTATCTTGGTGCGCCCGCGCCGCGGCGAAAAACGCTCAGCGGCTCGGCGGCACGCGATCCGTCGCCCCCTCGACCCGCTCCACCGCGTCGAGCAGCGCGTCCAAATCTTCCACGACGACGTTGCGCCCCTCGAAGCGAACCAGCCCGCTGCGCTTGAGCTCCTGAGCGCTCCGGCTGACGCTCTCGGGGGTCGTCCCGATGAGAGACGCCAAGACCCGCCGCGAGAACGGCAAGGTGACCACGAGGGAGCCGTCCTCCCGGGTCGTCCCGCAGGGCTCGCGCAAATCGTAGATCGTCTTCAGCATACGCCGGCGGATCGACATCGGCAGGAGCGCCATGCGATCGCGCACGAGCTGCACCACCTCGGCGCTCAGCGTCGAGGCGATCACGGAGGCGATCTCCGGGGACGAACGCAGGAGGCGGTCCAGGGCGCGGGCATCGATGGTGCAAGCCGTGATTGGGGTCAGCACCTCCGCCGAAGACGTGTGCACCCGCGTCGTCGACATCGCGTCGACCAGCCCCACCATGGACCTGCCGAAGGCCAAGGTGCGCACCACGCTCTCGCCCGCGCTGTCGTCCCAGCGAGACAACACGCAGCCCCGCTGCACGCAGTACACCCGCTGCACCGGCTCACCCTGATGATAGAGCGTGGTCCCCTCCGGGTAGCTCCGGACCACGACCCACTGCCTGAGCAAGTTGCGAGCCGCCTCGCTCAACCCCAAGGGGGAGCCGACCTCGAAGGCGCAGCGCTCACATTCCGCTCCGCGAGGACGCGCAGCCGGGTCGGGCCGTTGCACCGGGAGCACACGGTGCGTGCCCGATGCCGACTCGTCCCGGCGCTCGGATCCGGGGGCGTGGTCTTCGGCGGATGATGCTCCCACGGCTCGACGTTCAGACTATACGGCTCGTCAGCTCACGCATTGATGATCGTCAAGACAGCACAATCTAAGGACCCAGCAAAGGGTCCGTCTTGACGCCGGTCAATCGCCTCCGAGCGTTCGGTAGTAAGATGGCCTTGTTCGAGCGCGAGCACCCCTGCTCGCAGCTGCCCCATCTTAGCCCCCCATGAACCCGCTGACACGGTCTCCCGCGCGGCCGAGCATCACCTCGGTGCGCCCTGGGCGACCCCGCTTCCCCCACCGCGAGACCGACGGCGCATCTGCCCTCGTCACCTGGGTGCTCCCCGCTGGCGTGGCCGCCGCGACGCCACCCCAGGAAGACGAGGGCCTCACAGAGTGGCTCAGATCCTTGAGACATCAGGGGATTTCCGTCGTTTTGAGCCTCGACATAGCCGTGAGCCTGGATTCCACGTCGCTGCAGCGCGCCCACATGCACGCCATCCGCTGCCCGCTGCGTCCGGACGCCGTCCCCGTCGAACGGATGACGGCCCTGTGTGCGGGTGTGCTCCGGCTGCTCCGACAAGGTGATCGGGTGGCGGTCCATTGCGATACCCGCCTGGAGAGGACCGCGCTCTTCGCGGGCGCGCTCCTGATCTGGACCGGACGCCCCCTCGGAGAGGCTATCGAGATCGCGCAGCACCTGAGCGGCGACGACGTGTCCGCCGTAACCCAGCGCTTCTTGCGGGACTTTCAGGGGGCCGTTGCCGGCGTGGAGCTCACCGGAGCGTTCGGGACCCGGCGCCTGGTCGGCTGAGAAACCGCGAAGGGCCAGGTCCGCTCTGGTCGACCAGAGCAGGCCCGCCAGAGCAGACCAAAGAGCGCCGGACGGAGCCACGGCCGAACCCCCGTCCTTTGCTATAGATGGCGCCATGACCGAGCCGTTCGAGGGCTGCCGGATCGTCGGGCTCCTGCGGTCGGGCCCCGTCGCGGACCTGTACGAGGCGATCCAAGAGCCTCTCGGGAGACGTGTGCTCATCAAGGCCCTGAGCCCGAGCATTCTCCCCTCCTCGCCATTCGCCGCGGTGCTCGAACGGGAGGCGCGGGTGGTGGCAGACCTCGATCACCCCGGCGTGGTTCGGCTGTTCGATTTCGTGCGGCAGGCGGATCGCATGTGGCTCGTCCTCGAGCTCGTGGATGGTTGGGAGCTCCAGGCGGTGCTCGCGCGCTTGCCCGACGGATCTCCTCTGGGCGCGTCTGCCGGAGCGGCGATCGCCTTACAGGTAGCCGAAGCGCTGGACCACGCCCACCGCCGCGGAGTGGTCCACCGGGAGCTCAACCCCGAGCGCGTGCTCCTCAGCCGAGAGGGTGCGGTGAAGCTGGCGGGGTTCTCCGTGCACATGGACGACGGCTCCACGGCGCTCCCCGAGGCGGTGGACGTGACCGGTGTGCGCAGCGCTGGGTATCTCGCGCCCGAGCAGATCCTCGGAGAGGCGGCCGATCCTCGCGGCGATCTCTTCTCGCTCGGCGTCATCCTCTACGAGCTCGTCGGGGGCCGCTGCCCGTTCATCGGAGAAGGAGACGCGAGCACCGCCCAGCGCGTGCGCCACGACTCGCCGCCGCTCCTGTCGCGCCTGAACCCGGACGTGCCCGGCTCCCTGGAGCGCCTGGTGGCGCGCTGTCTGGAGAAGCTCCCCGGCGATCGCTTCCAATCCGCCGCCGAGGTCGCCGCTGGCCTGCGGGGAGTGCTCGCGGAGCTCGGCGTCACCGACGCGAGCGCCGCCGTCCGGGACGCCTTGGCCCGTGTGGGCCTCCTCGCGGAGCGTGAGAGCGTCCCTCGAGCGCCCCGCAAGGAGCGAGAGCGTACGTCAGGAGTTCCGCTGCGCGGCCTCGTCATCGCCCTCGTGCTCATGGTGGGAGGAGGCGCGCTGATCCAGCAGATCGGCGCCGCCACCGCTCGACCCGAGGAGACCGCGGGGGCGCTCCCCCTCGAGCTCGCACCTCCCGAAGCCGGGAGCCTGCGGGTCGTGGCGACCCCCTGGGCCCACGTCTTCGTCGATGGCCAACAGGTCGCGACGACGCCGTTCGCGACGCCCATCCCCCTGCGCCCCGGGACACACCACGTGCGGCTGGATCATCCGAAGGCCCCCAGCGAACACCGCACCCTCACCTTCGCTCCCGGGGAGTCGATCCTGCTGGACGTCACCCTGAAGGTCGAGCGCCCCGCGCCCGAGCCGAGCCCGCTCCCCCTGATCGAAGAAGACGGCTCACCGTGAGCGCACGCGGCGCGCGCCGCTGACGCGCATCAACAGCAGCAACACGAGCGCGACCAGGAAGACGCTCGGCCACGCCGCCTCGATCGCTCCCCAGGGCGACAGCACGTCCGCGCGACCGCTGACGACGATCGGGACGGCCAACCCGATCCCGGCGAGGGCCTCCCCGGTGATCAGCCCGGCACAAAGGAGCAAGCCCCGGCGCTGCGCGCGCTCTCCTTGCTTCTCCGACGGCTCCGACGTCGTGCCCTCGCCCACGGCCTGCACGCGGCGCCAGCTGTGACGCGCCACCTCGGCGACGATCCCTCCGAGGAGGATCGGCACTGATAGTTCGAACGGCAAGTAGACCCCCACCGCCACGGCGAGCACGGGCACCCGCACGGGGCTCTGCCGCGCCTCGAGGGCACGATCGATGGCGATGACCAGCACCGCCAGCGCCGCGCCGACGCCGATGATCGGCCAGGGCAGATCTCCAGTGAACACCCCGCGGGCCACGGCGGCCATCAGCGTCGCCTGGGGTGCCTTGAGAGGGCGAGGGCGCTCCTCCGTGGCCACCCCCATCCCGTAAGCCTCGAGCAGCAGATCGAGCACGGGCGCGAGCACGAGCGCGGCGGCCAGCACCCCCAAGATCTGCATGAACTGCTGTTTGTACGGCGTCGACCCGAGCAGGTGGCCCGCCTTCAGATCTTGCATGTTGTCGCCGCCGATCGCCGCCGCACAACACACCACGCTGCCCACCAGGATCGCCGCCGCGGGACCCACGGCCTCTTCGGGGCCCCACACGCCGAGGAGCAGGAGCGAGGTCAGGAGGATGGTGGCGATGGTCACCCCTGACACGGGATTGTGCGAGGAGCCCACGAGCCCTGCCATGTAGGCAGCGACCGCGCAGAAGAGGAAGCCGCTGATCAGCATCACCACCGCCAACAGCGCGCTCACCCACGGGTCTCGCGTCACGTGGTAGAAGATCCACCCGAGCGGCAGCAGCGAGAAGACCAACGCCCCGAGGATCCAGGGCATCGGCATGTCTCTCTCCGTGCGCTTCAGCACCGCTCCTCCGGTGACGGCGCGGTACGCGCGCACCCCCGTGCGGATCCCGGCCGCGAGGGTCGCGCGCAGGGAGGCCAGCGTCCACAGCCCTCCCACGATCATCGCCCCGACGCCCAGGTAGCGCGTCTGCTCGGACCAGATCAGCCAGGCGGCGCGCAGCGGGTCCTCCGCGTCGATCCCCTGCCACGCTCCGAGCAGCGGGACGGCCACGAGCCAGTTCAGCGCGCCGCCCGCGAACACCACCGCGGCCACGTTGAGCCCGACGATGTATCCGACCCCCACGAGGGCGGGCGAGAGGTTCGCGCCTCCGTAGACGACCGTGCCGAAGAGGGGACGCGCCCCCTCGAGCACCCCTTGCCACAGCCGCAGCCCGGACTCGCCGATCTTGAACAGCGCTCCCGTGACGCCCCCCAGGAGCACGAGCACCGCGCCGCCGCGCGCCTCGCCGACCCCCGCGGCACCCGTGCGGTGCCCGACCTTGAGGACCTCCGCCGTCGCGACCCCCTCCGGAAATCGCAGCGGCCCCTCCGTCACCAGCGCGCGCCGCAAGGGCACGGTGAACAGCACCCCCAGCAGCCCGCCGAAGCCGGTCAAGAGCGTCGTCTGCAGGTAGTCGAAGTCTCTCCAGACACCGAGGAGGATCAGGGCGGGCAGGGTGAAGATGACGCCCGCCGCGAGGCTCTCCCCTGCCGACGCCGCCGTCTGCACCGCGTTGTTCTCGAGGATGGTCCCCTTCGTCACGCGCAGCAGGGCCATCGACAACACCGCCGCGGGGATGGAGGCGGACACGGTCATGCCCGCGAACAAGCCCAGGTAGGCGTTCGCGCCTGCCAGGACGGCGCTGAGCACGACACCGAGGACGATCGCCTGCGGCGTGAACTCCCGGAGCTGCGCCCCGTCCGGCACGTGGGGCGCCCCTTCGCGGGGCTCGCGGTGCGTCACGGACCGGAGCCTACATCGAGTCAGAAGTACGCGACCAGGCCCGCGGCGACACCCGTCGCGTGCACGCGGTGGCTCCCCGTGCTGCTCTGGACCGGCAACCCCGTGACCACGAACGAGCTCTCCAGGCTCCCCGCCACGCCGATGTCGATCAGTGGGTGGATGAGGATGCCCACGTGCGGCACGGGCGAGATCAGGAACGTCGGCTCCAGGTTGATCTGGAGGGACTGGATCGTCTGACGTGCTCCCGCCGCCCCGAAGACGCGCTGCACCGCATATGCAGCGCCGACACGCGGCCAGAACGCGACCTTGGCTCCCAGGGGCAAGAGGAAGCCCACGCGCGCGCCGCCGAGGGCCATCACCGCGTCCGGGTAGGTGATCTCTGCTTGATCGACGCCGTCGATCGTCAGGTCCTCCGTCCCCGTCGAGCCGAGGACGGTGACGAAGCCGCCCACCGTGAGGCCATGGCTCACGACGACGTCCAGGGCGAGCCGGGGGACGGCCGAGTAGTTGATGCTGTCTTGTCCGTCGCCAGCGTGGGCGCTCGCGCCGAAGAGGTGGAGCTGAGCGCCGAGGCGCTCCCGCTCGAAGCGCCCGAAGTCGTTCTCCGTGACCGTGCGCGTCAACCAGCCCAGCGCTCCGGTAATCCGCTCGACGGAGAGTAGGAAGCGTGAGCCATCGAGGACCTCCAGGGGCTTCTCCGCGCGTCGTGCCTCCTCGGCGTGCGCGCCCCTCCCCGCGACCAGCAGCCCCACCGCGGCGCCGAGCGCCCAACCACGGGACCGGAGGGCACGGGGCCAGGGCGTGGGAAAGCTCACCAGAACGAAACCGGCAAGAACTCCCTCCGAGTTAAGGGCGCCGCTCTGGGCGAGCCCGGCCTGGGCGCGACGCGGGGGCCGCTGCGAGGCGGGCCGCGAAGAGCCCTCTCAGTTGCGCCAGCGCAGACGCTCGAGACCGAACATCGTGTCGAGGCGGCGCTGCTCCTTCAGGAAGGCCGCGTAGGTCCGCGGCACTCGGACGTCCTTCAAGAACGCCAGCATCACGCGCCCGGCGGCCTCCGCGTCGTCGGTGGCGCGGTGCGCCCGCTCGAGCTTGATCCCCAAGCGCGCGCAGACGTCCGCCAGCGCGCGGCTGCGCTCCTCCTTCTGCAGCTCGCGCGCCCAGTGGAGCGGATCGAGCCAAGCCACGTCGCTCCGGGCTGCGGGGGGCAGCGCGCCGTGATTGCCAAGGACGCCGGCGACCCTCCCGATCTCCGCCTGCAGGAAATCGCGATCGAAGGCCGCGTTGTAGGCGAGGGGCAAGCACCCCGCCACGAACTCCAGGTACTCCGGGAGGACCTCCGCGAAGGTCGGCTTCCCGGCGACGTCCTCGTCGCGGATCCCATGCACCTCGGTGGCGTCCGCCGGGATGGGGCAGCCTGGATCGATGAGCCACCCTCGGCTCGCCACCACCTCGCCGCCGCGAAAGATCACGCAGCCGAGCTCGATGACGCGGTCGACCGCCGAGTCCCGCCCAGTCGTCTCCGTGTCGATCGAGACGAACGGGATGTCCGTCATCGAGTCCTCGCTGCTCCACTCCTGGGCGAGCCCCTGGACGACGATCTTGATGAGGTGGGCGATGCCCGGGTAATGGCGACCGGTGGGGAAACACCCGCCGCCATACATGGATCCCTTCATCGAGGCGCACCCTCTGGCGCCGAGGTGCCCTCGGCGGGCGCCTTCGGTGACTTCTGCTCGGCCGGCGCCGGCTCGGCGCTCTTCGCATCGCTAGGAGCAGCATCGCTCGGCGCCGGCTCGGCGCTCTTCGCATCGCTCGGCGCAGCGTCAGTCGGCGCAGCGTCAGTCGGCGCAGCGCCGCTGGGCTTCGCGTCCCCGAGCAGCTCGAGCTCCAGATCGATCCAGTCGTCCAGCTCCCCAGCGAGGTCGTCCGAGTAGCTGAACTCGCGGCCGTTGACGTAGATGGTGGGGGTCGCCCGGAGCCGCACCGCCTCCCCCTGCTTCCGATCCTGAGCGACGCGATCAGCGACCGCCTCACTCTCGATGTCCTGGGCAAACTGTCCCAGGTTCAAGCCGATTTGCTTGGCGAGCCCGTCGATGACCGAGCGGGTCGGCGGCGTGTCCACGGAGAACAGCGCGTCATGCATCTGCCAGAACTTGCCTTGGCGGTGGGCCGCGATCGCCGCGCGGGCCGCGGTCTCGGCGTTCGGGTGGATGTCGAGGGGATAGTTCTTGAAGACCAGCTGCACCTGGTCGGGGCGTTTACCGACCGTCTGCGCGAGCACGGAGCTCGCTGCGCGACAGGCGGGACACTCGAAGTCCGCCCACTCGACGATGACCACCGGCGCCGTTGCGGAGCCCTTGCGGGGCGAGTCGGAGAGGTCGATCGACTTGACCTGCTCCTTGCCGAAGCGCCCCCGGTAGGCCGCCTCCGCCTGACTCCGCGTGCGCCCCTTGCGCACCTCATTGGCGAGGAAACGCGCCGCAGGAGCGCAAGCGGCGCAGGGACGGCTCTCCTGCACGCACTGGGCGATGCTAACGGGCTGATCGGGGCAGGGGGCGAGCAGCTCACTCACCTGCGACGACCACTCGCGCTTCTCCCGGGCCGTGAGCTCGGACGTGTCGACGCCCGGCAGCTGCACGTCGACGGGCGCGCTCTGGGGAGCAGGATCCGGCTCCGTCTCCCCGGGGGAGCGGCACGTGGTCATGTTCAGATTGATCAGGATCGAGCCACCCAGGGCTCCCATCAGGCGCCAGCTCAGCATTGCCGCGGGAGCCTAGTGCCCCCGCCGGCTCGTTCCAACCCGTGACTGGACGGCGGCTGTGCTAAACCCGGCCAGCCGTGACGATCCCGCCCTCCTTCCCAGCATCCACCGGGTCTGCGCTGCCCCCGGGCGTTCGGCGTGTGATCGCGGTCGGCGGCGGCCGACCCGGGGTCGGCCACAGCATCATCGGGGCGAATCTAGCGCTGTATTTGGCGCAGCTGGGGCGCAAGGTCGTGTTGGTCGACGCCGACCCCTGCGGAGCCACCCTCCACACGATGCTCGACGTGGAGCCTCCGCCGCCAGCTGACCCTGCCGTGCACGGCGCCGCCGCGCACCCTGCCGATCCCCTCGCGGACGACGAGCTCGTGCCGATCCCCACCCCGGTCCCTGGCCTGGCCCTGCTGCCCCAAGTCTATTCGATCGGCAGCACGGTGCCGGTGCGTCCTGGACGGAAGCCCCGCTGGGCCCGCGGCTTGCGACAGCTGGACGCCGACTACATCGTGCTCGATCTCGGCCCCGGCACGGCGCCGGCCACCCTGGACCTGTTCCTCGAAGCGGACCTCGGGGTCTGCGTCACCACGCCCGAGCCTCCCAGCGTCGAGGCGGCCTATCGCTTCTTCCGTGCCCTGTTCCAGCGTCGGGTCCGGCGCACGCTCGTGAAGGATCGTTTCAAGCTCCGCATGCTGGAGCGGGCCCTGGCGCAGCTCGAGCCCCTGCCGAGCCCCATCCGCTTGATCCAGACCGCGGCGCGCTACGACTCATCCATCAGCGAGCGGGCCGCGACGGAGCTCTCCAAGCTGCGGCCGCGCCTCGTGGTCAACGGAGCTCGGCTCCGTCAGGACAGCGAGCTCGGGCCGGCGATGGTGGACATGGCCGCGCGCTATCTCGGCGTGACCGTCGACTACGTGGGGCACGTGGAGCAAGACGACGCAGTGTGGCTGAGCGTCGTGCGCCGCAAGCCTCTGCTCGTCGACGGGCCCACGAGCAAGAGCGCCCGGAACGTCGAGCGCGTCGCCCGCCGTATCCTCGCCCTCGCGACCTCCCGCGAGCAACCGCGACAGGTCGATCCGATCCCGCTCACGGAGCAGGATCCGAACCTCTACGAGGTGCTGTGGACCCACCGCGGCGCCACCGACGAGGACCTACGACGCGCCTACAAACGGCAGCGGGACATTTATCAACCAGGGAGCCTCCCCATCACCTCACTGCTGAGTGAGGCAGAGCTGGCCCGCGAGCGGGCGCGGGTCGAAGAGGCCCACGACACCTTGCTCGATCCGGTGCGCCGACGCGCCTACGACATCTCCGTCTTTCCAGACGCAGAAGACTCGACGCGCAGCGCGCGCCCGGAGGTGGACGGCGCGGTGCTCGCAGAGCGCGCCATGCTGCGGGAAGAGCTGGCTCGGGAGATCCACGCCGAGACCGAGTTCACGGGGCGACTGCTCGAGCGCGTACGCGAGTCGCAGGGCGTCGAGATCGACGACATCGCGCAGCGCACGAAGATCGCCGCCGCCCACGTGCGCGCCATCGAAGCCGAGGACTTCGGCAAGCTGCCAGCGCAGGTCTACACCCGGGGATTCGTGCAGCAGATCGCGAAGCTGCTCGGCCTCGATCCGACCCAGGTCACCCGCACGTACCTGCGGCGCATGCGGCAGTGGCAAAAGACCCAAGACTTACCGCCGGTCTGATGAGGTCCCTTTCGCTCGGTTCGCGCCCGGACCTGGCGTTCACCTGGGCGCTCGGGGTGGTCGCCCTGGTCCCGCGACTCTTCGTCGCCCTGGCCTGGGCGCGAGAGCCGGTCTGGGACGGGCACTACTACCACTTCGGAGCGGAGCGCATCGCGGCCGGGCTCGGCTACTCGGAAGACGTCCTCATCGGCGGTCAAGCCACCTGGAAGCCCTGGGCCCACTACCCCGTGGGTTACAGTGGGTTTCTGGGCGCCGTGTATCGCGTCTTCGGCTCGTCCATCGAGGTGGCGCCCGTCGCCAACGCGGTCGTCGGCACGGCGACCGTGCTCGTCGCGTACCGGCTCGCGCGCTACCTGCTCTCGGAGCGGCGGGCCGCAGTGGCGGGAGCCCTGTGCGCGCTGCACCCTGGCTTGATCGTCTACTCGGCGGTGGTGATGACCGAACCCCTCGCCGCGCTCCTCCTGCTCGTCACCTGCTGGGTCGCGGTCGCCCAGCGCGGCCGCTGGCGTGGCGTCGTCGGGGCGGGGCTCCTCCTGGGTCTCGCCGCGCTCGTCCGACCGGCCTCCCTCCTCGCGGGCCCCTTGCTCGCGTTCGTTCAGGGGCGCCCCAGCTGGCGCGGCTTGGCGCAGCTCAGCGCGGCCGGGGCGATCACGATCCTCACGATCCTCCCTTGGACTATCCGCAACTGCCGCGTGATGGATGACTGCGCCCTCATCTCCACCAACGGGGGCTGGAACCTCGCCATCGGTGCCCTGACCACCACCGGCCGCTTCCAGACCCTGCGCGCCGCCGACGGCTGCCCGGTGGTCACGGGACAGGTGCAACAGGATCGCTGCTGGGGTGAGGTAGGCGCGGCCCTGATCCGCAAGGATCCCGCAGGTTGGCTCGCCTTGGCGCCCCTCAAGCTGTCGCAGACCTTCGATCACGAGTCCTTCGCGATCGAGTACCTGCGCGAGGCCGCCCCCGAGCAGTGGCCGGAGCCGCGGCGACGTGCGGGGCGCGGCCTGCTCAGCCTGTTCCATTGGCTCTTGATCGCTGGCGCGAGCCTCGCGCCCGTCGCCTGGGCGGGCGCTCGACGAGGCGCTGCCGGGAGCTCCCCGGAGCGCGCCAGCGCGTCTGCCGTCGCTCGCTGGACCCAGAGAGCCTTACTCGGCAGCGTCTTGGCCTACAGCGCCTGGTGCCTCACCCAGGACTCACCTCCATTCTATCTGCTGGTGGCCCTCCTCCCGCTGGTCGCCGCGCTGCCGCTCCCAGGCCGCCCCCGCTGGATCGGCGCCGTAGCGACCGGGGCGAGCGGCGTGGCTGGTTACCTGTTCGGGCTCCTCGCCATCACGACACTGACCCACGCTGTGTTCTTCGGTGACGATCGCTATCATTTAGTCGTGACACCTGCGCTCTGTCTGCTGGCGGCCGCCGCCCTGCGTCCCCTGCGGCGCCCAGCGTAACGGGAGCGTAACGGGAGCCAAGAGGGGCCAGAGCCGCCGCTCCATGGCGCGGAGCGCTGCCTGACGCGGAGCGGCGCTTACAGCGACGACCACCGGCGGTGGATCGCCGCCATCAACGATGAGCGGCAGGTACACACGTCGGGGCCTCCCAGCGCCGCTCCGTCCCTGGTTCGGGCGCGGAGCGGGTCACGGAGCGGGTCACCGAGCGGGGCGCGGAGCGGGTCACCGAGCGGGTCACGGTCGACGCACCTCGGCGCCGCTGTACGTCCAGAAGCCCGGAGACCGTCCGGGGACCGTCCGGGAGCCAGCGCTTGCGGAGCGGGCGGGGCGTGCCGCTATATGCGATACGCTCCAGACCGAGTATCCTTTCGTCCAGCATGGGGCCGGGCAGTACCATGGGAGCCGAAAGGAAGGCGCTGGCCGCGAGCGGCGGAGGGCGCGAAGAGCTTCGAGCCGCGCTGCTCCGCCCGTACCTGCTGCGCCTCGCGGAGGAGCACGGAAACGAAGCGGTCCAGGGCGTGCTCGCCGAGGCGCGCATCAGGCGCTCTGAGGTCGACAACGACTCCGCCTGGACCCCCGTGGCGAGCATCTCGCGGGCGCTCGAGGCGCTGGCGCACCGCCTCGGCCCCGACGCCCTCGCGACGCGCGGCCGCTGGGCGACCCACCCGGACGTGCTCGGCCTCTACGTGCGGCTGCTCCGCGTCGCGACCCATCCCGGCGATGCTTACAAACATCTCGCTGAGAACTCGAGCGAGTACAGCCGCGTGGGCAGCTATGAGCTCACCCTGAGCGATCCATCACGGGTCGTCCTCTGCTACAAGCCGCGCCCCGAGAGCCCCGATCAGTCGAGCCAGCGCCTATGCGACACGCGTCGCGCGGAGCTGCGCTCCATCCCACGCCTCTGGGGCTTGCCGGAGGCGGAGCTCAGCGAGACCAGCTGCATCGCCCAGGGCGATCCGAAGTGCACGTACGAGCTACGTTGGAGAGCCCGGCGCCGTACCACCGCCGTGCTCGGGACCGCCGTAGGCGCGCTGGGGTCGGGGACGCTCATCGCGCTGCTCGGAGAGCGGGTCGGTGGCCCGCTCATCGGCGGCTTCATCTTCGCGATCGGGACCACCTGGGGCGGCAGCCTGGGCTTGCTTTTGGAGCGCATGCGCGCCGACCGCCAGGCTCGCACTCTGGAGCGCCACCGCATCGCCGCTCTCGAGCACGGCCTCGATCAGCGCGGGCACTACGTGGACTCCCAGGGCGCCCTCATCAACACCGTCCTCGGCGGCAAGTACCGCATCCTGAGGAAGATCGGCTCCGGCGGCATCGGCGCGGTGTACGCGGCAGAGCACCTGGCCCTCGGCTACCAGGTCGCGGTGAAGGTGCTCCGAGGGGCCGCGGCCGCGGACGGCGCGGAGATCGCGCGGTTGCGACGAGAGGCCCGCGTGCAGGTGTCCATCGAGCACCCGAACGTCGTGCGCACGATGGATCTCGATCAGATGCCCGACGGCTCCATCTACGTGGTGATGGAGCTGCTCCAGGGCATGAGCCTGCAGGAGCACCTCGCCGAGGATGGCCCCTTGGCGCCGGGCTTCGCGATCCCGATTTTCCTCCAGGTGTGCCGCGCCTTGTCAGCGGCTCATCGCCTCGGCATCGTGCACCGCGATCTCAAGCCGGGGAACATCTTCATCGGCACGGATCAGGTGGTGAAGGTGCTCGACTTCGGGATGAGCAAGCTGGCGGAGGCGGACGCGCTCACCCAGGACGGCTACACCCTGGGGACCCCCGAATACATGAGCCCCGAGCAGTGCATCGGCGCCCCGGTGGATCCCAGGAGCGATCTGTACGCGTTCGGTGCGCTCATGTACGAAGCCCTCACCGGCGAGCTGCCCCTGTCGGGCCCATCGCGCCGTGATCTCCTGGAGATGCACCAGCGGGCCATCCCCGAGCCGATGCGGGAGCGGCGTCCGGATCTGGACATCCCCCCGGAGCTGGACCGCATCGTGATGGCTTGCCTCAAGAAGCGCGCCGCCGAGCGACCCGAGAGCGCTCACCAGCTCGAGCGCCTGCTCGCGTCCATCCCGCCCCACGCGCTCGTGTACGAGTATCCCGAAGAGGCTCTCGCCCAGAGCCCGGAGCGACCGAGCCGCCGCCCCACCTGGCGCTTCAGCCACTGAAGCGCCCAAGGACAGCGCGCACCCCGGGGCCCTTGACGCGCGCCGATTCTCGCGTCATCACTTCAACGATTGATGAACCGTTCGTCTGACGAGTTCAGCCCGGCGTGTGACCACGCGCCCCCCGCCGCGGCCGGAGAAGACCACCTCACACCCGATCCAGTGTTACTGGAACGAGCCGCGGAGTTCTTCCGCGCAGCGGGGGACCCGGCGCGCCTGCGCCTGCTAGCGGCCCTCGAACATCGGGAGCTCTGCGTCACGGACCTGGCCGCCCTCACGGGCGAGGGGATGTCGACGATCTCCCAGCGCCTACGGGTGCTCAGGAGCGCGGGGCTCGTGACCCGCCGCAGGGACCACAAGCACGTCCTGTACTCCCTGGCGGACGACCACATCGCGCAGCTGATTCGGAGCGCCTTGGACCACGCCGGTGAGCCAGAGGCCCCAGAACGAAAGACGGAGGCGGGAGGACCCGTTACCCCCGTTTCCTCCCCTTCATGACCGACGAGGAACCAGACATGAGCCACCACGACCACCCGACCCACGCCCACCCCGATCACGTTCACGGACCCAGCTGTGGCCACACGGCGGTCGAGCACGGGGATCACGTCGACTACCTGCACGACGGGCACCTCCATTTCCCTCACGGCGATCACTGCGACGAACACCGTCTGGAGGTCACCGACGCCCACCCGGCAGGCTGCACGCCCGACCACTCCTGCGGCGCCCATGACGCCGGGCACGTCCACGGACCTGGTTGCGGCCACGAAGCGGTGCCTCACGGGGACCACGTCGACTACTTGGTGGATGGCCACTTGCATCACCCCTGCCAGGGGCACTGCGACCATCACGGCACCCTGACGTCGCTCTGAGCGCCTCGCAGGAGGTCGCCGGGACCGGCGCCCCTGGACTTGCTCCCGCCGGAAACCACCTGCTAGAGCAGCCAGCGGCTCGTCTCCGGGCGAGCCGCTGGGCGCGATGAGAATCGCCGGGGCGGCGACCATGAGCAGAAATCTCGCTGACAGGAGCCCGTCGGACCGCCCGTGTGGGAGCACCGACGCCGTGGGTAGTTCCTCGGGAGGGCGTGAGCAGAAGCCCTCCACGGACGGGTGCTGACCGATGACCGTCTGGAGAGCTGCTCGTGCACTCCTGTTGTCGCTGGGCGCGGCGCTGGCGTGCGGACTGAGCGCGCCGAACGCGGACGCCTTCCCCCACGTGGTGCAGGAAGGCGACACCTTGGCGGCTCTCGCGGAGCGCTATTACGGGCGCATCCAGAACGAGCGCATCTTGGTGATCGCCAATGGGCTCGACCGCGCCGATCGTGCGTCGATCACCCCAGGGATGGTGCTGGAGATCCCCGCCTTGACCCATCACCGCGTCCAGTCAGGGGAGACGTGGAAGAGCCTCGCCATCGAGCTGCTCGGCGCGCCGCACCGGGAAGTGGTGCTGGCCCTCGCCAATGATTCGAAGCCGTGGCTCATCCCCGAGCCGGGCACGATCGTCCGCGTTCCCTACAACCTCGTGCTCGTCGCGACGGGGGAAGACAGCTTGGCGACCGTGGCGTACCGCTACATGGGGAGCACCAAGCAAGCCTGGACCTTGAGCTACTACAACCAGCTGCAGGACCGTGGTCTGCGTCGGGGCGACCTCTTCCTCGTGCCCCTGGTGGACCTGCCCCTCACGGCCGAGGGACGCGAAGCCGCCCGCAAGGCGGCGCGGGTGCTCGCCACCCAGGCGGACGCCCCCGAGCGCTCGCAGCAGCAGCGCGTGGAGGCGGAGCTGCCGGCGCTGGTGGCAGACGTGCGCGCCGGGCGCTACGTGCAGGCCGTCACCCGCGGTGTGCGGTTGCTGAGCGGCGCGGAGCTGTCCGAGGCCCAACACGCGCGCATCCACCGGCAGCTCCTCGAGGCCTACGTCGCCCTCGACGCCGTCGGGCAAGCCGTCGAGGCCTGCGCCCTCTGGCGCAAGCACGATCCCAGCGTCGCGCTCGACCCCATCTCGCTGAGCCCGAAGGTCATCGCCGTTTGTGAGCGCGCCCTGCCCGAGGGAGCTCCCTCCGCGGAGCTCGCGGCCGTCCCGGGCGGGACGGAGAGCGAGCGCGCTCCCGGCCCGGGCGCGAGAGACGCCACCTCGAAGACCTCACCATGAGCTCCCCTCCCTCCCCACCACCCGACCCCACGGAGGACGCCGACGCGCCCGAGAAGCTCCAGCTGACTCCGGGCTGGATCGCCGTCGGGGTGATCGCCGTGCTCATCGGCGTCGCCATGGGCTTCATCATGAGTAGCGTGTGGCTCGCTCGGTGAAGCCAGGCTCCCGGCGGGGAGCGTCGCCGGGAGGGCTGCGCCAGGAGCTCGACTGGGGCAGCATCGCGCCCCTCGGGTTGCGCGCGCGCGCCGTCGCGGACGGCGCCTACACGGGCGTGCACCGCTCCGCGCGAAAGGGCGCGGGCGTGGAGTTCGGAGGGCACCGGAACTACGTGCCGGGGGACGACCTGCGCTGGCTGGATCGCCACGCGCTGATGCGGCACTCGCGCTTGGTGGTGCGACAGTTCGAGACGGAGACGGAGCGGCACGTCCACCTCCTGCTCGACGCGACCGCGTCGATGGGCTACCGGAGCGAGCACGCGCCCGCCGCCAAGCTCGCCTACGCCGCCCTGCTCGCGGCCGCCCTCGGCTACGTGGCGACCAAGGAGCGAGATCCGGTGGGCTTGGGCTGGATCGGCGGCGCCGACGTCGAGTCTCTCCCCGCACGGGCGGGCAGCGACGACTTCGAGCGACTGCTCGCGACCCTCGAGCGCGCCCAAGCCTCCGGCGCAGACGCCGCCGGTGTGGCGAGCTGGCAAGAGGCCCTGCGACCGCTGGGTGAGCGTTCCCCGCGCGGCTCGGTGCTGGTCGTGTTCAGCGACCTGATGGACATCCCCTCGCCAGCGGCGGATGAGCTCGCCCGCGTCGCGACGCGCTCCCGCAAGATCGTGCTCGTGCGGGTGCTCGATCCCGCCGAGGCAGACTTTCCGTTCGAGGGGCCCCTGCGGCTGCGCAGCCCCGAAGGCTCGCAGCTGGTGGAGACGGACGGAGGACGCGCGCGGCGCGGGTACCTGGAGGCGCTCCAGCGCATCTCCGACGAGTGGAGCCAGCGCCTGCTCCCCCGCGGTGGGAGCGTGCTGACGGTGGTGACGCGGGACGATCCGGTGCGAGCCCTCCGTCGCGTGCTGGGTGCCATCGCCGGCAACGAGGGTGAGGTCACGTGAGCTTTTTGTTTCCGGCGGCGCTCGCCATCGCCGTGCTCGTGGGTGTCCCCGTCGCCGCGCACTTCCTGCGTCGCGGGCAAGCGCGGGAGGTGACGTTCCCCGGAGCGTCGCTGGTGCCCGCGGCGCGAGCCACCGCCAAGCAGCGCGCGCGGCTCGAAGACCGGGGTCTGTTGGCGCTGCGCGCTGCTCTGATCGTGGCCCTCGCCCTGCTGGGCGCGAGCCCGCTCATGCAGTGCTCCCGCCTCTCCGTGGCCCGGCCCGGAGGGGCCTCGATGGCGCTGGCGATCGTGCTCGACGACTCCCTGAGCATGCAGGCCACCACCTCCGACGGTGACATCCGCTGGGAGCGAGCCCTGGCGGGGGCGCGCCAGCTGCTCTCCAATGCCCGGGAGGGGGACGCCTTCTCCATCGTGCTCGCGGGGGCGCCAGCGCGGCTCGCGCTGGCTGCGACGACGGAGCTCTCCGCGGTGCGCGCCTCCCTGGACACCCTCGCGGCCTCGAGCCGCAGCACGGATCTGGCGGGGGCCCTCGGGCTGGCGGAGTCGACCCTCGCGGAGCTGCCTCACGTGCACAAGCGGGTGGTGCTGCTCTCGGATCTGGCGACCGCCGAGCCCCTCGACGCGGATGAGCGCGCCACGCCCCTGCTGTTGCCGCTCGCCGACCTGCGGGAGCCATTCGACAACTGCGGGCTCGTCGCGGCGCGGGTCCGAGGTCAGGCCGTCGACGTGGAGGTCGCCTGCACCGACGGCGCGGACGTCGCCGGGCGCGCCGTCGAGCTCCGCGTCCGAGAGGGCACGCCGGCGTTGGGGGCGGACGAAGCGCCTGCGCCGGAAGACACAGTGCTGGCACGAGAGGAGCTCACCGCGCGGGAGGGGCACACCACGGTGCGGCTCACCTCCGCCCCCCTGTATCGAGACATGCGCGTCCAGCTCACGGGCAGGGACGCGATCGCCGCCGACGATGAGACGCCGGTGATCCCTCCAGGGCACGACCTCGTCGTGGGCGTGCTGGTCGATCCCGCGACCGCGTCGGTGCAGACGGGCGGCGCGACGGTGCTCGAGACGGCCCTGCGGGCCCTCGACAGCGGCGCCCGCATCGAGCCGTTGACGTCCCTGCCCGAAGAAGCCTCGGCGTTGGAGCGG
Source organism: Pseudomonadota bacterium (assembly GCA_023460875.1). Taxonomy (GTDB): domain Bacteria; phylum Myxococcota_A; class Polyangia; order Polyangiales; family Polyangiaceae; genus NIC37A-2. The sequence continues at coordinate 22,146 of JAEWOQ010000495.1, forward strand.
TTCGGTGCGTTGATCCTCGACGATCCGCCGGGCCTCACCCCCGAGGCACGCAGCGCCCTCCAGACCTGGCTCGAGCAGGGCGGGGTGGCGTTGGCGCTCTGGGGTCCGGCGCTCCGCAGCGCCCCCCTCGGCTCCACCTTCGAGCCGTTCCTGGGCGGGGCGCCCATCTGGGAGACGGACACGCCCGACGGCATCGACGCCGAGAGCGCGGGGTGGCTCGGGGAGCCAGCGCGGAGCCTCGGCGCCCTCGGGGCGAGCGGGCGCGCGCGCCTCGCCGAGAACGGCGCCGTGCTCGCCCGCTGGACGGACGGCGAGCCCTGGCTCCTCGAGCGCCGCCACGGGCGCGGGGTCGCC